>CAZBNM010000031.1:0-23841 GCA_964493495.1 uncultured Bacteroides sp.
GTATCGAGAAGCCCGAGAATTCGTATGCAGCGCTCGAGGAGATGAAGGATCATGTGCAGGGACTGCTCGAAAAGCTCGGTCTGCCCTGGCACATCCTGCGTCTGTGCGGCGGCGACATGAGCTTTACTTCGGCCATTACCTTCGACTTCGAGGTGTACTCGGCGGCGCAGAAGCGCTGGCTGGAGGTGTCGTCCGTATCGAACTTCGAGACCTATCAGGCCAACCGCCTCAAATGCCGCTTCCGCGGCGAGGACAAGAAGCCTCAGCTTTGCCACACGCTCAACGGCTCGGCCCTGGCGCTGCCGCGCATCATGGCAGCCCTGCTGGAGAACAACCAGACGCCGGAAGGCATCGTCGTTCCGGAATGCCTGCGGAAATACACCGGCTTCGACATCATCGACTGACGAATCATCGCCCCCAAGACCCTGTGAGCCTTGGGGGCGAAACATAAATGAAAGATGACTCAGGCAGCCCGCTCGATCCGTGCGAATATCGCTGAAGGCTCGGGAAGGCATGAGACATCGCTTGAAACTGAAATGCGCCTCACCGATGTGTCCCGCGCAAGCGCTCACGAACTTCTGGGCGATTTCATGAACTACATGATGCGGCACTCCCTTGAGGCATGGAAGGCCGATGATCCCCGCTTTCTGAGTGTCATCAATTTTCAGCTTGACAAACCATTCTATGGCGAGAATTTCATATCGGATGCCATAGACCACATTTCAAAGCAACTTACCCGGCTGGATTGCTATCTGGAAAAGGGTGATGCAGCCGATGCCTCAAACTGCATGATAGTTTTGTGCCTGAAAATAAATGTCATGCTCACACGCATGCTCACGGCTCAACTGCAGGGCTTCAAAGCACAAGGAGGTTTTACGGAAAATATGACGGTGGAGCGCCTTGAGGCGCGCAAAACTCATGCCTCGTCGGAAGGGGCACCGACGTGCCCGCAGTGCGGAAAACCGATGTTCAGGCGAATGCAGAAAAAGGGGGAGAAGCAGGGCCGGGAATTCTGGGGGTGCAGTGACTATCCGACTTGCAGGGGGATACGGAATATCGAGGAATGAGACAAGGAAATGCATCATCTTGACATGACGACACCCTGATAAGATCCAAAATCCTCAAAATACTTAGACAATATTTTGTAAGTAAGATAAATTGTTATAATTTTGCAATTGCATATCGCTGCCGAAGTCCGATATGGGATAGGTGGTGGGGTGCAGACATAATTAAGATGCGTTTACTTGACGCTCTTTCTTGACACTTGGAAACTTCGCAACTTTCTTTGGTTCAGTCAAGGATGAGACAACGGTGAATGCCTTTGTGGATATGTATCTATCTGCTTTGTATGGAATGAGATATTCGGTATAGAGTAAGAATACATATTTGCGTGAGGCTTCGGCGTTGTCCGTTCTACTGAACCAGGCAATGCGAAGGCCTCCAAGTGTGGGACGGACAACAAGTGCAGCTCTCGCGCATTTTTTCATTATAGCCGACAGGAGAGCAGCGGCACAAAATCAAAGATATATGGATGAGAAGCTAAAATCTCATTTTCTAAGTCTCTACTGTATGGTTGTTGCAGACGGGGATGTTGCAATTTCCGAACTTGATGAGCTGTATCGTATCGCCCGTGAAGATTACGGATTGACTCCAGAGGAGATAAACAAAGCAGTACTTACCTGCGGATCAGCGATATACATACCCCAAACCAACGAGGAGAAAATCCGCTATCTATACGATCTCGCATTAATTGCTGCTGCAGACGGCGTTATCGAAGTTTCAGAAATCTTATTGTTGAAAAACTATGCTCTCAAATTCGGATTCTTAGAAGCCGCAGATGAGTTGGTGAAACTTCTTCTTGATTTTGCTAAAATAAAAACCCCAATAGATGAAATAATCAGTATAGTAAAATGATTTCAACAGACCAATCAAACCCTAAGTCTAATGGGAATATTATTTCAGCTGGTTTAAACAAGCTGAAAAACTTGATTCAAACAAATACGGCTCCTGGAAACAACGCCTCAACAGTATTATCAGCCAAGTTAAAAGAACAGAACGAATCTTATCATGCATGGGGTGTAAGATGGTGCGGAAATGCGGGTGGTTTATTCTCTGCCCTGGCACCTGCCTTACAATCCTGCTATACTCAAAACGTAAAAGAACAAAAGAACGACAATGATTTACAGAAGCGGAATCAGGAAAATCTAAAATCACAAATCCAGACAAAAAAGGGGCTGCGAGATGGTGAGGAGATAAAACTAAATTCCAAGCAAAGAGAAAAAGAGCGCTTCAATGAGGATATTTCAAAATATACCGAAAAGATAGATCAAATAAAAAGCAGCGATAATGGGAATATTATGGCGAAAGTAAATTTCACCATTGGATCAATTATCACCATACTCTTGGCTGGATATTTATTTGTTTTCTATAGTTCCGCATCATTTTCTGCATTCTTTGGGAATAACGACATCAGCAGTGCTGGAGAAGCCATCTTAGATTCTCATTGCTATGCAGAAGCTGTTGCAAATGGATTAGGACAACTTCTATTCATTCTCCTTATGCCGGTGATTTTTTTAGGATTGGGATTTCTTATCCATCAGTTTGGAGAGTCGGAAGAAGGTTGGAGCAAATATCTAAAAATAGGCTGCCTATATATCGTTACTTTTATATTTGACGCACTGTTAGCATTTGAGATTTCTGAAAAAGTATTCAACTCTACAGTTATTGATGATGTCACATATACAGTATCCTTGGCGTTTAATTCACCCAGTTTTTGGATAGTGATTTTTTCGGGCTTTGTTGCATATGTTATTTGGGGTCTTGTTTTTGATTTCACATTAGAGCATTTTGACAATATGAATGCCCATACAAAAGAGATACGAGTTTTAGAAGATAAAATACGAAATACCAAGATTAAAATAGAGGCTCTTGAAACAGAGATTTGCCAAATCCAGCAGAATATAAGGACATATGAATCTGAAATTTCAAGTCTCGAAATTAAGTTGCGGAATCAAGATATAATAGATACTAATATTTTAAAAAACGCCTTGAGCGATTTCTACAATGGATGGATCGCATATATGACTCTTGTACGAAAAAGTAACTTGGACATGGAAGAGTCATCGAAGATTTATAATCAGTTTATCTCTCAAATATAATTATAATCAAATGAAGGCAAGACAAATAATTATCGTTCTACTATGCTTCCTAAGCATGTGCATTATTGCCGTTTTGGTCCAGTCCTGTGGTGAAAACGGGAGAAATGAAAAAAAGGATAGCGTTTCTGATGAAAATGTTCTGGTCGAAGGTTCAAAGCCTCTTAACATTTCAATATTTGTCGATCTATCCGACCGAATAAAGAAGGAAAAAGACGGTATGGCTCAATCTGAAAAAGATCAGAGAATCATTAATGGGATTGCAGAATCTTTTATTGAAAAACAAAGCATCGAAGGTTTTAGCAAAAACAGAGACTGTTTCCAAGTGGTATTCTATCCGGCTCCCGACAGTGCACAAGCATTGGCAGAGAATCTTTCTTTGGATTTGAATAATATTAAGGGACCTAAAAAGAAACCATTGGTAAACTTCAAAAATACCCATACGGAGAACATCGCCAAACTATATTCAAACGCACTTGCTGCTGAAGATTTTTTTGGTTCTGATATCTGGGGATATTTCAACAACGACAAGGTGAACGACCTGTGTAAAGATGGCTACCGCAATGTGTTGATTATTCTTTCAGACGGCTATATATTTGATGCAAATAACAAAATCATCGAGGGGAAAAATTATTCTTATATCCTACCTAATACATTGGCTATAAAAGGGGAGTGGACTTATTCCTTGTAAAATATCAAATCCTGATATGGAAGTGTATTTTATGGAGTGTAATGCAAATCCACTGACCGATTATCCAAAGATGAAAGGAATTCTTGAAAAATGGTTCAATGAAATGGGTATTAATTCATTGGATATTCAAGCGACCGATCTACCAGCCATCACCCTCAAGCATTTGAATAATAGGATTTTCACCAAGTGATATCCCCAATATAACCGAAGCTGTCTGTTTTTAATCGTCAGACAGCTTCGGTTATATATGACTTTGCCCTCCAAGTATAGTCTGGCTGTGCTAATCCATTATGTCATATCGGATCAGTTCGGAGCTCCCGGAGCGGACTTCCTCTATTATTTCCCGACATCTGTTTTCTGAAAGTCTGATCTTTTTGCCGACGGCCACGAAATCAGACAATCGAGGGTGGCCGGTACCGTTGACAGATGTGGCATGTTCTCCGTTATAGCCCTCAGTGCAAAATGTTAGATCATACGCCGGAGCAAGTCGCCATCGCCAAGCTTTCATATCATTATCCCTGACCACATAGAAACTGAAATTTTTACAATGATCATCTTTATTGTCAGTCAGATAATTAAACAACATTCGGCGATACATCTGCTCGACATCTTCGCGACTCTGGGTTATGTATCCGGTCAGTGCAAGTAGATTTGAGTAATCCATGAAAGGTTCACGTAGAGAAATACACATCAAACCTCCGGCAGTACAAGTGTGGATTCTATTTCCATTGTTGTCGATATCGAACCGCCGGGACGCAAAATATCGTCCGTTGATAAGCCGGAAGTCGGGCACAACAATACCGCTTTTTCTTGCTGCATCATTATACCGGGCTTCTTGAATTCCGATATCTTTAGGATCGTATGTATGACGAAATTTTACGATCCAGTGTCCTTCTGCATCCGAGAATACTGCTTTAGGTCTGGCGCCACCGCTGTTCCCGCTATTATACAGAAGTAGTCCTGCATCTTTATCCTGCTGCTCCTTAAGGACTTCCAGTGCAATCTCCTGAAGCCGGTCGAAATCGGTTATGGTTTCCTCTGGCTTAAGGATTATGGATGGAGAGTAAGTCAGGGCCCCCATACCATTGTCTCCAACTAATGCAAGTCTATCCAAAGATGTCAAGTCAGAATCGTTTATCCCATTACGGAGCAATGCCTTATGAAGAAGATAACGCCCGTATCCATCGGGAAGGCTATCTTCAAAAACGCCAAAATTTCCGTAAAACGGCTGCGGTTTTGCAACGAATAAACCGGGCTTCAACGGCAACTCAAGTGGTGAAATACTGAATCCTTCAGCAAGCCATGACTTATCGTACTCAAAGACACTGCGGCGATTGTCGGGTGTAAGTGATAGCATCCCTACCGGTCGCCCATGAAACATAACACTAAGCTTATCTGCCTTTTTCATACTTTATTTCGTTTAGCATAGGCTCTCTTGCCGTTACTCTTCCGGCGAATCAGGTCAAGCTCTTCCATTGTAGAATATTTCGGAGCGGAAAACAGATCCTTTATTTCCGACGTATAACCCAATGCCATAGCAAGTTTGATAAGCGATTCAAATGCAATGAGTCCTTTCTGTTCAAAACGCGCCACAGAGGACAAGGGCACTCCTGACAGCTCTGCCATACGCTGTCTGGTGATGTTTTTCTCAACTCTACGTTTGCGAAAATTCCCGGCCACCTGCATCATAATGTCGTCCGGATTATCAAGCATAAAGCCATCCAATATAGACAATATATTATCATTATTACTATTAACATCCATAATACTACTATTATTATGACACAAAGATATAAATTATTTTCGACATTTCAAAGCTAAAAACGCATATCCGCAATGCTATCCCATGATGTGCGAGCCGAGGAATTTGGAAAATTATTTGTAATTTTGTATTCCGCTATGGAAAAGTACGGCAAAATCTATCTGTTTCCGTCGACAATGGGCGAGGCAACCGCTCCGGCCGACGTGCTGCCGGCACGCAACATCGAACTGTTGCGCGGTGTGCGCTATTTTGTCGTGGAGGAGCTGCGGACGGCCCGACGCTTCATCAAGGCGTGCGACCGTTCGATAGTAATCGACGAGCTGCATTTCGAGGTGCTGAACGAGCACACGGCGCCTGAGGCTGTGGAGTCGATGATTCTGCCGGCTCTTGAGGGCCATGACATAGGCGTGATAAGCGAGGCGGGGTGTCCGGCAGTGGCCGATCCCGGTGCGGACCTTGTGGCTCTTGCGCAGCGCAAGGGTGTTGAGGTTGTTCCGCTTGTGGGACCGTCGAGCATTCTGATGGCTCTGATGGCTTCGGGCTTCAACGGCCAGAGCTTTACGTTTGCGGGATACCTGCCTCAGGACGCAGGGAAGAGAAACGGACGATTGCGCGAAATGGAGCGTGAAATCCGCTCGGGACGGACTCAGATTTTCATTGAGACGCCCTACCGCAACAACCGCCTGATAGCTGAACTGGCCAAGAGCCTTCCGGGCGACATGCTGCTGTGTGTGGCTTCGGACATCACGGGCGTGAACCAGAGCATCCTCACCAAGCCTCTGCACCGCTGGGCGCGCGAGGAATACAATTACGATAAAAAACCGACAATCTTCCTCCTCTACCGCTGAGTAGGAGCGCAACGCCATGAGCAAACTAAGCCGTCACCGCCGCAATGCCGCCTATTGGGACAATGTCCCGGGGCTATTCGACCATCCGGCACTTCAGGAAGACGGCCAGACGGATGGCCGCGACGAGCTTCCGGTGCTTGACGAGCATGCGCTGGCGCGTCCGGAGAAGCTGCGCTTCATGTCGTTCGGAAGCGGGTCGAGCGGGAACTGCTCGTATATCGGCACTCCGGAGTGCGGTCTGCTGATCGATGCGGGAGTGGACCTGTCGTTTGTAGTGAAGACACTGGCGGATAACGCCATCAATCCTTTGACTATCAAAGGCATCCTATTAACACACGACCACGGCGACCATGTACGTTACGCCTACGGACTGCTACGGCGCTTCCGCCATCTGCGGCTTTTCGCCACTCCCAAAACTCTGGGAGGCATTCTGCGTCGACACAATGTATCGCGTCGGATCTCGGACTATCATCAACCTATCTACAAGGAATTTCCCTTCAAAGCCGGCTCTCTCACCGTGACGGCCTACGAGACAAGCCACGACGGGACGGACAATGCGGGTTTCTACATCGAGGGAGCTGGGACGAGTTTCGCCATCACGACGGACACGGGCATAATCACCGAACGGGCCGACCACTATATGCGGCAGGCGCGGCATATCGTGCTTGAGAGCAATTACGACGCCGAGATGCTGCGCAAGGGAAACTATCCGCAGTATCTGAAGTCCCGCATCGTCTCGGAGCGCGGGCATCTGGACAATGTTGTTGCGGCCGAGTATCTGCGGAGCATCTTCCGTCGGGAACTGGGGACGGTGCTTCTGTGTCATCTCAGCGAGGAGAACAATCTGCCGGAAATAGCGTTCAGATTATCGAAGGAAGCATTGACGGCGGCCGGCGCTGAGATCGCGGAACTCACGGCATCGGCCGAGGAGCGCCGCGGACGTACCGTGCTGGCCACTCTCCCGCGGCGGGAAGCATCGCCCCTGCTTACGCTTGACTAAGATAACTACTTAAAACACAATAACCATGGAATACCCCTTACTCTCGAAGATAAAATCTCCGGCCGACCTGAAGGCCATGCCGGAGGAGGAACTGCGCCCGCTGTGCGCAGAAATCCGCTCAGCCCTGCTGACTAAACTATCCGCCCACGGCGGACATATAGGTCCGAATCTCGGAATGGTCGAGGCAATCGTGGCGCTTCATTACGTATTCGACGCACCGGAGGACAAGATTGTCTTCGACGTCTCGCACCAGAGCTATACCCACAAGATGCTTACGGGCCGCGCGGAAGCCTTTACGGACCCGTCACACTACAACGATGTGACGGGCTACACACAGCCTCGCGAAAGCGAGTATGACCTGTTTTCGGTGGGCCATACGTCGACCTCGGTGTCGCTTGCCTCAGGACTGGCAAAGGCACGTGATATTCTCGGGGGGCACGAAAACGTTGTGGCCGTGATCGGCGACGGCTCCCTGAGCGGCGGCCAGGCATTCGAGGGCCTGAACATCGGGGCGACGCTCGGCTCGAACTTCATCGTGGTTGTGAACGACAATGAGATGAGCATCGCCGAGAATCACGGGGGCCTCTACGCCGATCTGCGCCTTCTGCGCAACACAAACGGCGAGGGCGAGCCGAACTACTTCCGTTCGCTGGGCTACAGCTACCGGTATGTCCGTTACGGAAACGACCTCCGATCGCTCATCGAGGCCTTCCGTGCGGTAAAGGACATAGACCATCCTGTGGTTGTGCACATCAACACGATGAAGGGCCTGGGCCTTCCGGCCGCCGAGGCGAACAAGGAGGCCTTCCATTACGGCGGACCCTTCGACCTGAAGACCGGAGCTCCGCTGCATGCATCGGCCCGGACGGAGGACTATACAGATGTATTCGCCACGCATATGCTGGAGCTGATGGAGAGCAATCCACGGGTAGCCGTGCTGACGGCGGGTACACCGGGCGCAATCGGCTTCACGCCAGAACGGCGCCGTGCAGCCGGGCGTCGGTTCGTGGACACGGGTATTGCCGAGCAAGACGCTGTGAGCATGGGCGGGGGCATGGCCAAGGGCGGTCTGCGTCCGGTGTTCGGCGTGGTGTCGTCGTTCCTTCAGCGCGCCTACGACCAGCTGGCGCAAGACGTGGCGCTGAACGGGCTGCCTGCGGTCTTCACGGTGTTCTACGGCAGCGTGTACGGGATGAACGACGAAACGCACTTAGGATTTTTCGATGAGGCGCTGACGGCCAATATTCCCAACGTGGTGTACCTTGCCCCGACCTGCCGCGAGGAGTATCTGGCGATGCTGGACTGGGCCGTGGCGCAGACATCGGTGCCCGTGGTGGTGCGGACGCCGGGAGGGGCTGTGCGCAGCGACAGCAGGATCGAACTTCTCGAGGACTACAGCACGGCCCGCTATCAGACCGTGGAGGAGGGTGATGATGTGGCTATCCTGGCAGCCGGTACGTTCTTTGAGATCGGCCGCCGCGCAGCAGAGCTGCTGAAGGAGGAAGGGAAGCGCCCGACGCTCATCAATCCCCGCTGCCTCTCTGCACTTGACACAGAGACACTCGACAAGCTGCGGAACTACAAGGCGATAGTGACTCTTGAAGACGCGATCACAGACGGCGGTTTCGGCCAGAAGGTGGCCGCCTATCTGGGGGATTCGCCCGTGAAGGTGCATGTTTTAGGTCTACCGAAGCAATTCGTGAACAACTTTGACGCCTCTGCGTTGCTTGCGTCGCAAGGGATTACGCCTGAAGACATAGCCGGACTTCTGAAATAAAAAAATGCCGTGTATGACGGCCAATATGACAGATTCACAACCATATAGCCGCGGGCCGAGAGCTCCGCGGCTATAATTTTTCGGGTTTTTCTGACAAAATGCGCGGAAATATTTGGTAAAGGAGGAAAAATGTAGTATCTTTGTGTTTACAAAATTCCAAAAACAATCTCAATAAACCAAGCACTATTTTTTTCAAGACTATGAAAAAGGTCTACACATTTCTCGTGATGCTGGTGGCACTTCTTCTGCCGGCAAGCGTGCTGGGCGCCAACATCACCCTCAACATTGACGATCCCTCCCGTGTAAGCGTGGAGATCAACGAAACTCCGTACACGAATCTCAAGGCCGGAGACAACGCTATCTCGGGCTGCTTCAAGGTGCGCCTGACGGCCACTCAGGGCAATGTCCTGAAGGCTGTGAACTGGGTAGGCGGCTACTATGACATTCCCGTTGAAAACAACAGCGCCAACTTCGGAACCTACTCGGAGGGGGCCAAGTATTATGTGATCACCGAGAGCGCGTCGGTGGCGCAGTCGGCCGTGGTGAAGATGGACGTGGACGTTGCCTCGGCCGTGAAGGTGTCGGTGAGCGAGACCTCGCGCAATATCGAACTTCAGGATGGCCTCAACGAAGTGGCCTACGACCCGGAAACGGAAAAAACGCTGAAGATCTACTCGGCCGTGACGACACAGCTTCCGCTGTACAGCGTGACGGTGGACGGCTCGGCCACGAAGCTTACGGAGACGAACGGGGTTTATTTCCTGACGCTGCCGTGCGAGGGCACGGTGAAGATCCAGAGCCAGTATCCTGCTCAGGACCGCAAGATCAACTTTACGTTCAGCGACTCTGCTGCGGGCTTCCTGACCAAGGTTACCAAGGGCACGAGCTCGGACGGCGAGGAGGTTCCGGTAATCGACGGGGTAGCTACGGTGAATGCGGGCACGATCGTTTATCTCCACGGAAACACGGAAGACTATTACGTGCTGACCTATCGCGTTGACGACATGACGATGGATTTCACCTCGCCTCAGCGCCTGATTGTAAAGGACCAGGACATTGACGTTTACATCGATGCGAACGAGTATGCAGAATTCACCGTTACGCTGACAATCGCGCACCCGGAGGCTGTTACGGCCCGCTATGGTTCGGTTATGTATCCCGGGAGCGAGTTCCCGCTCTTTGCCGGCGAAAATACGATTCTCCTGAACGAGAACAAGACGAGCATCGTGCTTACTCCGACGGGCGCCGACGACACGACTGTTGTGTCGGTGACTCACAACGGTGAGGATATCGAGCCCAACTACAACGGCGTTTATCAGATTGCAGACCTGTCGATGGGCGACAAGATCGTGGTTGAAACCACAGGCCTGATTCGCGACCAGCACGCCGTGGTATATCTGGACAACGAGGACGAGAATCTGTGGACGCTGACGAGTGCCCGGGGCAATGAAATCGCCCTTCACAGCGGCTACAACCACCTGCAGGTGTGCGCACAGGACAGCCCCTTCACGTTAGGAGACGGATATGGGACGGTGTATGTGTATGTGAACGATGAACCCGTGGTTGCAAACGGCTCATTCTTCAAGAGCTTCAACTTCACACTCGCTGAGGGTTCGGTTGCCAAGATTTATGTTGACAGCGACGATGAGCCTGCCTTCCACGCGCTGACATTCACCCAGGAGCACTTCAACAGCGTGGATGTAACGGCAGACGAGATGACGGCAGTTCCGCGCCACACGGGCTATGAGGTACTTGCCGGGACTAAAATCGACATCGCACCCCGCACGGATATCCGCATCAACTCGGTGAAGGTCGACGGCACAGCGCTCGAGGCCGATGCCGACGGCAACTACAGCTTCTCGGTGAGCGCTCCCCACAATATCGAGCTTGACGTAGAACCCGTATCGGGCATTCAGGCAGTGGAAACGACTCCGGAGGCAGCGGGCGTGATCTACAACATGCAGGGCATCCGCGTGCAGAGCCGAGACGTAAAGAGCCTTCCCGCGGGCCTTTACATCGTGGACGGCCACAAGGTGCTGGTGAAATAAACAACTCTCCAACAGACTATACGACATGAAAATGCATATTCTCGCTCCGGCACTCATACTGATGGGTGCCTGGGCAACGGGAGCCTCGGCACAGGCCACGATGCTCCGGCCGACAGCCCATGCGGGCGTTGTGAAGGCAGCCGCTGAATCGACGCTGCAGACGCTTGTCGACGAGGATTTCTCGCGCATGAGCGCCGGGACGGAAGCAACTCCTGACGAAACCTATATCGCGGATCGCCAGACGGGTTCCATCCCCTCGAAATATACCCGGACTCCGGGCTGGAGCGGCGCCTGCATCTATCAGGCGGGGGGCACCTGCGCCATCCGCAAGGGACTTTTCTCCAACGGCATGGGCGGCGCTGTCGAAGAAACCGGCTTCCTGCGCACGCCGCAGGGGGCCTATTCGGGCAATGTGACGCTGACATTCCGCGCGCGTCTGCTTGGTTCGGACAAGGCTTCGGACAAGATGGACGTTGCGATTCTGAGCGAGAACGGACGCCTTGAGACGCAATATGTTGACGTGACGTCCGAATGGAAAAGCTACACGCTGAACTTCACCAAGGGCGGCTTCTCGGGCTGCGTGATGCAGTTCACGATGGCTCAGGAGGAGGTTCTGATCGACGACATCGAGGTGACGACGCGTCAGACCAAGATTCCGGCGCCGGTAGCTACGGAAGTTACGGATTATATACCGGGCGGCTTCACCGCGCACTGGCAGGGGACGAATCAGGCAGACTCGTACACCGTGACGATATATGAGAAGAAAGTTT
This sequence comes from uncultured Bacteroides sp., assembly GCA_964493495.1. Classification (GTDB taxonomy): domain Bacteria; phylum Bacteroidota; class Bacteroidia; order Bacteroidales; family Muribaculaceae; genus CAG-873. The sequence continues at coordinate 12,052 of CAZBNM010000031.1, forward strand.
CCGAGGCCATAACGGTAGAGGACTTCGAGGGGCTGAACCTGATTGCGGGGACAAATCTGCTGAACTCGAGCGATCCGGGCTTTCCGGAGGGCTGGCAGTTCGCTTACGGCACGGTCCGTAATGCCGACCATGTGTCGCCCCTTGGCTACGAGGGAAGCACGGGAATGATATTCCGCAATACGGGAGAAGGATTCGTGACTCCAACGTTCGAGCGGCCGATCCGGGACTTTTCGTTCTATGCGGCTCATCCGTCGGGCGAGGAATGCCTGAGCACCCTTGTGGTGAGCGTGCTTGTGGACGGACAATGGGGCGCGCTTGGCAACTATGATGTTGAGCGCATCTCGGACGAGGGAGAAATCATCAACCTGTCGTCGAATTTCCCGGACGGGGTAAAGGCCATCCAGGTTTACTTCCGCAAGAATGACCAATACGATGCGGGCAAGGACGTGAGTGTGGTGTTCGACCACATCTGCATCATGACTGAGCCTGAGGGCGTGGCCGTACGGACCGGTCTTGAGACTCCGGAGCTGTCGTACAGCGTCGCGGGGCTTGATCCGGAGAAGGATTATTCCTTCACGGTGCGCGCAAAGAACGCGAGCTTCGAATCGGACGAATCGAATGAAGTGAGTGCAGCGGGACTTCCGGCACCGGAAATCCTGTCGGCGAGCGATCTGACCGTTGACGGCTATACGGCGAACTGGGCTTCGACACCCAAGGCCGAAGGCTATGCTGTAAGTAACTACAGTGTTTATACCGTGTCAGACGCATCGGAGACGGTGAATGTGCTCTACGAGAACTTCGATAAGGTGACGGAGGGCACACTCGAGAGTCCTGTCGGGCTCTATAACGTGGTGAATCCACGCTCGCTTGACGATTATACGATGAATCCGGGCTGGATGGGTATTGCGAACTATCTTGTGAAGGGCATGATGGGCTCGCGCGCCTACATGAACATCACGGGCTGCATCCAGACTCCGACGATGGATCTGAGCGGCAATGGCGGCAAGTTCACAGTGACTGTGACTGTCGTAGGCGATACCGATGCGACGAACGACCAGCTGGTCGTGCAGGCGGGATATGCTTCCTTCATCCGTCAGGACATCAAGCCCGGGGAGCCGGTGACGCTGACCTATGAGTTTACGTGCGGGCAGCCGAACATGCAGCTTCTGCTGTATACCTACAACGGCTATCCTTTCTACATCGACGAAATCACCGTGACGCAGACGCTGCCCCGCGGCTCGAAGGTTTACACTCTGGTTGAGAACCGTGTGCTTGCGGACAAGGACGCACATTCGGCCACATTCGCCGGGCTCCGTCTGGGGGATAACCTGAACTATGCCTACGGCGTATATGCCTACCGCGACTTCATGGGTGCGCGTCAGTACTCGGCCTCGAACGGTCTGAAGGATGTGTACCTGTCGTCGGGCATCGACAACATTGAAGCCGATGCAAGCGAAGGCGAGGCGGTGTACTACCGCATAGACGGCCGGCAGCTGCACTCGGCACCTTCGACACCGGGCGTTTATATCCGGCGGACGGACAAGGGCGCAGAGAAGATTTTAGTGAAGTAAGCTTACAGATAAATGATTGCGGGCCGCGCGGCGAAAAGCCGTGCGGCCTGTGAGTTTTCTGGAGGAGGGATTAAGCGGGATTTATCGTGATTAATCGAGTGGAAGCCTGATTAATCCTGATAAAGCGCGGGGGGAAGTGTGATTGAGGGAATATTTATTTGCGTGAAGGTGTTGGGGGAATGATATTTTTGATTAATTTTGCCGATGGATTCATCAAGCGGGCAGAATCATGCTCCGGAGCCCAAGAGAGGGCCGGGTGGATCAAACATACGAAAAGGTGTTATTTTAATTATCTTCAATTTCCGAACTTGGCCGTTTGAGATACTCCCGAAGATGGTTAGCAATGGCACCTGCATTGGTTGATTATGTCCATCGCATAATGCGATGCCTCATATCAGCTCAGTGTAGGGCTATAGCTTTATCAAGGGAGACGGTTGGCCAAGACCAGGAAATTTTGATGAGGCAAGTACATTCCCTACACTTTTTTCATATCCAAACTCAAGCGTTTCAAAGAGGGATGAGAAACACGGAACAAAAAGATGAAAAGGTTTTTATTGGGTCTCTTTGCGCTTGTAGGAATGCTATGCGCATCGGCCCAGGACATTATCGTGAAGAGCGACGGGAGTACGGTGATGTGCCGAATCGTGGAAGTAAACGGCACGGACGTTGTGTATCTGAAGTGGTCGGATCTCAATGGGCCGCGGTACGTAATGGATCGCTCTGTAGTCGCGAATATCAATTATCAGGATGGCCGTCAGGACAAGATCAATAAACAGACCTCGAACGCATATGCACCGGGGAATCAGCAGACCGGGAGCTCAAACTATAATGATAATGCTCTGATTTCTTTGGACCGTTCGAGAAGGTACACCGCTCCGATGCTCAAAAAAGCGAAGACATTAAAGATTATCGGCCTGACAGTGGGTCCGGCGTTGACAGTTGCCGGCGCCGTACTAATGGGGCTTGAGGCTTCGTACGGTTGGGATTCGAGTGCGACAAGCGCATTTATAGGCGGTGCGGTAGTATGTGCTGCGGGCATAGCGACCACAACGGGATGCCTGATAAAAGCGAGTCAGCTCAAAAGGGAATACAGCGAAGTGAGCTGCGCACCTCTGATTCAGCACCAAATAGCCTTCGGCAACGGGAGCCGACTCACCGCCGGCGTGGATCTGATACGCGACAACCGCTTCAAAGAGAGCACCTTCGGAATGGGACTCAAGTATAATTTCTAATCGTTGAGACATGAAGAAGATAATAAGCCTGTTAGCCTCTGCGGCGGTACTTTTCGCGGTGAGTTCGTGCTCGACATCGCGCACGGAAGCTCACAGCAGTAATGCGTATCATACGCCACGCACATACATCGAGAGCATCAATGACTACGCTCTGGATGTGGATTCCGAGGGAGTATCCTATACAATCGACATCTCTACTCCCGAAGGTGAGGCAAAACTGAAAAACATCACACTTGCGGATGCGGAAAACTTAGCTCTTACAGAGGCTGTAATGAAATATAACTGCGCGATGTTGGTGAATCCTCAGTTCACGAACCTGATGAACGGTAAACGGGTGCTCCGCATAACAGTCTACGGCTTTCCTGCCCGATACAGGGCCCGTCCGGACAAGGTGTACGATTCGAATAGCAGAAAGCAGATTGATGTCAATATAAACAGATGATTTTCCGCCACGGGCGGAAAGGATTGCGGGCCGCGCGGCGAAAAGCCGTGCGGCCCGTGAGTTTTTTGGGAGAGGGATTAAGCGGGATTTATCGTGATTAATCGAGGGGAAGCCTGATTAATCCTGATAAAGCGCGGGGGGTGTATTATTGATTCAATTCAGGGGGCGGAGGAGGCCGGTGTCGGTGTCCATTACGTATCCGGCGGTGCGGACGTCGGCGGGCATGAGTGGATGATTGGAAATGAGGTCGACTGTCTCGCGGATGGCTTCGTCGGTGTCGTCGAAGCCGTGGAGCCAGCTGTCGAGGTCTATGCCGCAATGGCGCATCAGGGTGATGTGCTCTTCTGGGATGCCTCGCTCGCGCATAAGATGCAGCATCTCGGCGGCGTTCATGCCCTGTACGCCACAGCCGGTATGCCCGATGACCATAATTTCGTTTACTCCCAATTCGTAGACGGCGACCAGCAGGGACCGCATCGTGGAGTCGAAGGGATTGGTGATTGTGGCGCCGGCGTTCTTGATTATCTTTACATCGCCATTACGGAACCCGAGGGCTGCAGGAATCAGCTCGACGAGACGGGTATCCATGCAGGCGACGATGGCTATACGCTTGTCGGGATATTTGGATGTGCGGAAGCGTTCGTAGCCATTGTTGGCAACGAATTCTTGGTTGTGTTTTAGGATTTCGTCTATCATAATTCGGAAGATTAAAGATTTCCCGGGAAGGGACTTTGGCGCAAAGATACGAAAATTATATCGACACATGGACCAGGAGAGCTGAAGCTGCGCATGCGGGGAAAATTATTTTGTAAAAAAACGAGAGGTGAATGAGTGAAATAAATATTCCTATGTATACACAATACAATTATTTGAATTAACTTTGCATTGTTTTATAAACCAAACACTGGTTATTCTCTGACGCTCCCAGCACATAAACATCACATATGAATTCAGATACTACACTCACACCCAATAATTCATTAACGAATCTTCGATATGACTATTTTGATGCCCTAAGAGGTTTCACGATGGTTTTAGTCGTATTTTCACACATTTTTACGTTTTCATTAGGCATCGATTCATCTCTTAATAATTTCTTTTGTACATTCAGAATGCCTTTATTCTTTTTTGTCAGCGGATTTTTTGCATATAAGAAGTTTAGGAATTGGACAGAAGACCGCCTTAAAGATATATTGTCGCGCAAATTCAAGGTTCAAATAGTAGGGACAACTATTTTCCTTGCGCTTAATTTAGCCCTTATGAAACACCAGTTTATAGGATTATGGTCATTCGCTGCAGACGCAGATGGATATTGGTTTACCTATGTGCTATTCCGTATATTTATTATATATATTATTTCAGTTGTAATATTGAAAAGGTTGAATAAGGAAGCTTGGCTATGGGTCATTTTATGGATATTAGCTATAATGTGTGTGATCATTCATTACAACATTGACACATGGGTGCCGAGCACTAGTATGGGTATTGGAAGAATCATTGTAGCGCTTATTTCGAGACATACTTTTTACTATTTCCCCTACTTTGTCTTCGGTTTATATGTTCGTTCCCACCTGGGATTGTTTGAAATGGTATTATGCAGTGAGCGATTTCGTTGTTGGTCAATATCTATCTTATTGTTTTTTTGGGCATGCGCTGCTTTAAGCTTAATAAATAGTCCCTTAGCCCATCTTAAGGATAGCCTTTATGCTTACCCGTTAGGAATCGTTACATTACTAACGGTTATATCCCTTTTCTATAATTGGCGTTTTAAATTTGAAGAAAATAACAAATTCACAAAATCTGTGAAATTTATTGGTCGTCGAACCTTAGATATCTATTTCCTGCATTATTTCTTTTTGCCTAACCTTCGCTTTATGCGTAACTTCATGCTCACCTATGATTCACCATTTATGCAATTTGTCTTGGGAGTAACAGTTTCGCTTATAGTAGTGGGGGTATCCTTATTTGCAGGTCAAATTCTCCGACTAAGCTCCACCTTGTCATTATGGCTACTTGGTTCAAGAAAACAAACTAAAGCTATTGGATAGGTAAAGTGAAAGCATATCTTACCGTCAATGTGTTTTAACAGTAGCCTCCGCTTGGAATGTAATACATTCAATATGTGCGGAAGCGTTCGTAGCCATTGTTGGCAACGAATTCTTGGTTGTGTTTTAGGATTTCGTCTATCATAATTCGGAAGATTAAAGATTGCCCGGGATGGGGCTTTGGCGCAAAGATACGAAAATTTGAGGAAAAGGAGATTTATCGGGATTTATCAGGATTTATCAGGATTAAGTGCGGGGGAGGGAAATGATTTCAGGATTATTGTTGTCGCAACAACAATATTCGAGCTTGTGTGTTATAGTGATGATATGACTAATGAACAGAATATATACTCGATTCCCAATGTGGGCTGCCTTCTCGGGGTTGCCTATCAAACAGAGGAGGCACGACTGGCCAAGGCTCTCAAAGATGCCGGTCTTGACATCACGACGGCGGAATATCTGATAATGCGCCTGCTGCTTACGAACGATGTGATGCAGCAATGCGAAATCTCGCGAGTGCTCAGGAAGGATCGGGCATCGATAAGCCGAAGCATCCGCTCGCTCGAGAGGAAGGGGCTTGCGATAGTCAATCAGAGCAGCTACAAGTGCTGCCTTGTATCGCTGTCGGAAAGAGGTAGAGCGCTTGAGCCCGGGATTATGGAAATAGCGCAGAGACTTCACGCAGAGCTTGCCTCCAGAATCACTGCACAAGAGATGAATATACTACGGGAAATACTAACACAAATAATTAAATAGAAAGGAAAAGAAAGATGATTACTATTACAATCTGGAGCGATTTTGCATGTCCGTACTGCTACATAGGTGAAACCCGTCTGCAACGCGCTATCGAGGATATGGGTCTGAGCGATGACGTACAGATCGATTTCCGGGCATTCGAGCTTGATCCGACGGCATCGAAGGAAGTTGTGTCGTCGACGCCGGAGCGCTTTGCGATGAAATACGGCCTCTCTCTTGAGGATGCGAAACGCCAGATCGAGCAGATCTCGGAACTGGGGCGCGAGCTTGGCATCGATTTCCGCTATGCAACAACCCGCTATTCGAATACGAGGGACGCGCACCGACTGATGAAACTGGCAGAGGCAAAGTATGACCGTGCGACGGTAGGGCGCCTCAACGAGGCTCTTTTTGCAGCCTACTTCACGGAGAACCTTGTGCTTGCGGATCATGCCGTGCTTCTGGCGAAGGCTTTGCAGGCTGGTCTGCGGGAAAAGGATGTGAAGGAGGTTCTGGAGTCGAACATGTACGATGACGAGGTTCGCTTCGACGAACGGGAAGCAGCGATGCGCGGTGTGCGCGGCGTTCCTTATCTGGTGTTCAACGGCGCACTGGCTGTGCCTGGTGCGATGTCGGTGGACTCGTTCAAAGCCGTGCTCGAGCGCGAGCTTAAGAAAGAGAAGGACGCTAAGGAATCCACGCCTACGGAGCGCCCCCATACGTGCGGCCCTGACGGGTGTCAGTTGCTTTAATCGGAAAGGAGACAAGAAGATGATCAGAGAACTTACGGTTCAGGGGGTTTATTCCGAGAATTGCTACTTCTATATCGACGAGGTGAGCAAGGCAGGATTCATAATTGACCCGGGCGCACAGCCCGGGCTGATTATGGAAGCTATTCGCCGCAATGGCTGGAAGATTGAAAAGATCCTGCTCACGCACGGACATTTCGACCATACGGGGGCTGCGGAACTGCTGCGCGAACAGTTAGCGGCGCCGATCTATATCTACCCCTCGGATGCGGCCTATCTTACGGATCCTTATCTGAATCTAAGCGGGTCGAGCGGGATGCCGGTGACGGTGCGTCACTACGAGGAGCTTTACGACGGCGAAATAATCCGGCTGAAGGAAAACTCGGGCTTCACGCTGAAGGTGATCCACACGCCGGGGCATACGCCGGGGTCGGTGACATATTATTCGCAGGGGGAAAGCGCGGCCTTTGTGGGCGATACGCTCTATGACCACGGGCCGGGTCTGACCCAATTTCCGGGCGGAAACCGCAGGGAGCTTATGGAATCTATCGAAAGGAAAATCCTGACGCTTCCGGATGAAACGGTCCTGCTTTCGGGCCATTCGAGCCCGATAACGGTTGAAGAGGAGAGACGTGTAATGGGGATTTATCTTGAATAAACAGGATTTATCAGGATTTATCGTGATTAATCAGGATTAAGCCAGGGGGGGAAGCGGGATTTATCGTGAATAAACAGGATTTATCAGGATTAATCAGGATTTATCGTGATTTATCCTGATTTATTTATAATAAGGGGGAAATTTTGTCGGATAGATTTTGTCGGGTCATTTAATGGAGCTATATTTGCAAAAACAATAGAATGAACGAATTATGGGCGTAAATATTAGGTTTTCCCAATCATATTTCTGGCTGAATTCATGGATCGTAGCGAATATCATCCAACTTGCTACCCAAGATTTCTGCGACAGGTTTGTCGATTACTCCATTGACCCCGGACGCCGCCTTTACGACCAAATGGTTATGGCTGCCCGCTGCGGAGTCGCCAATATCGCCGAGGGCTCGGCGCGGCATTCTACATCTATTGAAACTGAAATGCGGCTTCTGGATGTGGCACGCGCAAGTTTTGATGAGCTGCAAGGCGACCTCTTCAACTTCCTTCTGCGTAGGAAGGCCGATATTTGGGCTATAGGAAATCCTGACCGAGAAGCAATCTGGCAGATCCACCTTGATCCGCCGCAATATTCCAACAGCTATCTGCACGATGCCGCCAAACATATTCTTCGCCAGAAAAGCAAGTTTGACCACTGGCTTTGCAGTGACAATGCGGAGATAGCAGCCAATGCGATGCTTATTCTATGTATCAGGCTTAACAAGATGCTTCAGAGCCAGCTCGAAGGTCAGCTGGAAAGTTTCAGACAAGGAGGAGGCTTCACGGAGAATATGAGCGTTGAACGGCTTGAGGCACGCAAGTCGAAGGCTTCCATGACGGGTGCGCCGGCATGTCCTTTGTGCGGGAAACCTATGCTTAAAAGGATGCAAAAGAAAGGACAGGGCCAAGGACGAGAATTCTGGGGGTGCAGCGATTATCCGAAATGCAGGGGGAGCCGGAGGCTGGAATAATCGGGAATAATCGGGATTTATGGGGGGAAATCGGGAAAGGGTTCTTCTTTTTCGGGAAAAAATATTACATTTGCATTCTGAAACAAGTATAAGCCCAAAACCCAGCCTGAATATGTGCGCTCAACCTACTGTACCGGCCTCGGGCACTTCGGAAACGAAGCGCGGAGATGCCTGCGTCATCATCCCGATGTATAACGAATGCGAGAATGCGGCTGCGATCATCGATGCCGTGATGGGCCTCCCTGTGGCTTTCGACGTTCTCGTGATAGATGACAATTCGCCTGACGGCACGGCGGCGATCGTGCATGAAAAGATGAAGGAATACCCGGGACGGGTGCGCATCATAGAACGTGCGGGGAAGCTTGGCCTTGGGACGGCCTACATCGAGGGGTTCAAGGACTGCCTGCGTGAAGGCTACGAGTATATATGCGAAATGGATGCTGATTTCTCGCACAACCCTCAGGACCTTCTGAAGCTACGCGAGGCCTGCATCAAGGAGGATGCGGATGTGGCTGTGGGGTCGCGATACGTGAGCGGCGTGAATGTGGTGAACTGGCCGATGGGACGAGTGCTGATGAGTTATTTCGCATCGAAATACGTGCGGATGGTGACGGGCATACCGGTGCACGACACGACGGCGGGATTCGTATGCTACCGCCGGCGCGTGCTGGAGGCTATCGAGCTTGACAAGGTGAAGTTCAAGGGCTACGCTTTCCAGATAGAGATGAAGTTCACGGCGCACAAGCACGGCTTCAAGGTTGTGGAGGTGCCTATAATCTTCATCAACCGTGTGCTGGGAACGAGTAAGATGAATTCGAGCATTTTCGGGGAGGCTGTCTTCGGTGTGATCCGCCTGAAGTGGAACAGCCTTTTCAAAAAATACCCTGACGGGAGAAAGAACTGAATGAGCCTCACCCTGATATACAATGGCCGCTTTGCGGATATGTCGCCGACGGAGCCGGCTGACGCGTGGGTGCTTCTATCCGACGACCGGATAGCAGCCACGGGTCGCGGCACTCTGCCGGAAACGGAAGAGGGGCAGACGCTGCGGGTGGATGCCCGCGGGGGCCATATCCTGCCGGGGATGATAGATACGCATGTGCATTTCCGGGAGCCGGGGCTTACGCACAAGGCTACGATAGCGTCGGAGAGCCGCGCGGCGGTGTTGGGGGGAGTGACGTCGTATCTGGAAATGCCCAATACGCGTCCGGCAACCACGAGCCTTGAGGCGATCGAGGCCAAGAAAGCCATCGCAGCGCGAGATTCGGCGGCAAACTACGGCTTCTTCCTCGGGGCGGCCGAGGGCAATACGGCCGAGATTGCGCGGCTGGATTCCCGCGAGATTCCGGGGGTGAAGCTGTTCATCGGGTCTTCGACGGGGAACATGGCGGTGAATTCGCAGAGCGAGCTTGAGGCGGTGTTCCGCACGGCGCGTGTGCCTGTGATGGTGCATGCGGAGGATGACGAAACGATAGGCCGCAACGCAGCCGCGGCAAAAGCGAAGTACGGTGAAGACGTGCCCATAGAGATATATCCCGATATACGCTCGGAGGAGGCATGCCTGAAGGCCACCCGACGCGCCATGGACCTGGCGCGTGCGACCGGGGCGAAGCTGCACGTGGCGCACGTGAGCACGGCCGCGGAGCTGGAGCTGACGGAAGGGGCCGAGAATGTGACACTGGAGGTGACACCTCTGCATCTGACATTCTGCGCGGAGGACTACGGGCGGCTTGGCAGCCGCATAAAGGTGAATCCGGCAGTGAAAAGCGCTTCGGACCGGGAGGCTCTGCGGGAGGCTCTGCTTGCAGGGCGAATAGCGACCATAGGCTCGGACCACGCGCCGCATCTGCCGGACGAAAAAGCCGGAGGCGCGCTGAAGGCGGCCTCGGGAGCACCGTCGGTGCAATTCGCACTGCCGCTTCTGCTGGACATGCTGCCGGCGGCGACGGTTGTGCGCCACTATGCCGAAATGCCGGCACAGCTCTTCGACATCGAGGGGCGGGGCTCGCTCCGTGCGGGAAACTACGCGGATGTTGTGATCGTGGACGAGAGCGGGCGGACACTGACGGACGCGGATGCGGCATCGCCCTGCGGGTGGACGCCATTTGCGGGGATGAAGCTGCGCCACCGCGTGAGGGATGTGTGGGTGAACGGCACACGCACCGTAGCCGAGGGGGAATTGACGGGGCAGACAGAGGGGAGAGCCCTGCGCTTTGAGCGCCCTGCCCCGGAAATAGAGAATTGACAAGGAAGCCATCCATTACCAACGAAGAACAGCGCATGAAACCGGAAGTACGACCCAAGAAGGCCCTCGGGCAGCATTTTCTCACCGACCTTGGTGTGGCGGCACGCATAGCCTCCACACTGGACGACTACACGACGGAACCGGTGCTTGAAGTGGGGCCCGGAATGGGTGTTCTGACGCAATTTCTGCTGGAGCGCCACGGGGGACGCCTGACTGTGGCGGAAATAGATGCGGAAAGCGTAGACTATCTTCGCCGCAACTATCCGGCCTTCACAAGGGAAGGCTCGGGCGACCGGATTGTGGAGGGCGACTTCCTACAGATGGACCTGAACGAGCTGTTTCCGGGCGAGGGGCCCTTCTGCGTGACGGGCAATTATCCCTACAACATATCATCGCAGATATTCTTCAAGGTGCTTGACTACAAGGACCGTGTGGTGTGCTGCTCGGGGATGCTCCAGCGCGAGGTTGCCGAACGTCTGGCGGCCAAGCCCGGCACGAAGGCGCGGGGAATCCTGAGCGTGCTGCTGCAGCTGTGGTATGAGGTGGAATATCTGTTCACGGTTGACGAGCACGTGTTCTGTCCGCCGCCGAAGGTGAAAAGCGGCGTGGTGCGTCTGCGCCGCAACGGAGTGAGGGATGCGGGCTGCGATGAAAAGCTGTTCAAGACGATAGTGAAGACCACATTCGGGCAAAGGCGCAAGACGATACGCAACTCTCTGCGCTCTCTTCTGCCGGCAGGTGCGGTGCTTCCGGAAACGCCGCTGCTGTCGATGCGTCCTGAGCAGCTGAGCGTGGAACAATTTGTGGAACTGACCAACATAGCCTCTTCCCTGCGATGAAAGATTCTACACCCGAACTTATCGATCGGCTGCGGGACATAATCCGAAACGATCGCAGCGACGAGGCGCGCGAGGCACTGCGCGATCTTCATCCGGCGGATATCGCCGAGCTGTTCCAGGACCTTGACCAGGAGGAGAGCGAATATCTCTACCGGCTACTGGACGAGGAGACAGCGGCTGATGTGCTGATGGAGCTCGTCGAGGACGACCGTCGGAAGCTCCTGAGTGACATGCCTGCGGAGGAGATCGCCAAGCAGATCGACCATCTGGACACGGACGACGCCGTGGACCTTATCCAGGGCCTTGACGAGAG
>CAZBNM010000032.1:0-23701 GCA_964493495.1 uncultured Bacteroides sp.
CGACCTTTGGGTTATGAGCCCAACGAGCTACCACTGCTCCACCCCGCGATGTTTGATGCTGCAAAGTTACGACACATTTTCGGGATATCCAAATCCATTTACATAATTTAACCTTATTAACAGTCCTGCAATAATTCAGCCAACATTATTTTTTAGAGTTTACGAAAATATTTTTTTGGCGGATATGAAAATTATTTGTACTTTTGCGCCATCAATTTCTAAGGTATGCTTTCCGGTTCGTCTAAACGCATAGCAGCAAGATGCTTTTGCAAGCCAAGAATAATGGCAGCAGGGTCATCGACGCCTCGCCTCTCGGAAAACATGCAACGACCTCTTAACGACCGCCCCTGCGCTTCTGCGCTCGGGCGGTTTGTCTTTTCCATATTAGATTCAATACATTCCTAAAAATTCATATATCACATGTCAAGTTCCCTACGATTCAAAGCAGTCGAAGAGGCCAACAACCGCAAGGCCCAGAGCGTGAAACTTCCTTCGGAGCGTCCAACTGAATATTTCGGAGAGCGTGTTTTCAACCGCGCTACAATGTTCCGCTACCTCCCCAAGGACACGTACGATGCTCTCCAGGACGCAATCGAGAACAAAACACCCATTTCTCGCAGTCTGGCCGATTCTGTGGCAGAAGGTATGAAGCGCTGGGCCACGGAGAACGGGGCCCGTCACTACACGCACTGGTTTCATCCTCTGACAGACGGCACAGCCGAGAAGCACGATGCTTTCATCGAGCACGACGGTAAAGGTGGCGTAATGGAAACCTTCTCGGGCAAGCTTCTTGTACAGCAGGAACCCGATGCGTCATCCTTCCCGAACGGAGGCATCCGCAACACGTTCGAAGCCAGAGGGTATTCGGCATGGGATATATCATCACCTGCCTTCATCCTGGGCGAGACGCTTTGTATTCCCACGATTTTTATTTCGTATACGGGTGAGAGCCTTGACTATAAGACGCCTTTGCTCCGTGCACTCAACGCCGTGGACATTTCCGGTGCAAAGGTCGCACGGCTGTTCGATCCGGAGGTGAAGCATGTAAAGTGCTTCCTTGGCTGGGAACAGGAATATTTTCTTGTGGATGAATCGCTTTATGGCGCGCGCCCGGACCTGGTGATGACCGGACGCACCCTGATGGGACACGAAAGCCCCAAGAACCAGCAGCTCGAGGATCACTATTTCGGATCCATCCCCTCGCGAGTCGAGGCCTTCATGCTTGACCTGGAAATTGAATGTCACCGCCTCGGAATTCCTGCCAAGACCCGTCATAATGAAGTAGCTCCCAATCAGTTCGAACTCGCTCCTGTTTTCGAGGAGACTAATCTCGCCAACGATCATAATCTGTTGCTAATGACGCTTATGGCCGAGGTCGCACGGCGTCACAATTTCCGTGTTCTCCTTCATGAGAAGCCTTTCTCCGGCATAAACGGTTCGGGCAAGCACAACAACTGGAGCCTGGGCACCGACCGTGGCAAGATGCTTTTCGCACCTGGCAAGACTCCCGAAGATAATCTTCAGTTCATTACGTTCGTGGCCAATGTCATGGCTGCCGTACACAAGCACAACGGTCTTCTCAAGGCATCAATCATGAGTGCAACCAACGCTCATCGTCTCGGCGCCAACGAAGCTCCCCCTGCCATCATATCCATATTTACAGGTTCGCGTCTCGCTGATGTTCTGGATAAAATCGAGAATTCTACCGTCACGGACCTGATGGGTCTCTCGGGCAAGGAAGAATACTCGCTGGGGCTGGCGCAGATTCCGGATCTGATGATAGATAATACCGACCGCAACCGCACATCTCCTTTTGCTTTTACCGGCAACCGGTTTGAGTTCCGCGCCGTAGGCTCGAGCGCCAATTGCGCCTCGGCAATGATAGCTCTCAATGCCGCGGTGGCCGATCAGCTCGACAGCTTCCATGCTGCTGTTGAGAGCCGTCTTGAAAAGGGCGAATCCCGTACGGAGGCAATTCTTGCTGAAGTGCGCAAGTTGCTCAAGGAGTCCAAGGCTATCCATTTCGACGGCAACGGATACAGTGCCGAGTGGCAGGAAGAGGCAGCAAAACGGGGTCTCGACTGCGAGACATGCCCCCCCAGGATATTTGATGCCTATCTGCGTCCTGAATCGGTGGAAATGTTCGAGCGCACCGGTGTATTCTCCAAGGTCGAACTCGAGGCCCGCAATGAGGTGAAGTGGGAGATATACACAAAGAAACTCCAGATTGAGGCTCGCGTACTCGGCGATCTTGCCATGAACCACATCATCCCTGTTGCCACGCGCTATCAGTCGATGCTTGTGGACAATGTTGTGAAACTCAAGAGCCTTTTCTCAGGACAGAAAGGCGCTGAAATCGTGAGCCATGATCTCGACATGATTGAGAAGATCTCGCGACATATGTCCGTGATTAAGGCCAAGGTTGAGGAGATGGTTGCCGCACGTAAGAAGGCTAATGCCATTGTGGATGAGCGCGAGAAAGCAATTGCTTACTACAATGAAGTACTTCCGCCTATGGAAAGCATCCGCTATCATATCGATAAGCTCGAGCTGATGGTGGATAACGAGATGTGGCCTCTCCCCAAATATCGTGAGCTTCTTTTCATCCGTTGATTAATTCTCGGAATCCCGGATAATGGAACAACTGAAACACGAGTGTGGTGTAGCGCTAATCCGTCTGCTTAAGCCGCTGGAGTATTTCAAGCGGAAATATGGCTCTTACACCTATGCGCTCGACAGGCTTTATCTGCTCATGGAAAAGCAGCATAACCGTGGGCAGGAGGCAGCCGGAGTAGGTGTCGTGAAGCTAAATGCTGTTCCGGGACACGAATACGTGTTCCGCGAAAGAGCTTTGGGCACTGGCGCCATCGATGAGATCTTCCAGAACATCGGAAAGGCACTTCCGCCCAAGCTGAATTCACTTACTCCCGAGGAGGCTGATACTCTGGCCCCGTTTATCGGAGAAATCTACATGGGCCATCTCCGCTACAGCACCACTGGGCGCAGCGGCATAGAATATACCCATCCCTTTCTCCGGCGCAACAACTGGCGTTCCAGAGCAATGATGCTTTGCGGCAACTTCAACATGACGAATGTCGGAGCGATATTTGATCACATCGTTTCTTCCGGCCAGCATCCGCGGCTGTTCGGCGATACGGTGCTGTTGCTCGAACAGATTGGCAATTCTCTGGATAAGGAGAACCATCGTGTATACCGTAAGTATCGCGACATTGTACGCGATCCCGAGCTTTCGCGGGCTATCGAGCGCGAGCTAAGTGTCGAGAACGTGCTCAAGGACGTTGCTCCGCTCTGGGACGGCGGATTCGTGATTGTCGGAGCCACAGGTTCGGGCGATACTTTTGCGCTTCGGGATGCAAATGGTATCCGTCCGGCGTTCTATTACTGTAATGACGAGATTGCCGTTCTCACGTCGGAACGCCCGGTCATACGCACGGTCTTCAATGTCGGAGCGGAGGATGTGCATGAGCTTGAACCCGGTTGTGCGCTGATTGTGAAGCAGAATGGGGAAGTATCCATAAAGCGGATTCTGCCCGAGGCACCCGACAAGCGCTGCTCCTTCGAGCGTATATATTTCTCCCGTGGCAGCGATGAGGATATTTATCGCGAACGCAAGGCTTTGGGCGCAAACATTGTGCCCCAACTGATGGAGATGATCGAGGGCAACTTGCGTGACACTGTATTTTCTTTCATCCCCAATACGGCAGAGGTTGCGTTCATAGGCATGGTTCAGGAACTTGAACGCATCAATGATCATGAAAAAAAGCGCGAGCTTACGGCGCTTTGTGCGCGCGGCGACGCCGACCCGGAGAAGATCGGGGCTATTCTCGACAGAAAGGTGAGGGTGGAAAAAATAGCCATCAAAGACATTAAACTCAGGACATTCATTGCCGAGGGCACTTCGCGCAATGATCTTGCAGCGCATGTCTACGACGTCACATATGGTTCAGTGCGCAGGGAACGCGATACGATCGTGGTCATTGATGACTCTATAGTGCGGGGTACTACGCTTAAACAGAGTATTTTGCGAATACTCGACCGACTTGAGCCGGCAAGAATTATTGTTGTGAGCTCATCTCCGCAGGTGCGCTATCCCGACTATTACGGCATCGACATGCCGCGTCTTGAGGAGCTGATCGCTTTCCGTGCAGCCATACGTCTGCTGATGGAACGCGGAGCCGTTTCGGTGATTCATGATACGTATGAGAAATGTCGCAGAGCTGTGCTCGCAGGCTCTGACGGGATTCAGGAGAATCATGTCAAAGCCATATACGCGCCGTTCACTGATGTGGAAATCTCCGAGGCAATCTGCTCTATGCTCACTCCCGACAGACTCACTGCGAAAGCCGAAATCCTATATCAGACAATAGACGGTCTTCACAGAGCGGTCCCGGACTGTCCCGGCGACTGGTATTTTTCGGGGGATTATCCCACCCCCG
This sequence comes from uncultured Bacteroides sp., assembly GCA_964493495.1. Lineage (GTDB taxonomy): Bacteria > Bacteroidota > Bacteroidia > Bacteroidales > Muribaculaceae > CAG-873. The sequence goes on from CAZBNM010000032.1 coordinate 4,458, forward strand.
GAGGTATTCGTCTGGTGAACAAGGCTTTTGTGGACTATTATGAGCGAACATTTGGCGCGAGGGTGCATCCGTTCAATTATTAAGAAAGGCATATATCAGATTTTATGCAGGGCTCCGGAAACTTTCCGGAGCCCTGTTTTGTTCATGAATTATAGAGAGTTTCTTCAAATTTCTCCACGACACTATCCTTTGAAACGGAATTCAACCTTTTCTTTTATGAATACTAAAATACACATCCTCGCGGCGATTGCAGCCATAGGCGCACTTCCCGCCGCAGCGCGTACGGGCGCTGCCCCTTCAGGTCCTTCTACGGATATTAACGCTACGGACACAACCGCAATGCACGCGGAAGAACAGATGCGTCGCGATATTATAAGCGACTCGAAAGTCATTTTTATGAGCGGAGGAGGCAGTGGGGTTGGCCGTGATTCCGTCGAGAGCCTGCTCGCAAAATTTTACGTTGACCAGTTCCGTAACTCACAGGATCCTGAGACGCCATATTTCACTTTCATGAGCAAGGATGCCAATCTGGCCATGGGTGTCGGCGGCGTCGTGAATGTCAGCGGGTGGTTCGATTGGAACGGGACTGTGGATAATGCTAACTTCAGTCCTTACTATATCACTCCGAAGACTCCGGAAACGCTTCGGAATCTAAGTGCGTCGGCCGGTGGTTCGGCGATATTCTTCAACATCATGGGGCGGCATACTCCCATTGGAGATTACCGAGCATACATCGAAGGCGGTTTTGACGGTTATGCCGGAAGTGGTTTTAAACTCAAGAAAGCATGGTTCCAGATCGGGGATTTCACAGCCGGTCTTGCAAAAACAACCTTCTCCGACCCGGCCGCACAACCTGATGTGCTCGACCCTGCCGGTGCAAACGGAAAGTTAGACAAGAGCAATATGCTGGTGCGCTACCTTCACACCTGGCGCGATCATTGGACCTTTGCCGGATCCGTTGAGTTCCCCTCGTCACAGCCAACGGAGGATTCATATACCAAGAAGGTAAATGATTATGTTCCGGACTTTGCCGCATTAGGTCAATATCAGTGGGATCGAGGTCTAAGCCATGTACGTGTGGCAGGGGTTATCCGCGATATTTCTTACCGGGATCTTGTAAGTGCCCGTAACCGCCACGTTCTCGGATGGGGTGTACAGCTATCAAGTGTAGTGCGCGCATGGAGGTGCGTCACTCTTTCGGCCATGGGTTCCGTGGGTAAGGGAATTGCTTCCTATACCGGCGACCTCTCCAACGGCAACTACGATCTTCTGCCTGTGCCGGGAAAAAACGGCGAGCTTTATGCCCCCACCACAGTGAGTGCAACTTTCGGAGCCAAGGTGTATTTCACCAAGCATCTGAGCTCAAATCTGGCGTTGGCTACATTGCGCAATTTCGCGAAGGGTGATATTCACGATAGTACTTACAAGTACGGGCAGTATCTGGCCATAAACATGGTTTACACCTTCACACCGCGTATCCAGGCAGGTATTGAATATCTGGCCGGAAAGCGTGCCGACTACTCCGGAGTTGTTGGAAACGTGAACCGTCTTCTAGCCAATTTCAGTTTCTCGTTCTAAGCTCTTGACATCCTTGAGATAAATTTGTAATTTTGCAAGACCAAATTTTTAGAGATGGAAACTATAAAGAATCAGGAATTCGGAGGAGAACGGCCTCTTTTTGGAAGCAATGATCTTTGTCTCGAGGACTGTACCATACATGCGGGAGAAAGCGCACTAAAGAACTGTCGCAATATCGAGGTGGAAAGATGTCGCTTCGAGGGAAAGTATCCGTTCTGGCATGTCGAAGGGTTCAAGATCAAGGACTGCCTTTTCACTGAGGGAGCGCGTGCGGCTCTTTGGTACAGCCGCGGTTGCGAGATGGTGGATACACTTGTAGAGGCTCCGAAAATGTTCCGTGAGTTGCATGGAATCCGCCTTCGGAACGTCCGCATTCCCGATGCGCAGGAAACACTCTGGAGCTGCAGCGATGTGGACATCGAAAATGTTGAGGTGGATCATGCCGACTATCTTTTCATGCACACCGATAATATCCGTATACGCTCATGGAAGCAACATGGAAACTATTCCTTCCAGTATAGCCATAATGTCGATATTGACGACGCTGAGATTCATTCGAAGGATGCTTTCTGGAATACCAAGGATGTGACGGTGCGCAACTCGAGCCTCGACGGCGAGTATCTCGGCTGGTATTCGGAGAATCTCCATCTGATCAACTGCCATATTTCCGGCACTCAACCGCTGTGTTACTGCAAAGGTCTCGTACTTGAGAACTGTACGTTCGATGAGGACGCGGATCTGGCTTTCGAGGAAAGTGATGTGCAGGCCGATGTGCGCGGATTTGTGAAGAGTATTAAGAATCCAACGAGCGGACGCATTGAAGTCGGTTCTGTCGGAGAGATCATTCTTGATAAATTCCGGAAAGCGCCTGCAGACTGTGAGATTGTTGAACGGGATGGAAAAATTTGATTTCGACAAGGCTCCCGACCGCCGTGGTACGGGATCATACAAATGGGATTCGGAGGCTCCGGGCGGGGCTTCCGTTTCCGATGTTATTCCCCTGTGGGTCGCCGACATGGATTTCCGCACGGCTCCATGCATCGTGGATGCCTTGCGTTGTCGCGTGGAGCACGGCGTGTTCGGTTACACATTTGTGCCGGACCGTTACTATGAAGCTTTGAAGTCGTGGTTCAGCCGTCGTCACGGATATGAAATCGATCGGGAGAACGTTATATACGTGCCGGGTGTCGTGCCTGCCATATCAGCAATTATCAAGGCTTTGACACGTACGGGAGATGGAGTGATTGTGCAGACTCCGGTCTACAACTGTTTCTTCTCGTCGATTCGGAACAACGGCTGCACGGTAGTCCGAAATCCGTTAGTGCGACGCGATTTGGACGATGGCACCTTTACCTACGAGATGGACCTTGCAGGTCTTGAGACGCTTGCCTCAGCCCCCGAAAACCGATTACTGCTCCTTTGCAATCCCCATAATCCGGCCGGCCGCGCATGGACACGTCCCGAACTCGAAGCGGTGGCGGAGATTTGCCAACGGCATAATGTGACGGTCATTAGCGATGAAATTCATTGCGATCTGACTCTACCCGGCCACCTTTTTGTAAGCTACGGAACTCTGAGCGCCGCATACACTTCGAAAGCCATCATATGTAATTCTCCGTCGAAGGCTTTCAACACGGCAGGTCTGCAGATTGCAAACATAATCTGCGGTGATGATACGCTTCGTACACTTGTTGATCGAGCTGTGAACGACAATGAGGTCTGCGACGTAAATCCTTTTGGCGTTGCCGGGCTAATTGCCGCTTACAGCGAAGGAGAGCCGTGGCTTGATGCTTTGCTGGAATATCTTGACGGAAATTGGCGATGGCTGTCGGACTGTCTTCACCGCGAACTCCCGTTTCTGCCTTTCACGGCCATGGAAGCGACGTATCTCGCATGGGTTGACGTCAGCTCCCTGGGAATTCCTTCCGAGGAGCTTGAAGAGCTGCTTGTGCGGGAGGCCGGCGTATGGCTAAATGCGGGCGAGATGTACGGCGACGATGCTTTCATGCGTATAAATTTTGCCTGTCCACGCAGCCGTCTGGAGGCGGCTATGAAAAGACTTGTCCCGGTTTTGAGGAGACTGCATGGCAGTTGATATTTCATATATCCGCGAGGGCAAGCCGCTCACGCTCGGACAGCAGACCGTGCTCACTGCACGGCTTGCTGTTCCTGCTATTATCGCACAGCTCTCGACCATTCTGATGCAGTATATCGACTCGGCAATGGTCGGACGCCTGGGTGCGGACCAATCGGCATCGGTGGGGTTGATGAACAGCAGTCTATGGATGTTCTGGGGGGTATGCTCCATGGTCACAATGGGATTTTCCGTACAGGTTGCACATCGTCTGGGCGCGAAAGACGAACAGGGCGCACGCGCAGTTCTGCGTCAGGGTATCACTTCATGTGTTCTTTTCGGTTTCTTTATGGGGCTTCTTGGCGTTGCCATAGCACCTTGGCTTCCGGGATGGCTTGGAGGCACACCGGACATCCGTGCGAACGCATCACTGTATTTTATGGTTTTCGTTTGCGCGATGCCGGTGCTGACACTGAACTATCTTGCCGGTGGGATGCTCCGCTGTGCCGGCAATATGAAGGTGCCGGGTCTGCTTAATGTAATGATGTGCGTCCTGGATGTCGTATTCAACTTTTTTCTTATATTTCCCACCCGTGAGTTCAGCGTGCTCGGAACGGGCTTCATATGTCCGGGCGCCGGTCTTGGGGTATTGGGGGCGGCTCTTGGAACCGTGTCGGCAGAATGTATCACGGCAAGCGCGATGGCCTGGTATCTGCTGCGGCGCCAGAAGGAATTGCATCTTTCCGGACGTGGCGAAGACGCTTCGTTCAGACCGACTAAAGATGTGTTGAAGAAAGCCTCGAAGATAGCCGTTCCGATGACTCTGGAGCATATTATCTTCTGTGGAGCCCAGATACTGATAACAATTATTGTGGCTCCTTTGGGAGTGGTTGCGATTGCTGCAAACGCCTTCGCAGTCACAGCAGAGAGTCTTTGTTATATGCCGGGATTCGGTATTGGAGATGCTGCGACTACTCTTGCCGGACAGAGTTATGGGGCCGGGCGCTACGAGCTTGTGCGGCGATTTACATATCTGACCGTGGGCTTGGGAATGGGCGTGATGACTATAATGGGAGTGGTCATGTACTTGTGTGCGCCGCTAATGATGGAAATAATGTCGCCTGTGCCTGCCATCGTGGACCTGGGAGCCCAGGTGCTCCGCATAGAAGCTTGGGCCGAACCTATGTATGCGGCCTCGATTGTGGCTTACGGCGCTATGGTGGGAGTCGGAGATACGACCTTGCCGGCAATTATGAATTTCGGAAGCATGTGGCTTGTGCGTATTCCGCTGGCTGCGATTCTTGCTCCACGGGTAGGACTCCGCGGAGTATGGATTGCCATGTGTCTGGAACTCATATTCCGCGGAGTGATTTTTTTGTGGAGAATGTTCGGCCGAAGCTGGCTCAAACCCGAGCGCAAACCGGACACGGAGGCCTTTGAGGCTCTGGAGGATTCGGAAGACAGCGGTCTGTAAGAGAACTCAGACGATAGTATCAGTTAGCCAGATACCAGTCGTAAAGACGTTTTATTCCTTCCGGAAGGTCAACGGTATGGCGCCAGCCAAGCGAGTGAAGTCTGGAGACGTCGCAAAGTTTGCGCATAGTGCCGTCGGGCTTGGACGAGTCCCATTCGATCGAGCCTTCAAATCCTACGGTTTGTCGTATATTTTCAGCCAGTTCGGCGATAGTTGTTTCGAGGCCAGTGCCTACATTTATGTGGCAGTTGCGTACGGGCTCTCCTTTGGCTCGACAATCATCGGCCAGGTCGTTGAAGCTTATGTTCAGCAAAACATGGACGGATGCATCGGCCATGTCCTCACTCCAGAGAAACTCGCGTAGAGGTTTTCCTGAGCCCCACAATAGAAGTTTCTCACCGGTTATACCACGTTTGCCGAGCTCGGAGCGGATTTCCTCAAGAGTTGAACTGTCGGCATCAATGCCGGCGACGGGGCGTTTCCGCAAATCGGTTCGAAGTTCGTCTTCCCGGTTTTCGCGGAGCAGACGTGCAAGATGCATCTTGCGTATCATAGCCGGCAGGACATGTGAATTGTCGAGGTGGAAATTGTCGTTCGGACCATATAGATTTGTGGGCATTACAGCCACATAGTCGGTCCCGTGCTGCAGGTTTATGGCCTCGCACATCTTCATACCAGCGATCTTTGCGATAGCATAAGGCTCGTTGGTGTATTCCAGAGGCGAGGTAAGTAGAGCTTCTTCCTTTATTGGCTGCGGGGCCTCGCGAGGATAGATGCAGGTGCTACCGAGGAAGAGCAGACGCTTTACACCATGGCGAAGGGACGCACCGATAACGTTCTGTTGGATTCCGAGATTTTCAAGTATGAAGTCGGCACGATAGGTTGAATTAGCCATTATGCCCCCCACATGCGCGGCGGCAAGCACCACGGCATCGGGCTTTTCCCCGGCGAAAAAGCGTTCTACTGCCTTTGCATCAAGTAAGTCGAGCTCGGCGTGTGTGCGTCCGATGACATTTGTGAAGCCTCTGCGTCGGAGATTTGCCATAATGGCGGACCCAACCAGACCACGATGTCCTGCAACATATATTTTGGCGTCTTTGGCGAGCATAGTCATTCCGCTGCTATAAGTTTCATATCGGCTTCAGTCATGATGCGTACAAGCTCTTCAAAGGAGGTCTTGCGCGGGTTCCATCCAAGAACATCACGTGCTTTGGCGGGATTGCCGAGAAGCTGCTCTACTTCCGCGGGACGGAAGAAACGAGGATCCACTTCAACAAGCACATGGCCCGTGGCAACATCGATGCCTTTTTCGTCAAGGCCTTCGCCTTCCCAGCGAAGCTCGATTCCGGTATTTCGGAAGGCGAGTGTGGCGAATTCGCGCACGGTGTGATACTCCCCGGTAGCTATCACGAAATCATCGGGCTCCGGTTGCTGGAGAATGAGCCACATACATTCGACATAATCGGCGGCATAACCCCAGTCGCGAAGAGCGTTCAGGTTGCCGAGATACAGCTTGTCCTGTTTGCCTCGGGCAATGCGTGCGGCAGCGAGGGTGATCTTACGCGTAACGAAATTTTCTCCCCTGCGTTCGCTTTCATGGTTGAAGAGAATGCCGTTGGCTGTGAACATGCCGTAGCTTTCGCGGTAGTTTTTCATAATCCAATAGGCATAAAGCTTGGCAACGGCATAAGGCGATCGGGGATGAAAAGGTGTTGTTTCGGACTGGGGCACTTCTTGGACCTTGCCGAAGAGTTCGGAAGTCGAGGCCTGATAGATCCGGCAATGCTTTTCGAGTCCGAGGATACGCACGGCTTCAAGAAGCCGCAGGGTGCCGATAGCATCCGTATCGGCCGTGTATTCAGGAACATCGAAGGAAACTTTTACGTGGCTCTGGGCGGCAAGATTGTAAATTTCATCGGGTTTGACTTCGCCGATAATGCGGATTAGCGAAGACGAGTCGGTCATGTCGCCGTAGTGGAGCGTGAGCAGACGCTTGTTATGCATGTCGCGCACCCATTCATCGAGATAGAGATGCTCGATGCGGCCGGTGTTGAACGACGAGCTGCGACGGAGTATGCCGTGGACTTCGTATCCTTTTTTCAAGAGAAATTCGGCCAGGTAGGAGCCATCCTGCCCTGTAATGCCTGTGATAAGAGCCTTTTTGGGTGTCATATAGTGGGAAAGTTTATTTTTCTGTGATGATCGGGAGGATGTCCGTTAGCGAGAAAACAACCATGTCGGGACGATTTTCGGGGGGAACGGAAAGAAGATTCTGATGGTGCACGTTTCTTGCACTGCTGTTTGCGAGCATTACAGTACTCCAGCCCCGCATGCGGGGCTGGAGGAAATCCTTGGCGGGATTATCGCCGATGTATATCCGGCGAGATGCCGCGGGAAAAAGTCTTTCAAGGGTGCGGAAGGGAAGGGGACTGAGTTTGTCCGCTCCGAGCTCACCGCTGATGGTGACTGCCTCAGGAGGAAAGAAGTGTGCGAGTCCGAGAGAATCAAATTTTAGTCTCTGGCTCCGGGTGCGACCGTCGGTAATCAATGCAAGGTTAACTCCGGAATCCTTGAGGAATGTAAGTGTGCGGATGGCGTCTTCCGAGAGGGCAATGTCTGGCCTGTGGTTGCGGTAGACTTCGAGAATCTCCGGGATGTCTATAGCGGTGTGTTTCAGAAGTTCAAGCAAGGCGTTGAAGGCCGCAGGTCCAACGATAGGGCATTCGTCCATGGCTTGGAAAAGCAGTCCTTCTCCGACACTATATTTTGTGGAGCAGTGACGAGCGACAGCCCGTCGGCCGGACTGCACATAGTCCCTCTCGGGATATAGGGTGTCGTCCAGGTCGAAAGCAATCAAAATTTGCCCCGCGTGTTTCATTTGCAGCATGCTTTCAGCTCGCGACAAACGCGCAGAATATCCTCGTCGGTGAGAGAAGATCCGCTCGGCAGACAGAGGCCTTTTTCAAAGAGATCTTTACCCAGTTCGGCGCTGCCGTAATAGGGATAGCCTTCGAATACGGGCATCATGTGCATGGGGCGCCAGAGCAGGCGTGTCTCGATGTTCTTATCGGCAAGAGCGAGTCGGATCTCATCAGGAGTACAGCCTGTGATGGAGGGATCTATCTGTATTGTCGAAAGCCAGAAATTGGAGTTGAATTCTTCTGATGGGTTCATCTGCACACTTATGCCGGGAATGCCATTGAGCTCACGGGCGTAGATTTCGTGTATTGCGCGTCGACGTTCGAGGCGTTCATCGAAGACATCCATCTGTCCGCAACCGATGCATCCGGAAATGTTGCTGAGACGATAATTGTATCCGATTGTCGTGTGGTAATAGTAAGGGCGGTTTTCGCGGGCCTGGGTGGCGAGGAAAAGCACTCCGGCTGCGCTTTCCTTATCGGGGCAAATGAGTGCGCCGCCCCCCGAGGTGGTTATGATTTTATTGCCATTGAAACTCAAAGCGCCGTATTCGCCGAATGTTCCGGCCTTCCGGCCGCGATATTCCGAACCAAGCGCTTCGGCAGCATCCTCAAGTACGGGAATGCCATATTTCGAAGCGACTGCAAGTATCTCCTGCATCTTGGCAGGCATGCCGTAAAGATCCACTACGATTATGGCTTTGGGGTAACGGCCCGTTTGTTTTTTTCGGTCATTAATTGCTTCTTCAAGCACGCCGGGATCCATGTTCATCGTTTCGGGCTCGGAATCGACAAAGACCGGAACAGCACCCTGGTAGAGAATGGGATTGCATGAGGCTGAAAAGGTAAGGTCCTGACATATTACCTCGTCATCGCGGCTTACACCGAGCATTATGAGTCCAAGATGTATTGCGGCAGTGCCGGCGCTAAGGGCCACAATGCTTTTGTTTTCGCCCAGAAAGTCCCGTAGACGGCGTTCAAACTCGTTGACGTGGGGGCCTAATGGAACGATCCAATCGCCATCAAATGCTTCGTCTATATATTTTTGCTCTGTGCCGCTCATTTGTGGCATCGAGAGAAGAATGCGTTTTTCCATATAGAGAAATTAGAGCGTGATTTATGTGCAAAATTACGAAAAAATCCTTCGGCAGCAAACCTTTGTATGAATTTTATGAGAGCCCGGCGGTACGTTTTCCCGTTTTTTGTATTATCTTTGTAGCTTGAATGGAAGCAAGCGAAAAAACGATCGAGATAGAGGGCATAGACCTCCATTACCGCACCGGAGGTGATGCACGTCCGGATGCGCGTCCGGTTATAATACTTCACGGCTGGGGCTGCCGGGCTTCGACTATGAATCTGTTTGAACAGACTGTGCTTGAGTGCTGCCCCGGCACTGTTGTATATAATCTTGATCTTCCCGGTTTCGGCAGCTCGTCGGAGCCTGGCGATGTTTTCGGGATAGAGGACTATGTGCGAGTTCTTGAGACGTTTGTGCGCCGGCTGAACTTGCGCAATCCAATTCTAATCGGACATAGTTTCGGTGGCAGAATGAGCATCCTTTATTCCTCCCGCAATGCTGTGGAGAAGGTGATTCTTGTGGATGCAGCAGGGATCAAGCCGCGTCGTTCGCTGAAATATTATGCGAAGGTCTATTCGTTCAAGATGGCCAAGCGTATGCTTCCATTTGTGGTTGGCCGTGCGAAAGCAGGAGAAATAATCGACCAGTGGCGCGGAAAGGCCGGGTCGAGTGATTATGCCTCGGCATCGCCCCGCATGAGAGCAATCCTGAGCAAGGTCGTGAATGAAGACCTGACTTCGGAACTCCCGAAAATCAAGGCACCCACGCTTTTGATCTGGGGCGAGAAGGACACGGCGACACCTTTGCGCGATGCCCGCTTGATGGAGGAACTGATTCCCGATGCGGGATTGGTAAGCTATCCCGACTGCGGCCATTATTCTTTTCTCGATCGGCCGGCCCAGACGCGTGCCGTCGTCGAGTCGTTTATCAATTCCTCTTCGAAAGCATGAAATAATATGTTCTGGACTGTATTCATTGTTTGCACATTGGTGTTCGCTCTCTTCAACCTTTGGATGGAGATGTGTCGCGATTTGATGATGCTTCAGCAAAATTCCTACCGTAACGAGCGCTACACACGTTGGCTGAAAGCGTCGGGGGACACGACTTCAAGCTGGCGACTGTGCGGTCTTATCGTTTTTCTTGTGTGTCTTTTCCCGATGGCATCCGAACACACGGCTGATATTCTGATGGCTGTTTTCGGAGTGTCGCATGGCTGTGCATTGCTGTCTAAGCGGAAAACCTACAAGCTGCCACTGAAGGTGACGCCCAGGGTGATTCGTCTCGAAGGTGCATTTATCCTGTTGTGCCTTATCGTGATAGCTGCGGCGTTGCTGCTTTTCTGCCAGAGAGGTGTGTCTGTCGAGAAGTGGCTTTTTACTGCGGCTGCTGCTACCACCGGATGTTATTGTGCGTCACACATCATTACGATGGCATCCAACGTGATTTTACGTCCTTGGGAGAGAGCTATCAACCGCAAATATTACAACGATGCGGCGGAGCGCCTTGCCTCTATGCAAGATCTTAAGGTGATCGGCATAACAGGCAGTTACGGAAAGACAACCACTAAGCACTATCTTCAGCAGATTCTTTCGGAGCAGTTCGATACTCTGATGACCCCCGGCAGCTTCAACACCACTTTAGGCGTTGTGCGGACGGTACGGGAGTATCTCAAGCCTTACCATCAGATATTTATCTGTGAAATGGGGGCAAAGCAGGGTGGGGACATCCGTGAGATCTGCGAGCTTGTGCACCCCTCGGCCGGCATCATTACGGCTGTGGGGCCGCAGCATCTCGAATCTTTCAAGACGATTGAGAATGTCCAGGCCACGAAGTTTGAGCTTGCCGACGCTATTCCCTCAAATGGGATTGTGCTTGTGAACAATGACTTCGAAAAAATAGCCGATCGTGCGGTATCGAATTGTAAGTGCGAGCGTTACTCTGTGGAACATCCGGAGAGTGCCGACTGGCTGGCCGAGGATGTGGCATATACACCCAAGGGGACGTCATTCACGGCAGTGCGCCGGGCCGACGGGCATAGAATACAATTGGTTACGAAGCTTCTGGGTGCTTGCAACATATCGAATCTCCTGGCAGCCGTGGCGATGGCAAAATATCTCGGTATGGACGATGAGAAAATCCGTAGAGCCGTGGCCCGTATCGAACCGGTGGAACACCGCCTGTCGATCAAGCGCATTCCCGGCGGCCTCAATATACTCGACGATGCCTTCAATTCCAATCCTGTTGGCTCGAAGATGGCGTTGGATGTCCTGGCCGGAATGCCAGGAAAGCGTATACTGGTCACTCCGGGTATGATTGAACTTGGGACACGTCAGCAGGAGCTGAACGAGGCTTTCGGACATCATGCGGCTCATTGCTGTGATGTGGCTATAATCGTGGGCGAATACAACCGCGAGTCTATCGTGGGCGGACTTAAGAAAGCAGGTTTTCCTGCAGGTTCGCTACACACTGTCGAGACTTTCCGAGATGCTCAGGGTTTGCTCACAAGCCTAAGCGCTCCGGGCGATACGGTGCTTTATGAAAATGATCTTCCCGATACATTCAAATAAAAACAGAACACAATGAAAACCAAGATAGCAGTATTCTTCGGTGGCCGTTCCACCGAGCATGAAATATCCGTAATCTCAGCCAATCAGGCCATGGCAGCTATCCCTGCCGATAAGTATGAGGTTATTCCTATCTACATAACCAAGGATGGCCGCTGGTTCACCGGCGACGCACTCCGTGATGTGCGCAATTTCCGTGACACGAAAAAGCTACTCGAGCAGTGTACAGAGGTGTATATGCGCCCTGTATATGGCGACTACAACATATATCGTGCCAAGAAGAAGATGTTTGGATCGGATGTGGTTGCAAGCGCAGATCTGGCAATTCCCGTGCTCCACGGGTCCAACGGAGAGGACGGAATTTTCGAGGGAGTACTCGAGACGATCGGTATTCCCTATGCGGGCTGTAACACGCTTGCCTCGGCCAACGGCATGGACAAGATAACGATGAAGCAGATTCTGCAAAGCGACGGTATTCCTGTTGTGGACTATTGCTGGTTTACGGACAAGCAGTGGGAAGGCGACATGGAAGCCCAGATCGAGAAGGTTGAGAAACAACTTGGCTATCCTGTGATAGTGAAGCCTGCGAATCTTGGTTCGAGTGTGGGAATAGGTCGTGCTGCGGACCGCGAGCAACTTATAGAGCGGGTGGACGATGCCCGGCGCTATTCGACCCGTATCATCGTGGAGCACATGGTCGAACATCTCCAGGAGATAAATTGCTCGGTGCTCGGTGATTGCGATGAATATATCACATCGGTGCTCGAGGAGCCTATCAAGAGCGGAGATTTCCTTACGTACGAGGATAAGTATATGGGTGGTACGAAGGGAGCAAAGGGTATGCAGGCTTCCGAGAAGCGTTTTCCGGCCGATCTTCCCGAATCAGAAACCAAGAGAATCCAGGAGCTGGCGGGAGAGACGTTCCGCGTGCTTTCGTGCCATGGTGTGAGCCGTGTGGACATGATTGTGGATAGGGACGACCGCTCGATTTACGTTAACGAAATCAACACCATTCCGGGGTCGCTTTCGTTCTATCTCTGGGAAGGATCGGGGATTCCATTCGCTGAGCTTATGGAGCGGCTCGTACGCCTGGCTTTGAAGCGTAAGCGCGAGGCCTCGGCGAAGACCGTATCCTACGACCAGAACATCTTCTCCCTAGGCGCCTTTGCAGGAGCTAAAGGAGCCAAAGGGACGAAGGCCTGAAGGCGCAGGACTAAGTAATATCAGTCGAGCTTAAGAACGGCAAGGAAAGCCTTTTGCGGGACTTCGACCGAGCCAATCTGCTTCATGCGCTTTTTGCCTTTCTTCTGCTTTTCGAGCAGCTTGCGCTTACGCGAAATGTCGCCGCCATAACATTTGGCGGTGACGTCCTTTCGGACGGCCTTGATGGTTTCGCGGGCAATGATTTTTGCTCCTATGGCTGCCTGAATGGCGATGTCGAACTGCTGACGTGGAATAAGTTCCTTGAGTTTCTCGCACATGCGTCGACCGAAAGTCACGGCATTGTCGACATGTGTGAGGGTGGAAAGAGCGTCGACGCTCTCTCCATTCAGGAGGATATCGAGTTTGACAAGTTTAGACTCGCGGAAATCGTGGATGTGATAGTCGAAGGAGGCGTAGCCCTTGGATATGCTTTTGAGTTTGTCGTAGAAGTCGATCACGATCTCGCCCAGCGGCATGTCGAAGATTAGCTCGATGCGGTTGCCTGAAATATAGTCCTGCTTGACGAGTTCGCCGCGTTTACCGAGACAGAGGGTCATGATGGGGCCAATATAGTCGGCAGCGGTGATAATGCTTGCGCGGATATAGGGCTCTTCAATATGATCGATCATTGTGGCTTCGGGGAGTCCGGAAGGGTTATGGACCTCGGTCATGTTGCCTTTCTTGTCGTAGACTTTGTAGCTAACGTTGGGCACTGTGGTGATAACATCCATGTCGAACTCGCGCCCGAGCCGTTCCTGAATAATCTCCATGTGGAGCAGTCCGAGGAATCCGCATCGGAATCCGAATCCGAGAGCTGCCGATGATTCGGGTGTAAAAGTCAGCGATGCATCGTTGAGCTGGAGCTTCTCGAGGGAGGAGCGAAGGTTTTCGAAGTCTTCGGTTTCGATGGGATACACGCCTGCGAAGACCATTGGTTTCACTTCCTCGAAACCGTCGATGGCCTTATCGCAGGGGTTGGCGACATGGGTGATCGTGTCGCCGACTTTTACTTCCTTTGAGCTTTTGATGCCCGAAATAATGTATCCTACGTTACCTGCCGAGAGTTCCTGGCGCGGCGACATGTCGAGCTTGAGGACGCCAATTTCATCGGCATGATATTCCTTGCCGGTGGCCACGAACTTTACGAAGTCGTTCTTGCGGATTGTTCCGTTTACAATCTTATAGTATGCGATGATGCCGCGGAAGGGATTGAACACGGAGTCGAAAATCAAGGCCTGGAGAGGTGCTTTGGGATCGCCTTCGGGGGCGGGAATCCGCTCGATGATAGCACGGAGAATTTCGGGGACGCCTATGCCTGTCTTTCCGCTGGCGCGAATGATTTCTTCGCGTTTGCAACCGAGCAAGTCGATAATCTGGTCTTCGACTTCTTCGGGTTTGGCCGAGTCGAGATCGACTTTATTTATGACGGGAATGATCTCCAGATCGTTGTCAATTGCCATATAAAGGTTGGAGATAGTCTGCGCCTGAATGCCCTGCGATGCATCGACAATAAGGAGCGCTCCTTCGCAAGCGGCAATGGAGCGTGATACCTCGTATGAGAAGTCGACGTGTCCGGGGGTGTCGATAAGATTGAGCACATATTTCTCACCGTCGAGCTCATAGTCCATCTGGATGGCGTGGCTCTTGATTGTGATGCCTCTTTCGCGTTCGAGATCCATATCATCGAGGACCTGAGCCTCCATGTCTTTGGAAGCGACGGTGTCGGTGTATTCGAGCAGGCGGTCGGCCAGCGTGCTTTTCCCGTGATCGATATGGGCAATTATGCAGAAATTCCGGATATTCTTCATACAGGTCTTGTTTTTAGACTGCAAAGTTAGTGATAAATCCTGAAAATATACACCGGCAGAATAAAAAACAAAGACTGTGTCAGGCCGATAGCCAGGAGACTTACTAAAGAATTATCCATTTGCCGGCTTTGTCCGAACCTTCACGGGCTATCAATCCTGCATCTCTTAATGCTTTAGTCGCGCGCTCGGCAGTCTTGGAGGAAACTGACAGGGTAGCGGCGATGTGTGAGTGGGTAATACCAGGATTCTCCTTAATCAGGAGGTAAACTTTTCTTTGAGTATCTGATAAGTTTACACCGACATTTACACCGACATTATTTTGATTGATGAGGTCAGTGTGCTCTTCAGGGTAATCGGTGCGATGATATGTAAAGATACTTCTTTTGAGGTTGGCAATATGATGACGAAGCATCACATGCTGTGCGATAGTTGAATCGTCATATTCCCGGCTGTCGATCATCGAATAGAAGCTGATTCTCAATCTCTGTTACAGTAGACCCTTCTATTGCTGTAGAATGCGTCACGAGCGAATATAGGTAGAACTTCTGATAGTCCACCTGTTTGTCGATGCCAGAATCAAAATATGCCTTCAGACATTCTCTGAGCAGGATGTCGAGATTGGTATCCATTTTCTGATAAAACCTTAAGATAAAGACATGATTTTGCGGAGGTCGTGGAGGGTGAAGGCGGTGAAGTCGTCGATTATGGTGTCGGCGCGGCCTTGGAGATCCGAGCGCGGAGAAGTAGTGGCGAGGGCTACGACGCGTCCTCCCGCTTTACGGCCGGCTTCGAGTCCAGAGAATGCATCCTCGAAGACACAGCAGCGGTGCGATGGGAGGCCGATGCGGGCAGCCGCGAGGCGATAGCCTTCGGGGTCGGGCTTGGAGTGGGTGACATCGCATGCCGTGACGATCGTACGGAAGTAATCCTTGAGCTTCGGCAGGCGGCGGTAGACGTTTGCCATTTTCTCGTCGTTGCTGCTCGTGACGAGTGCGGCGGGAATCCCGGCATCCTTGAGTGTCTGCAGGAACTCGAATGCACCCGGGATTTGACGATAGTCCATTGCGGCTTCGCACCGGTTGAGCATGTCCACGACTTGCTTCTGTACTTGCGGGTCCGGATAATATGTGCTGAGGATGTGTGGGAGCGTGGTACCTTTGATGACCATTGGGAAGTTATCGACACCCGACGGGAAGCGGGAGTCGATCTCGGACCAGATGCGAGTGTATTCGGTTTCCGTATCGATCAGGACGCCGTCGAGATCGAAAAGCGCGCCGATAGTGTCGTTATTGTTGGTGTGCATGATTGCGAAAGATTGAGTAGAGTTCAAAGGTAGTAATTTAATTGCAAATGATTGTTTGGTTGTCAGGAAAAAATTTCATAACTTTGTATCTCGCTTTCGGGCGACAAGTTCAAAATCAATCTTATAACCAATATATTCTGTAATGGAAGTCAAAGGCAAAATAATCAAAGTCCTTCCGGAGACCTCGGGCGTATCGCGCAACGGCAATCCCTGGAAGAAAAAAGAGTATGTACTGGAAACGTTCGACACCTATCCGCGTAAGGTTCATTTCACATGCTTTGGCGATAAGGCCGATCAGATAGTACTCACGGAGGGGCAGAATGTTACAGTGAGCTTCGATCTTGAAAGCCGCGAATACAACAACCGCTGGTATACGGATGTACGTGCCTGGAAGGTTGATATCGATCAGGCGGGTGCCGGAGCACCTGTTCCTCCTTCGGTGAACATGGCTGCGGCCGTTCCCAATCCTCCCGTGCAGCCCGCAGCGGCCGATGACGAATTCCCATTCTAAATCTATCAGAAGCTATCCATGGCTACCGAATTAAAAGACCTTACAAAGCGTAAAGACAATTATTCGCAGTGGTATAACGAACTGGTTGTGAAGGCCGATCTTGCCGAGCAATCAGCCGTCCGCGGCTGCATGGTCATCAAACCCTACGGATATGCCATATGGGAGAAGATGCAGCAGACACTGGACCGCATGTTCAAGGAGACGGGTGTGCAGAACGCCTATTTCCCTCTGCTCATTCCAAAATCGTTCCTTTGCCGTGAAGCCGAGCATGTTGAGGGTTTTGCGAAGGAGTGTGCCGTAGTGACACACTACCGCCTTAAGAACGACCCTGACGGCAAGGGTGTGATAGTAGACCCGGAGGCACGCCTTGAGGAGGAGCTGATCGTGCGCCCGACATCGGAGACCATCATCTGGGGTACGTACAAGAACTGGATCCATTCGTGGCGCGATCTTCCCGTGCTGTGCAATCAGTGGGCCAACGTGATGCGTTGGGAGATGCGTACCCGTATGTTCCTCCGCACCGCTGAATTCCTCTGGCAGGAAGGACACTGTGCTCATGCGACTGCCGAGGAATCGGAGGCACGTACGGTGCAGATGATCAATATTTATGCTGATTTTGCTGAAAAATATATGGCGATGCCTGTAATCAAGGGCGTTAAGTCGGCTAATGAACGTTTTGCCGGCGCACTGAATACATATACAATCGAAGCGATGATGCAGGACGGCAAAGCACTCCAGTCGGGCACATCTCACAACCTTGGACAGAATTTTGCCAAAGCATTCGATGTGACATTTGTCAATAAGGATAATAAGCCTGAATATGTGTGGGCAAACTCATGGGGCGTATCTACCCGTCTGATGGGAGCTCTCATCATGACCCATTCCGACGACAACGGCCTCGTGCTCCCTCCCCGTCTCGCCCCCATTCAGGTGGTGATCGTGCCCATCTACAAGAACGACGACCAGAAGGCTGTCATCGCCGAGGCTGTCGCACCTATCGTCAACGACCTCCGCGCACTCGGTATAAGTGTCAAGTTTGACGACGCCGACAACAAGCGCCCCGGATTCAAGTTTGCCGATTATGAGCTCAAGGGTGTACCCGTACGTCTCGCTATCGGTGCACGCGACATCGAGAACGGCACAATCGAAGTTATGCGTCGCGACACACTCGAGAAACATGTCGCACCCATCGAGGGGATTGCCGAATACTGCAAGAACCTCCTCGACGAGATTCAGGAGAATATCTATAAGAAAGCTCTCGCTCACCGCGAGTCGATGACACGCACAGTCGAGACATACGACGAGTTCAAGAAGGAGATCGAGAAGGGCGGCTTCATCCTCGCCCACTGGGACGGCACCACCGAGACCGAGGAGAAAATCAAGGAGGAGACCAAGGCTACAATCCGCTGCATCCCCCTCGAAGGCGACAAGACTCCCGGTGTATGTATGGTGACAGGCAAGCCCTCGGCTCAGCGCGTCATTTTCGCCCGCAACTATTGATAATCCACCTATCCCCGTCATATGGATAGCAAGACATTCAATTCCCGATTGGCAGCGATGCTGAAACGCAACCCCGATGAGACATCTACGCTCACGGATGCGCTCAGCAAACTGCTGGTCGAGACAGGTAACGAACTTGACTCGATAGCAGTGCCCGGTTTCGGCACATTCACTACCTCCAAGGAGGATGAGGCTATCGTCACAGACCCGACCACGGGCAAGCGAACACTTGTGCCCCCGTGCATCAGGATGACTTTTCAGCCGAGTGTAGTACTGCGTAAAAAGATGTCGAGATGAACCGCAAGATTCCGTTCCACGAATTAGCGTCGCTCTTAGCGGCCAACTGCAACATCACTCCCGATGAGGCAGAGGATTTTGTCAAGAATTTCTTTGACCTTATAACGCAGACACTCGTAGCAGGCGAGACTGTCAAAATCAAAGGTGTCGGCACGTTTGCCCCTATCGGCGACGCTGACAATCCTATTGGGTTCACGCCTGACCCTGCTATAGCAGACACTATCAACGCTCCATTTGCTCTTTTCGAGCCCGAGGAGGTGAGTGACACTCTCACCGATG
Organism: uncultured Bacteroides sp.; assembly: GCA_964493495.1. Taxonomy (GTDB): domain Bacteria; phylum Bacteroidota; class Bacteroidia; order Bacteroidales; family Muribaculaceae; genus CAG-873. Next base: position 23,045 of record CAZBNM010000032.1, read on the forward strand.
CCGAGTTGCTCGAACTTGACGAACCGACACAGGTAATAGCAGAATCTGAGCCTGAACCTACGACAGAATCTACGCCTGAACCTACACCTGAACCTGTTAGCGACACAGCCAATGTGCCGGATGAGGAAATTGAGCCTGAGACGATTGCTGAAACGATCAAAGAAACCGTAGAAGTATCTGAGCCTGAAACGGCCATAGAATCTGCCCCCGAAACAGTGGTTGAGTCCTCTCCCGAAAAGGTAGCTGAAACAGTTGTCGAACCTGTTGCAGAAACTACTCCCGTCCCGGGTGTAGAGTCAGTCCCTGAACCTGCGGCAAACCCCGTATCGGTTCCCATTGTGGAACCCGCTCCTGCCCCGACTCCCGTCCCGGCTCCCTCTACTTCCGCGGCTACTTCCGTTCCCCCCGTCGTTCCGACACACTCTTCGTTCCCAGAGGAGGAGCCTGAGGAATATCTTACCGAACCGACGCAGAAGTCCGGCGGAGGTTTCGGCATGGGTTTCCTTATCGGTATGCTAGTGGGTCTCGCGCTCGGTGCATGTGCAGTATATTTCGCCATCGACTATATTTTCCCGACAGCTCCCGCCGTTGTTGAGTCTACAGAGGAGATTGAGGATGAATCAGCATTACTCTCAGAACTCGTCGCCGAAATGAGCG
>CAZBNM010000033.1:0-23114 GCA_964493495.1 uncultured Bacteroides sp.
TTCCCGGCACTGTCATCCATATTCCCGCCAACGTAAAGCACTGGCATGGAGCGGCAGCCCACAGCTGGTTCTCACATCTTGCTTTTGAACTCGACGGAGAAAACACATCCAATGAATGGCTTGAACAGGTGACGGATGACCAATACGAAAGCTTAGAATAAACAGCGTATAATCCCGCGATTGAATGTTCTCGCCGCCCTCTTATTTCACGACGATGCGGACGCGATCGATGTTCTGGATGGCAGTGTATCGGTCGTTTTTATCGGCTTGGCGCTGTGAGCTCACTTTTACGGATGGGAAATATGTGCCGGGCCTATCGTATGTGAAGGTTTGTTCAAACTCCACTTCGCTCCCGTCCGTCGAGTATTTTGCTTTGGACAAGTCGGAGGCTGTGGTGTAAATGTCTCCATTCTTAAGGCCCCACGTGTTCGTGACAGTTCCGTCGGACCATTGTGCTTCCGTCACTTTGCCGTAGCCTTGCGGCATCTGGGCCAGGACGTGTACGGTCACGGGCTCCCCTACGTTTACCTCGATTCTTTTCTCTCCATTGCCAACAGTGGCAATCGCTACAGGCTGAATGCCTTTGCGCTCCTCGGCCGTAGCGGGCAAACGGACTTGTCCGATGTCAGCGATAGTGTAGTTGGTGGTTTCGGCCGGTTTAATATCGTGTTCACACCAATCGCTAAGGTCCAGAAGCGCCTGGCAGAGCATCTCATAATAGCTTATGTTTCGGGCAGGATCAGGAATGCCACCGTGGGTGCAGTGGTCGATATACCAGAGGCGGAAGTTGTCGTCGGTCGTATCTCCGAGATAATCGCGTACGCGATTACGATACCAGTCGGCCTGCCATGGGAATGCCTCCGTGTCGTAGAGGGATTCCAGGAGGATGACTTTTCCCTTGATATTGCCTGTAGGTACGGTTCCGGCAGCTCCGGCAGCGAACAGAGGTCCAAGATTGACCGGTCGTTGCGGATAGAGGGGCTGTCCGTTCACATCGAGAAATTGGTCCCATACGTAATAGTCGCGGCTCGGCACCTGATGGCGATAGTATGTCTGGGTAGCAAGGAAGTTCGAATTGTCGATAAGGACGGAATCGCCCGGCTGAATGGACGAAAGAAGTTCATTGCTGTTCGTAGGCGCGATCCCCACTACACTTCCGTTCGCTTCCGAAACCTGCACCGTCTGTCCGGCTGCTTTGCCCGAAAGGACCACCATGTCGCCGCCGTTGAAACCCACATCAGGAATGACGTAATCGAGCTCGAATGCCGCAGGTTTCTCAGTGCCTGTGCCCATGAAGGCCCAGGCCTTGTCGGCAGAGCCGCGATCGGCCTCCGAGATGAGTTCCGCCACGCCAAATCCTACAGCTTCGTCGTAGCCCACAGGCCTTTTGACGGTCGTAACGGTTTTCACGCGGTCGCGAATGAGCGATTCCGTGGGATTGGCTCCGAGGTAGCCCTCGACGTTCCAGAAATCGTTGTTGAAGTATGAAGGGTCGATCTGCACCATGCTCTTGTAAAGTACCCTGAAGCCGTGCACGCCCATATTGTTCAGGGCATACCAGCTCTGCAGCGGGAAGCCCATTTGCGTTGCCTCGCGGAAGGTCTGATATTCTTCCTGCGTCAGTCCTTCTCCGGGCTTTCTGCTCCCGCCCGGTTCGAGGGCGTCCAGAATCTGCGGCATCTTATCGCGAAGAACTCTCATGGCGTTCATACGCACACCGAAAACGTTGGGAATCGCCATGGGTGAGCCAAGAACGAATGGCACGGCGCCATCCCATACGCCGGATGTATTCTCGATGCTTCCCGCCGTGCGGTAGGCACCCCCCGAGCCGCCGAAAATATAGCCGTATGGACGTTCCCCGCCATATAGCTCCCCGGCCACGAGGCGCGAAAAGTCTGCCGATGCGGCATTGGCGCGATAGGCACCGATATCGGCCGGACGTGCTTTCCCGGGATCGGAGAAATCCGTCTGTCCGCCACTGTTTGTCTCTACGTAGTAGAAGCCGTGGTCGATGGCAAAGTCAATCATGCTCTTGTCTTCGCCGTTGAAGCCGGCTTGCGAGGATGTCTCGCTGTCGGGAAATGGCGAGGCATACTGAATGAAGTGGGGCTTGTACCCCTTCTTGCTAACAGGGAAATAGAAGGAGAAGCGTGTGCCGTCATCGAAACCGCCGTGGATGTAACGGTACTTCACCTTGCCGTTATTCTCTATTCGGTCAGCATCGATATAAGGATTCCTGAATACGGTGTCCGGGTAGTTCCACTCGAAAGTCTTTCCTTTGAGCGAGGCTGCGGAGCATAAAGTGGGGAAGCACAGAAGCAGAAGGAGGAGACGGAATGAATATGACTTTAGCAACATATCGGTAGGGAGGCCAAGTGCGGTTATGGTTTGGGTTTGATTGACTATGACAAAGATACGAAAAAAAGCGGAAACAAAGGCCATGAGGCGTCAATTGCTTTCATGGTACTCCTTCTCGGAGTTGACGTTCCAGACATTATCCTTCTCTTCGCTGCCGTTAATGATGTTGTCGGCGGCTGCCATGGCCGTGAGCATCGAGTGGTCCATGTTGTTGTAGCGGTGCTGCCCGTTGCGGCCCACGCAGAAAAGGTTAGGAATCGAATTTAGAAAATTCTTCACCGTATCGAGCTGATAATAGGCGCCGAAGTAGGTCGGATAGGCCTTGCGTGCTTTTATCCGCACGGCGTCCATCACATCGGATGCATTGATGATGCCCGCGGACTCGAGCTCCTTCACTGCCATTTCGATAAAGGCTTCGTCGGACATATTCCACAGGTCATCCCCTTCGGAACAGAAATATTCCAGCCCTATCCACATCGTGTTCTCAAAGTCCTTGACCATGTAGGGCGACCAGTTGTTGAACACCTGAATGCGACCGAGCCGTACAGCACGCTCCTGAATGTAGATCCACGTATCAGGTATGCGGTCCCTCACGGTTTTGATTTTCGTGTGATTCCGAATCCTGAGTTCAGGGAGGAGCAATCCTACGGTAATGAAGTCGCGGTAGGGGAGGGCGGCAGCTACGCGTTTCACTTCGTCGGGCACTTCGATGCCGTCGATAGCTTCGATAAGGTCGCAAAGTGGCATAGAGGAAATAAACCAGTCGCAGTCCACACGTTTTTCCGCTCCGTCGGGACCTGAAATAGTCACGGCATTGACCCTTCGGTCGGATCCGACGTGCACTTTCTTTACGCGCGTTGAAAGCTCGACTTCTGCGCCTGCCTCGGTGGCCTTGGCCGCTGTCAGCTCCCAAAGTTGGCCGGGCCCGTACTTGGGATATATATACTCCTCGATAAGCGAAGTCTCCACAGTCCCCTTGTCTTTCACCCCCAGCTTCTTGAGGAACATATCGCGTACGATAGCAGTAACTGATAGGCCTTTGACGCGCTGTGCGCCCCAGTCGGCCCCAAGTTTTGACGGATGCACTCCCCACACCTTCTGCGTATAGTCCTCGAAAAACATATTGTAGAGGGGTTTCCCGAAACGATTGATATAGAAATTTTCGAGCGACGTTTCCTGACGCCTGCGAATTTTCGCCGCCATGAATCCGAAGCCGGATCGGATGGTGCGGATAAGCCCCAGAGAGCGCAGCGTATGCAGGCTTAGGGTCACGGGATAGTCAAAAAAGCGGCGAAGATAATATATCCTGGAGATTCTTCGCCTCCGGAGCATTACCTTATCCGCCGTCTCGGGATCGCATGCCGCATCTGTCGGAGCCTGCGCAGGCGTCCCCAGCATGATTTCATCTTTGGCAGGAGATGACTGCATGGGCATTATTTCAGCCCAACGGGCACGCACGCGCGCGTTTTTGCTGAAGAAGCGGTGGCCGCCCAGATCGATTCTGTTGCCCTTGTAATATGTCGTCCGCGAAAGTCCGCCCAACATATCCGATGCTTCATAAACGATTGGCCGTATATCGTCCGAGCGGTGAGCGAGCTCGTATGCCATCGTCAATCCTGCAGGTCCTCCCCCCGCGATGACTGCTTTACGGATTGTTCTGGCCTTGTTCATGAATAATGTGATGAAGTATAATATAAGCCGTATAGTCGGTAATTGTTGTGCAAATATAGTAAATTATGCACGATATTCTCGCAAGAATCCGGAAAATCTTTATGCTCCGCTTGTGCGGAGTCGTCGCGGTCGATTCGCGTGTACGGATGCATCCCCGGTAAAAAAACTCTATGAGGGGATGGTGTGTTTCTATTACATGGATGGACTCGTTTTAGGCATGGTTTTGCCTTTTTTAGGAACCGCACTCGGTGCGGCATGTGTGTTCTTGATGAAACACCGCATAGTGCCTCAGCTGCAAAAGACTCTCACGGGCTTTGCCGCCGGAGTGATGGTGGCTGCCGCCGTATGGTCGCTGCTCATTCCATCAATTGATATGACCGGGAAGGAGGGCTTTGCGGGCGTTGTACCAGCCATTGCGGGCTTCAGTTGTGGAATTTTCTTTCTCTTGCTCCTGGACGATATTATCCCGCATCAGCATCTCGACAGCAATCAGAGCGAAGGCCCGAAATCAGGGCTCTCCAAAACCACAAAACTGGTCTTTGCCATCACGCTTCATAATTTGCCGGAGGGGATGGCCGTGGGTGTGGCAATAGCAGGAGCGTTGGACGGCAGCACGCAGATGTCTATGGCCGGTGCTGTAGCGCTGGCCGTGGGTATGGCCATTCAGAACATTCCTGAAGGGGCAATTGTGTCAATGCCCTTGCACAATGCGGGCAACTCACGTATGAAGTCTTTTTGCCTGGGAGCGCTGAGCGGTCTGGTCGAGCCTGTGGGAGCGGCCATTACAATCGTGCTCGCATCGGTTGTTGTGCCTTTGCTTCCTTATTTGCTGGCATTCGCAGCGGGAGCAATGATGTATGTCGTCGTGGAAGAACTTATCCCCGAAACACAGGAAGGACGGCACTCCAATCTCGGAACGATTGGATTTGCCGTCGGATTCCTGCTTATGATGGTTTTGGATGTTGTGCTGGGCTGAGAGGCTTATCGCACACGGCCCGCACTTTGGCGCGCCTATCCGGCTTACATGCCCGGACGCACGAGCACTTTCTTGTGGCCGTGGATATATATCCCCGGAGTGAGTGGCCGTTCGATGCGACGGCCGAATAGATCGAACCACGGCGCATCGGCGTCATCTCCGTCTATAGTCACGCTTTCAATGCCGGCCGCATCGAGGTTGCTGTAGAATTTGGCATGTTCCTCGCCGTCGGTCACATCGAGTGTCACCGTCAGCTTGTCTATTCCTTCCAGCGTCTTGCCCGGAGCAAGGTTGATGTTGCCGTTGTCAATTCCATTCACGGACTGTCCGCGGCCGAGGACGAAAAAATCACCGTCATAGCTGATCGTGTAGCCCTTCCATTCGTCATTGCTGCCGAACTGTCCGCCGCTCCAGCTGTTCTGAGGCATGAATTTGAAGTTTACCCACCGGGGGTCGATATCCTCTCCCACGGTGAACGTGTGGGAGTGGCGGTAGCCGTCCTGTTCGAGCTTGTAGCAGTATTTCCAGTCCCAGCCGTCATCGTTGGTTCCGATGAAGTCCGGCCAGATCGAGTTTTTTGCGCCGATCAGATAGTAGTCCTTCTTTTCGGGTTCGCCTTCCTTCCAGTTCACGCGTAGAACACCTTTCGATACGCCTTTCGAGAGATCGAGCGTCAGCGTGAGTTCATCGTTGTTGCGCAGGCGGGCATCGCTCTTGGGGGTGATCATGCCGTTCGCGTCCATCTGGAGGTAATCGTTGGGTTCCATGCTTATACGGTATTCGCTCCCCTCGGGGGTGAAAGCCTGTGAGCCGCTTGCATCTGTGCAGAACTGGAAGCGGCCGCGTGTGGCATGCAGGCTCCGGCCCACGATAAACGTCTTCGTGTAGACCTTGTCCTTGCCCTCGATGGCAAAGTAGTTGTCCACCCAGCTGTTGAAGGTCGAGGAAGGCACTACGCCGTCCTTGGCAACTCCGTTATAGGGCCCGTGAATATATACCCGCCCCGAGCCGTCGGCTCCGGTAGCGCCCTTGTCGGGAAGCTGATAGACCCGCACATAGTCCACCTCCATGCTCACGGGGAGCACACTTTCGTCGGTGCCCTTTGCGCCACCCCAGTCGCCGCCCCAGGCAAGGTTCAGCGTAATGTAATAGGGACGGTCGTACGGCCAGTTTACAAAGCCCCTGTGATCGTTATTGTAGCTGAGGATGCGCTGGCCGTTGGCATACATCGAGATATTGTCATTGTCCCAGAGCATGGCATACGTAATCCAGCCGCCTTCCATATTGTCCACATGCTTGCTGGCACTCACCTGTGTGCCGTTGGCGTGGTAGTGGCCTTCGGCATGCAGTGAGCATACGCATTGGTTGGGATCCGAGCCCACTTCCTCCATGATGTCGATTTCGCCGCAGCGGGGCCAGTTTTCGTCGCTCCAGTTCACGCCCTCGGGCATCATCCAAAATGCGGGCCAAGTGCCGCGTCCGGCGGGAAGCTTTATACGGGCTTCCATATAGCCGTAGCGCCAAGCCGCATAGCCGCTGTGATTGGCCGAGGCGTCGTGCGAGTCCATGCGGCCGGAATAAATCTTCCCGTCAGCACCCTTGAAGCAGGTGATCACCAGCTTTCCGTCCTTGATTTCCGCGGTGTGCATCGTCGAGCCGTCAGCAGCCGTGATTGCCTGTGAGCCGGGCCGGTAGTTCTGTTTCTCGTTGTTCACATGCCCCGAGTTCCAGTTCATCTCATTCCACTTGGAGCCAAGCGAGTTTTCATCGAAATTGTCTTCCCACACCAGCACAAAGCCTTCAGGCGCAGCCGTGAGTTCGCGCGGGCCTCCGGTCTGCTGCCCGAGTTCGTCGGCCGACTGCAGGACAATGTCATAGATCTCTATGGTGGAGCCAACCGCTGCGCCTCCGGCATCGAACATAAGCTTCACCTCGTCGATACCCATTTCCGGCGATGCGTTGTGGAGCACGAACAGAAGCTCTTGATTTGCAGGCAGAGTCACATAGGTGTAGCCCATGTTTTTGTTGTTGGGGTCAACGGTGTCTTCGATTTTCACCGTGAACTTATTGGCGGCGCTGGATTTCACGTGGAAGGTCAGGTCGTATTTTTTCGAAGGATCCATGCTGTAGTTGGTCTCGAAACATAGTTGCGCCGTCCACTGATTGTTTCCTCGGCCCTGAGGAGCTGTGTATGTGATTTTTCCGGTCGTGAACTGGTTTCCGTCGTAGCTCACAGCCGCGCTACCCTCGGTGGCAAGCGTGGCCCAGCTGTCGTTCATGATATAGGCCCGGAAATTCGCACCCTGCAGCATGTTGTTGCCCCCGGGTACAACGGGATTGGTCTCGTCCGTATAAGTCGTGTATTCGGGCACATCCGTCCAGACGCTCTGCGCGGAAACTGCAGTGGACATAATGGCGCCGAAGGCTAAAGCAAGAAAGTATTTTTGCATCGTAAGAATGTAATGGTTTATGCATCAGCAACTCCGCTTACGGGGAGATGCTCGTGAAGAATTAAGGATTTTTTCGGATGTAAAGATACTCAATTTTTCGAGGAATCGGAAATTTTTTGACCCTTTTTTGATAGGAAAATATTGATTTTTAATGTAGATAAAGCGGGCCTCCCTCGAGGGAGGCCCGCTGCAATATCAATCTTTCGTACCTTATGAGTAAATAATCATGATGCTATTTTTAATAGCCGGGGTTCTGAACGATGTTGGGATTCTGGTCGATTTCTTCCTGGGGGTAGGGGAGATATTCGTTGCGACCTGCCTTGAAGCCGTATGTGGGGCTCGAGGCGTCATCGGGAACGAGAATCCATTTACCGTTGGCATCGATATCGAGCTTCTCGATATTCTGGCCCTGCGTGGCAAGAACGGTGGCGGCATCGCCCCAGCGAACGAGGTCCATGAAGCGCTGGCCTTCCATGCACAGCTCAACCTGACGTTCGAGCTTGATCTTGGCCATGTCGATTGCGTCGTAGCGGGGTGCCTGGGCGCGGTCGCGGACGTCGTTTACATACTGCAGAGCCTTATCCGGTTTGCCCGACTGGAAATATGCTTCAGCTGCGTTCAGAAGCACTTCAGCATAGCGCATGTAGCGGAAGTTGGTGGCTGGGAAGGGCGACCAGCCGCCCCAGTTCATGGCAACGTCGCTCCATTCGTAACGGTTCTTCCAGCCGCAGTAGAGGCCGTGGCCGTGTGCGGGTGCGTTGGGCTTTTTAGCCACGCCCATCACATTCTCCACATATGCCTGGTCCTTTACGACTGATGTCGTGCGGTAGCCGTTGGCGCCGTCGCTGGCGATGAGGGCATCAACCAGTTTGCCGGTGGGGTTGAAGAAGCCGTAGCCCGTGGTGTTGAAGTTCTCGAAGCCTGCTGCAAGACCGGAGAAATCGAAGAAATCCTCGCGCCAGCCGGCGTAGATGTAGACGTAGCTCATCAGCTGAGGTGCGGTGGCATCGGTCTGACCGGGAGGGCAGTTGATTTCGAAGATGCCTTCGTCGCTCCAGTTCGAGGGAGCCTTGATGATATCGCCGTAGTCGCCCGTGTAGAGAGCGTACTTGCCGCTCTGGATGATCTCATCCAGGATGCTTGCTGCTTCGGCATACTTCTTCTGGAAGAGGTAAACCTTGCCGAGATAGCCCTGGGCTGCAGCCAGTGTGCAGTGTGCCAGATTGCTCTTGTCGCCGAGGGAGGCCTTTTCCGGCAGAGCCTTCATGTCGATGGCATAGCGGAAGTCCTTGGCGGCCTGCTCGAGCATTTCGCCGTATTCCGAGTTCTTTACGCTGTTGTATTCATCGGGCTGGAGCACGTGGTCCACGATCGGGGGATTGCCCCAGAATACGCCCAGATAGAATTCGGCCCAGCCTCTCAGGAAGTAGGATTCTGCCACGCACTGCTTCATGAAGGGTGTGGCGTCTTCCTTGCCTTCAACGTTCTCGATAAGCGTGTTGGCGAAGTAGATAAGGCGGTAGCAGAACGAGTAGATATTCTTTACCTTGTCGTTCTCCGTGGAGATGTAGAAGCCCGAGAACTGGTGCAGACCGGGCTGGTCGCCGGCGTTTGCGCCGCCGGGCCACATGTCGTCGCTAAGACAGTTGATGGACTCGATGATCTCGAAGGCCATATTGTTGATATACGACATCTGGAGTGCCAGCGCGCTGGCTGCTTCTTCGTCAGTGGAGTAGTACTTGTCGGTTTCGTACACACCCTTCTGTGCAATGTCCAGCTCGTCGCTGCAACCTGTGGCGGCCAGACCAAGGCAGGCTGCCGACAACAATGCATATATTGTTTTTCTCATGATTGTGTGCTGTTTGATTTTAGAATGTGATGTTGAAGCCTACGCTGACTTTGCGGGTTACGGGGTAGCCGCCCAGGTCGAGGCCCTGGCTGGAGCCTGTGCCGGCGGATACTTCCGGGTCAAGGCCTTTGTACTTGGTGAAGGTGAAGAAGTCGTCCAGCGATACATAAGCGCGGAAGTTCTCTACGAACACCTTGCGGGTGAGGTACTTGGGAAGAGTGTAGCCAAGCTGGATCTGACGGATCTTGAAGAACGAAGCGTCCGTGACCATTGCCGACGAGAACAGATAGCGTTCCGAATCCGAACCCTGGTTGATGGCGATTGCCGAGGGTATAGAGCCCGTCTTGTTCGACTCGGTCCAGCGGTCGGTGTAGAAGACGTCCTTCATGCGGTTGGAGGTCAGACGGTCCTGACGCTGGATGCACATGTACATCTGGTTGCCGAACTGGCCCGAACCGCTGATGTTGAGGTCGATGCCCTTGTAGGCGAGATTGATGTTGAGGCCGAGGGTCACGTCGGGAATTGCATCGCCGATGTTGGTCTTGTCGCTTTCCTCGGGTGCGTCGGTGGTCACACGCTTGCCGTCGCGTTCTACCCAGTAGAGTGCGCGGCCCGTTTCCTTATCCACGCCTGCGTAGTCGTAGCCGTAGAAGTGCCATACCTTTTCGCCTACCTCGAAGCGCGTTACCACGATGTTCGAGAAGGATGTGCCGTTGATGATGGGCACGGTCGGATGAAGTTTCGTCACCTTGTTGTGGAGCGTCGATATGTTGGCCGATACGCTGTAGGTGAAGTCGCCTACGCGGTCCTTCCAGCCAAGGTCGAACTCAACGCCTTCGTTGAGCACGCCACCGGCGTTGATGGGCGATGTAACACCGCCGAGCGACAGCGTCGGAACAACACCGCTCACGAGAAGACCGTCCGTGGTCTTGTGGTAGTAGTCAAAACCGAAGGAGAAGCGGTTGTTGAACAGGCGGGCGTCAAAACCGAGGTCCCACTGTGTCATGGTTTCCCACGAGAGTTCGTTGTTACCCATGGTTGTCGGGCCGTTGCCGTTCACCCATGTGTAGGAGCCGTTCTGGGTCGTATCCCAGGTCCATACGGCGTTGTTCCACTGGCCCCAGCCGTAGTTGCTCGCTGCGAACGGGCCGATGATCGAACCGTAAGAGTAGCCGCCCAGAGGAGCCACGGAACCGTTCTTACCCCAGCTGAAGCGGATTTTCAGGAAGTCGAGGGCCGGACGGCTCCATCCCATGAAGTCTTCCTGGCTGATGGTCCAGCCTGCGCTAACCGAGGGGAAGTAACCCCAGCGGTTATTCACGGGGAGCTTGGAATTGTCATAGGCATCTGCGCGGAGCGAAGCCTGAATCATATACTTGTTATCGTAGGTATAGCCCACGCGGCCGAACCACGAATACTGGGTGGATACGTTCTCACCGCCGCCCACGCCTTTGGCTGCGCCGGCGTTAGCATAGTCGAGATAGCCCCAGATGGCGGGGTTGTTCACGGGAATGGCAGGCACATCGCCGTCCTGATTGGCTGCACCGTAAGTCCAGGAGTAGATGTCCTTCTGGAAGGAGATACCGGCCATGGCCGTCACGTTATGCACCTGATTGAAGGTCTGATTGTAGTTGGCGAAGTTTTCCCACTGGTAGTAGATGCCCGTGGAGTTCTGCGCGTTGATCGAGAGGTTGGGGCTCGTAGCCTGCACCGAACCGAAGTAAGGAACTTCGTAATGCGAATTGTGCTGCGAGGTGAGCTTATAGCCGAAGCGCGATGTGATCGACAGAGGCTTCCAGGGGTTGAAAAGGGCGTAAGCCGAACCCGTGACGTTGAAACCGGAGTATTTGTCGGTCTGGCGGTCGCGCATGATCATCGGGTGAACGTTCTCACCGGTGTAGAACGACGAGATGCCGTAGTAGTCGCCGGCTTCGTTGGTGAGGAGTTCGCCCTGGTGGGCCACCATGTTGGCGTAGTTACCGATCTGATCGGGGCTCACCGTGTTGGGCGTGAGGGGATCGAGAGCGTAAAGCGAGGTCAGCATGGCACCCCATGCATCGGATGTCGACACCGAGCGTGTGCGCCAGCGTTCGAGGATGGCCGTCGTGCCAACCTTGAACCAGGGCTTGATCTGGTAGTCGGCATTGATGTTGCCCGAGAGACGCTTGTAGTAGTCGGAATCGCCGCGTACAGGACCGTCGTTGGTCAGGTAGGCCAGTGATGCCAGAAGCGAGCCGCGTTCGGTGGAGCCTTCGAAAGTGAAGGTGTGCTTGAGCTGCGTGCCGTGGCCGAATGCAACGTCAAACCAGTCCGTGTCGGTCTTGCCGTTCCAGCCGCCGGCTGCGAAAGCTTCCTGTGCGAGTGCGCCGGCTTCGACCATGTAGGTCATGTACTCCTGCGCGTTGAGCATCTTCGGACGGTGTCCGATTGTCTCGTTAACGAACTGGAAGTCATAGCGGATTTTGCCGTTGCTGTTGCGGTCGGCGCCCTTGGTGGTGATGAGCACGACTCCGTTACCGGCCTGCGCACCGTAGATGGCGGCGGAAGCACCGTCCTTCAGCACTTCGATAGATGCGATCTGGCTGGGGTCGATGCCCGAGATGTCGGAAAGACGGATGCCGTCCACAACATAAAGGGGAGCCATGTCCGAGTTGGAGGAGTAGCCGCGTACACGGATTGTGGGGCTTGCGCCCGGAGCACCCGAAGTGCTGATTACCTGAACACCCGAGGTCTTGCCGGCGAGGGCTGCCGTGGGGTTGTTCACGGTGAGGTTTTCGAGCTCGGCACCGTCGATCTTGGAGATGGCGCCGGTTACGTCGCTCTTGCGCTGAACACCATAACCTACAACCACTACCTGGTCGAGCATCTTGGTATCGGGAGTCAGTTGGATATTGAGCGTGCCGTTGACGGCGTTTACCGTCTGCGTGGTCATGCCCACGTAGGAGAATACAAGTTTGGCGCCCTGCTGTGTCGTCACCGAATACTTGCCGTCAATGTTGGTGGTCGTGCCCTCAACCTTGCCCTGGACAAGTACGGAAACTCCAATCAGAGGTTCGCCTGTTTCATCTGTTACTGTTCCGGTTGTCGTGATGTTCTGCGCATACGCACACAACCCGGCAAACCAGAGCATTACAACAGCTGCGAACAGCCGTCCGAAAATGTGATGTCTTAGGTTTCCCATGTTAAAGGATTTTTGAAGTTATGAATTGGTTTAAGATGGTTGACAGTGTTAGGGTAAAAAACGTATGCAGTGGTTTCTGTAAATTCTTGTCGGTATAGAATAAGGATTTTTTGCAAAATTAGTAAAATTTAATACCCCTTGGCCGCGTGGGACTGAAAAGGTAAATGTTTGATGAGCTAAAACTCTGAAAATCAATGGGGGGGGGTGAAACGCAAGGTAAATAAAAGGGCCGTATGCAATTTCGCATACGGCCCGGTTCTGTGGTTTTGACCTCTGTTATTCCGTCTGTTCTTCCTGATTTGGAGTGCGGTTGTTGTAAACTGTGCGGATGGAGATATTGAGCATCTGGGCGATGTCCGCGCTTTTGTGCACACCCAGTCGGCGCAGGGCATAGATGCGTAATTTTGTATTTATGCTCTTGGTCTTGGCCACCACTGCCGGCGACACCTGTGCGTCTTCAGGCATGGAGGCGTTGTAGTCCTCCACCAGCGTGGGAAATATCGAAAGAACTATCTTGTCGAAACTTTCGAAGAAATCCTGATACTGCTCCTTGATTAGTTCAGGATCGTTTATGAGCACGCCGAGTTCGTCATAGCGTTTTGCCTTGTATTTGCGCAGAAGTTGCTTGCGATAGCTTTCCAAGGCGTTGATATATGATGCGTTGAGCTTGAAGGTGTATGCCAGAATGTCGAGTTTCTGTTCGTTTGCACGCGTGAGCTCTTCGTTCGCTGTCTCCATACGCGATATGGCGCTGTCGCGGGAGGCTACCGATGCGGCCAGCTCTTCATTGGTAGCGTGAAGGAGATTGCGCATACGTCTGAGTTTCCGGAATTCCAAAATGATGAAGACGATGAATCCCAGAAGCAGCAGCGTGAGGATTGCTAAGGTGCGGACGTACTGCGAGAGCTTGGCATCGCGCTTCTCGAGTTCCGCACGGTAGGCGTCGCGCACTTTCGGAAGCACTTCGTTGAGGCTCACGATGCGGATACGGTTGTGATAGCAATTAGCCTGGTTGACGTTATAGACCAGATAGTTGTACGCACGGTTGAGCTGCCCTTTATCGAACAGATAGGCCGAGAGATCCTGAATGGCGGCGATTTCGCGGTTTACTATAAGTGCGTCATATATCGCCGCTTTAGTCATGTACTTTACAAACGGTGCGTCGCTGCCTTCACGGGCGTAATAGCGCGCAAGCCAATACGCATCTATAGCGTTGCCTCGAGAAGGGATGTTTGTTTTGTCCACCTTCTCCTTGAGTCGCCGGATGTCCTCTGGATTCAGATATGGATTGTCGCCGTCAAGAGCCATTGCCACAGGCACCCACAGCCACTCGCAGGACATAGGAAGCTGCAGCGCCGTGAGCGAGTCGCGATACTCGTTGGCTTTGGCCATGTCCAGATTCCACTGCATCTTGTTGGACTTCATGTATAGGGCGCGCATGGAATAGCAGAAGCCCATGACCGAATAGAATTCCGACTTAATCTGCGGATTGAGTCGGCCCGGGTTCACGCCGTGGAGCAGTGCCATGGCCTGATCGTAGAGCCCCTGGGCTATGAGAACGAAGGCTTCGTTGAGTTTCCATTCCGTAGCGAGATTGTAGTCCGCAACACCGTCGCGAGCGGCGAGGGCTGCAGATTCCGTGGCATAATATAGCGCGGAGTCGGAATCATATACGAAATATTCATCGTAGAGCTGGCGCATGATGCCCATACGTCTGCTGTCCGAATTTGCCTTGTTAAGCGAATTGCGCAGTCCGGCGATACGTATCTCTTTCTCCTTTATCACCGCATCGTGATTGGCGATAATGGAATCAAGTTGTGCAAGCAGGCGTTCGTTCTCCGCGTTTATGGGTGATGCGCCATAGGCTTGTGACCATAGACACGGACACAGAAAGAGTATGATAAGACAGAGAGCAGTTTTTCGTGGCATAAAGAGGAGGAACTTATATAATTTTCCGTTGCAAATATACATTTTTCTTTTTTAATATGAAAACTCATCATCATTTTTATTTACTTAAAACGAGCCCGGAAGTTTTTTGTATAGTATTGTGGAGCAATATATTCGCTGTTTGCGGATTCTTGATATTTTTACCGAATATGTGTATTTGCCGAAAGCTGTCCTTTTTTTTCGTAAATTTGAAAACACACTCAAAAGAAACACCATTTAAAACCAATCCAAAACATAACTGCAATGCGTAAATTAGCTACTGCCCTTTTGGGCTTCCTGACTGTTGCTTGCGGACGCACGCCGGACAATGCCGACATGTCTCCGGCGATCCCGAACGACAAGGACATTGAATCGAGAGTGACAGAAATTGTTTCCGGCATGACGCTTGAGGACAAAGTGGGACAGATGTGCGAGGTGGTTATTGACCTCGTATGCGCCGACTCGCTCGACAACGGGAAGGTCGTTCTCGACTCCGCCAAGCTCGAAACTGTCTTCAATCAGTATCGTGTAGGCTCGATCCTCAACACGGCGCAAGGCCATGCCCAGGACCTTGAAACATGGTATCGTCTTATCAGCGGAATCCAGGATGCTTCCATGAAGTATATCGGAATTCCCGATATTTACGGTGTCGATCAGAACCACGGGACAACCTACACGACCGGTGGCACTCTATTCCCGCAGGAAATCAATATGGCTGCTTCCTTCAACCGCGATCTTGTCCGCGAGGGTGCCGCAATATGTGCATACGAATCACGAGCGTCTTCGATCCCTTGGGTATATAATCCTGTGATGGACCTTGGCCGCAATCCGGTATGGAGCCGTATCTGGGAGAGCTTCGGCGAAGATCCCTATATCAACGGCGAGATGGCTGTGGCTATGGTTAAGGGCTATCAGGGCGATGATCCCAATCATGTAGGTAAGGATAATGTTGGCGCCTGCCTGAAGCACTATATGGCTTACGGCAATCCCGTTACGGGCAAGGACCGCACGCCTTCGTCCATCAATCCCGTGGATCTGCGCGAGAAGTATTTCCAGCCTTTCAAGATGGCGATCCGTGCAGGGGCACTATCCATTATGGTCAATTCGGGTATCAACAACGGTCTTCCCTTCCACGCCAACTACGAGATGCTTACCGTATGGCTTAAGGAACAGCTCAATTGGGATGGCATGATCGTTACCGACTGGGCCGACATCCACAACCTATGGCGTCGCGACAAGATCGCTACCGACTATAAGGAGGCCATCATGCTGGCCATCAATGCCGGTGTGGACATGTCCATGACTCCCTACGACGTTGAGTTCTGCACCTTGCTCAAGGAGCTGGTGGAGGAAAATAAGGTGTCCATGGCCCGTATCGACGATGCCGTGAAGCGTATCATCCGTTTCAAGCTCCGCCTCGGTCTGTTCGAGACACCTGCCACCAACCCCGTCGACTATCCTCTCTTCGGCTCGGCCGAGCACGCTCAGAAGTCATTCGAGCTCGCTGTGCAGAGCGAAATCCTCCTGAAGAACGACAACAACACCCTGCCCATCGCCAAGGGCAAGCGGATCCTCGTAACTGGTCCGAACGCCAACTCCATGCGCTCGCTCAATGGCGGCTGGTCCTACACCTGGCAGGGCACTAACGAACCGCAGTTCCACGAGGGCTACAATACCATTTACGAAGCTCTCCGCAATGAATTCGGCGCATCAAGCGTTGTGCTCGAGCAGGGCATGGACTATGTCGAGGCTTACGGCCAGTGGGAACAGGAAACCGACGTGCGCATCGAACGCGCTGTGGCTGCCGCTCGCGGTGTCGACGTCATCGTGGCCTGCATAGGCGAAAACTCCTACTGCGAGACTCCCGGCAATACCAACGACCTCCATCTCTCGGCAAATCAGACAAAGCTCGTGAAGGCTCTCGCCGCTACGGGCAAGCCCATCGTGCTCGTGCTCAATGAAGGCCGTCCGCGTATCATCCGCGAAATCGAACCCCTTGCATCGGCTGTTGTGGATGTGCTTCTCCCCGGCAATTACGGCGGCGACGCCCTCGCAAAGCTTCTTTCGGGCGAACGCAACTTCAGCGCCAAGCTTCCCTACACATATCCCAAGTGGATCAACGCTCTGGCCACCTACGACCACAAACCTTGCGAGACGGTTGCAACCATGAGCGGCGCCTACAATTATTCCGCGGACGTCGACGTGCAGTGGCCCTTCGGTTTCGGCATGAGCTACACTACATTCGATTATTCCGACATCACCGTGGACAAGGCAGAGTTCAAGCCCGAGGACAACATCACTGTGGCCGTGACCGTGCGCAACAGCGGCTCTGTCGAGGGTATGGAACCCGTGATATTCTACAGCTCCGATCTTGTGGCCTCGATTACGCCCGACGTTCTGCGTGTTCGCGGCTTCGAGAAAATAAGTCTCAAGCCCGGCGAAAGCAAGAAGGTTGAGTTTACGATTCCCGCATCCGACCTTGCATTCGTAAACTACGACGGCAAGTGGACTGTTGAGGCCGGAGAATTCGAATTCACCATCGGCGGCCAGAAGGTAAAGGCCAACTGCACCGCAACCAAAGTCTGGAATACTCCCAATATCTGATATAGTAGATAATGAAGATATCGACAGCTAAGATGCTGGCCATAGCGGCTGTGGCCTGTGCGGGCTATTCCTGCTCGCACAGTGCCGCTCCCGCTGCGGCGGACGACAAGGATTTCCTGCGTGTGGAGGGACGCGACATCGTCGACTCTCATGGCGAGAAATTTTACATCAAGGGGACGAATCTGGGGAACTGGCTAAACCCCGAAGGCTACATGTTCGGCTTCCGGCGTGTCAACTCGGCCCGCATGATCAACGAGGCTCTATGTCAGCTCGTCGGACCGACAGCCGCAGCGGAATTCTGGCAGGACTACAAGGACAACTACATCACCGGTGCCGACTTTGAGTTTATTGCCTCGACAGGTGCCAACACGGTGCGCGTGCCCTTCCATTACAAGCTCTTCACCAATGAAGACTACATGGGCTTGAATGATGCTGATGAAGGCTTTCGGCGTCTGGACAGCTGCATATTGTGGGCCCGCGCGAATAATCTCCGGCTGATTCTTGACATGCACGACTGCCCCGGCGGACAGACCGGCGACAATATCGACGACAGCTACGGATATCCATGGCTGATGACGGATTCCGTGGCGCAGCAGCAGTATCTGGACATTTGGGGACGTATTGCCGAGCACTATGCCGACGAGGATGTGATTCTCGGGTATGAACTGGCAAACGAACCCGTACCCCATTTCTGGGAAGGCGAAGAGCGTGCTATGCTTATCGGAGCCGTTGAGCCTCTGTACAAGCGTGCTACCGCAGAAATCCGCAAGCACGACCCCAACCATATCGTGCTTCTCGGCGGACCGATCTGGAACAGCTATTTCGGCAACTTCACCGACTGGAGCTTCGACGACAACATCATGTACACCTGCCATCGCTACGGCGGGGCGCCTTCGGCTGACGCCATAAGCAGCTATATAGCTTTCCGCGACAGCACGAACCTGCCTATGTACATGGGTGAGCTCGGACATAACACCGACGAGTGGCTGAATGAGTTTGCGAACACCTTGCGCGAGAATAACATCGGATATACATACTGGCCCTATAAGAAGATCAACGACAGCTCCATGACCGGTATCGCCGAGCCCGAGCAGTGGCAATGCCTCGTGGATTTTGTGGAAGCTCCGCGAGGCTCTTATGACGAAATCCGCGAAGCACGCAAATATTGTTCGCAGGAGCTTGGGAAGAAGCTTCTGATGCAGTATGTTGAGAATGCCAAGGCTGCCAACATGCTTCGCCACGAAAATTATATCAATGCAATTGAACTGGATAAATAAGTATATGACATTCAAGACCATAATTCTTACAGCCGCCACTTTCCTCTCAGGCATGGCGGCTGTTGCCGAAGTGCCGGTCTATCTCGACGAGAGCAAACCGCTGGACGAGCGAGTGCAGGATGCGCTTTCGCGCATGACCACGGCCGAGAAGATAGGCATCATCCACGCGCAGAGCAAGTTCAGCGCCCCGGGTGTACAGCGTCTCGGCATTCCGGGAATCTGGTGCACGGACGGCCCGCACGGCATTCGCCCCGACGTACTTTGGGACGAGTGGGAGCAGGCCGGAGCTACCAACGACTCTTGCGTGGCTTTCCCGGCGCTTACATGCCTCGCTGCAACCTGGAATCCCGAAATGTCGGCTCTCTACGGCCGTTCCATCGGCGAGGAGGCACGCTACAGAAATAAGGATGTGCTCCTCGGGCCCGGTGTGAACATCTATCGCACGCCGCTGAACGGACGCAACTTCGAGTATATGGGCGAGGATCCATATCTGACCGCACAGATGGTCGTTCCCTACATCAAGGGCGTGCAGGAAAACGGGGTGGCCGCCTGCGTGAAGCACTATGCACTCAACAATCAGGAAGTCGACCGCGACCACGTGAATGTGCTCGTGGACGATCGCGCACTCCATGAAATCTATCTCCCCGGCTTCAAGGCTGCCATAGTAGATGGTGGAGCATGGTCCATCATGCCCGGCTACAACAAGTATGAGGGCGACCACGCATGCGAAAACCATGTGCTGCTCCTTGATATACTCAAGGGCGACTGGGGTTTCGACGGCGTGGCAATCAGCGACTGGGGCGCCGTGCACAACACGGAAAAGGTAGCGCCTAACGGCCTCGATATGGAATTCGGCTCCTGGACCAACGGCCTCAACTGGGGTGCCAGCAACGCTTACGACGAATACTTCCTGGCCAAGCCCTATGAGAAGCTGATTCTCGAAGGCAAGCTGCCCATGTCCGATCTCGACGACAAGGCCGCGCGTGTGCTTCGCCTGATCATGCGCACGTCCATGAACCGCAACAAGCCCTTTGGCTCGCTCAACAGCGACGAACACTATGCCGCAGCCCGCAAAATCGGCGGCGAGGGTATCGTGCTCCTCAAGAACGAGGGCGGTCTGCTGCCTGTGGCTCCGGATGTGAAAAAGATTCTTGTCGTGGGCGAGAACGCCATAAAGATGATGACCGTGGGTGGCGGCTCCTCGTCGCTGAAGGTTCAGCGCGAGCTTCTGCCTCTCGAGGGCATACGCGAACTTGCCGCGCAGCGTGGAGTGGAGGTTGTCTATGAGCGCGGATATGTCGGCGACGTCACGGGCGAATACAACGGTGTGAAAACCGGTCAGGATCTCACCGACCCCCGCAGCGCCGAGCAGCTCATCGCCGATGCCGCACGTGCTGCCGCAGATGCCGATATGGTCATCTTCATAGGCGGCCTCAATAAGTCGGACAATCAGGATGCCGAGGGCGCCGACCGTAAGGATTTCGCCCTTCCCTACAATCAGGACGCCGTGATCGAGGCACTTGTCGCCGCGAATCCCCGCACTGTGGTCGTGGGTCTCACGGGCAATGCTTACTCGATGCCGTGGCTCGGCGCTGTCCCTGCCGTCGTGCAGGGCTGGTATATTGGTTCTGAGGCAGGTCATGCCATCGCCGATGTGCTTTTCGGCGAGATCAACCCCTCGGGCAAGCTTCCCATTACATTCGCAAAGTCTCTCGCCGACTATGCTCCGCACGCCAAGGGCGACCCGGGCATGTATCCCGGCGTGGACGGCGACGTGCATTATAAGGAAGGCCTCGATATTGGCTACCGCTACACTGACAAGCTGAAGTCCGATCGCGTGAACTTTGCTTTCGGCCATGGCCTGAGCTATACCGACTTCGAGCTGGGAAAGGTGTCGCTCTCCGGGTCCGGACTGGGCGATGATGAAGGATATACCGTCACGGTGCCCGTGTCCAATATCGGCCGCCGTAAAGGCTCGGAAGTCGTGCAGGTATACGTGCGCGACCTCAAGAGCAGCGTAGTGCGCCCCTATAAGGAGCTTAAGGCATTCAGCAAGGTTGAGCTCGCTCCTGGCCAGACAAAGGCCGTGAAGCTTCCGCTCGACAAACAGGCTTTTGCATTCTACAATCCCGAGACGAAGCTCTGGACCGTCGAGCCCGGCAAGTTCGAGATACTCGTAGGCACATCATCCGACAATATTGTCGCCCGTCTCCCTGTGAATATCTCCGAGCCCCTGGCCTGGAGCGATAGCACCCGCTGAAATGGTTTGAACATTCAAGGCTCCGTTTCCACCGGCTTAAACGCAGCGGCAGCGGAGCCTGTCATTTATTCTTTTTCAGCATTAACGCCGTGCGCGTGTAAACTCCGCGATCGATGAGATCGCGCAGCACTCCCGTGGCTTGCTCGCGTCGGCGTCCGAAGGGCGCAAGCACCTGTTCGACAGGCAGCGTGTCCGCGCCCGCGCTTTCGAAAATTCCGGCAATCCGTGCAGCTATAGCATCGGCGTCGGTTTCATCGCCTCCCGAGGAAGCCGCGCGGCATAGATCGCACTTGCCGCAGCGTCCCGCGGGAGTTTCGTCGAAATAGCGCAGCAAATGATTCACGCGGCAGTCCAGCGTGTGGTCGAACGCAAAGGCCCGCATAGCCGCGATGCGCTGTTCCATCTGCTCCTTGCGTCGGTCGTAGACGGCTTTAGGCAAAAGCAGATGCCGGGTTTCTTCGCGCGAGCGGCTCCAGTGGATGTATGGTGCGAAGCTCATCGGCACATACGACAGCACACCCATACGGCGGAGCAGTAGCAGCGACTGATAGACGTGTTCCTGATCGATGTTGAGCCGTCTGGCTATCAAAGGTTCGCTAATATTCACGTAGTCGGCGAAAAGACCGGGATACTCCCGAAGGAGACATTGAAGCACCGCATCGGAGGTCGGGTCGAGATCGAGCGCATATAGCTGTGCGCGCGTTTCAAGTATCATTACACGCGCACGCGTGCCCACCTCGTCGGAATACTCCAGATATCCGGCCCGCGAGAGCAGATGCAGCGCCGAGCGCACCTGTGTCTCCTTCATTCCATAGCGCTCGGCAAGCAGGTCGGGATGGAATTCGAATGTGCGTCCATATCCTTCGCCTATGCCTAAGTCAAGGCTTACGGCGGCCAGCTCGTATACGCGTCCTATAAAATCCTTGGGCGGAAAGCTCTCGCTTATGCGGCG
Organism: uncultured Bacteroides sp.; assembly: GCA_964493495.1. Taxonomy (GTDB): domain Bacteria; phylum Bacteroidota; class Bacteroidia; order Bacteroidales; family Muribaculaceae; genus CAG-873. Next base: position 21,505 of record CAZBNM010000033.1, read on the forward strand.
TGTGAGTGTAGCCTTGTCCGTCTGTTTCACCAGCACCACAGCGAACGCCGGACGCCCGTCGCGCCCCGCGCGTCCGGCCTCCTGGTAGTAGTCTTCAAGGGTCGACGGAAGGTCGTAGTGAATTACCATGCGCACATCCGCCTTGTCAATGCCCATGCCGAAGGCGTTCGTGGCCACTATCACGCGCGCCACGCCGCGCATCCAGGCGTCCTGCGCCTGCGACTTGGCCTCCGGATCCATTCCCGCGTGATAGTAGGTTGCGGGAATGCCGCGCCTTGTAAGCTCGGCGGCCAGCTCCCGTGTGCGCCGCCGGGATTGCACATACACGATTGCCGATCCGCTCACGCGTGTGAGCGCCGTAGCCGTTGCGCCGGTCTTGTCCTCGTCGTGGCGCACCAGAAAGGATATATTGTCGCGCCGGAAGCTCAGGCTGTAGACAGCCGGCTCATGCATTCGCAGTTGCGTGGCGATGTCCTCGCGTACCTTTCGCGTGGCCGTAGCCGTAAGCGCCAGCACGGCCACATCCGGCAGCCGTTCACGCAGCTGGCCGATATTGAGGTAGGACGGCCGGAAGTCATAGCCCCATTGCGATATGCAGTGGGCTTCGTCCACCACGATAAAGCTAATCTCCCACATCCGCAACCTGCGCATGAACTCGTCGGAAGCAAGCCGCTCGGGGGCTATGTACAGGAGCTTCAGCCTGCCTGCATCGGCGCGCTCCAGTGTATAGTTGCGCTCGGCTCGGCTCATTCCCGAGTGTAGACATCCGGCCCTGATGCCGCGCTCCGACAGTGCGTCGATCTGGTCCTTCATCAGTGAGATCAGGGGCGTGATGACAAGTGTAAGTCCCCCGAGAATAAGCGCCGGCACCTGGAAGCACACGCTCTTGCCGCCACCTGTAGGCAGCAGGCCGATAGTGTCGCGTCCCGCAAGTATGCTCTCTATTATTTCGCGCTGGCATGGCCGGAAGGCCGGGTAGCCCCAGTAGCGGGCGAGCACATCCTCCGGTGTTATACCGGCGCAAGCAAGGCGCGGATTCTCGGAATCCGCACGCGAGGAAAAATCATGATAGCCGTAGGGATGCTCCATGGCGCTCACTCCACAACGGCGCGGATCTGCTTCACATGCAGCTGCAGGGCCCCCGGGGCGTTGCGGTGTGTGTTCTCTTCGATAGTGTAGCAGATATTGAAAGGCTTGCCGGAATGGATATGGTCGAAATAGGAGGCCATATTGAAGGCAATGCCGTTTATGACGCGGCCGCTGGTGTCGTCGACCATCTCAAGCTTGATGTGTTCGAGCTTGTGGCCCACGAGCTTGCTCGTGCCGAAATCACGTACGCGACGCGTGCAGAATGTGGGCTGTGGGTTGCCCGGCCCGAAGGGATGGAAGAGGCGCAGTGTCGACACAAGTTCCGGCGTGATTTCCGAAAAGGTGAGGAATGCATCGATGTCGATCTGGGGCGTCAGTTGCTCGGGCAGGATGTTGGCCGCCACGTATTTCTCAAAGCGCTGCGTAAAGGCCGGAATATTCTCCTCCTTCAGCGACAGGCCCACGGCATAGGTGTGGCCGCCGAAGTTCTCGAGCAGGTCGCGGCACGATTCGACAGCCTT
>CAZBNM010000034.1:0-22915 GCA_964493495.1 uncultured Bacteroides sp.
AAGTCTTCGGGTCCTCATGCGTGTCCTTATGATAATAGCTACTGTGAATCATTGCGATTTATAATTCTATTTCTTGATGAATAGGCTTTGATAGAGCATCGGAATTAAGCATACAATAGGTGGGAGAATCATGGCTCTCTCTGAAAATATATCCGTCATACCCTTTAGACAACAACATTTATCTGAATAAACATATTCCTGATTCTTGAAATCTGCACTCCAATCCTCCGGGGGACATTCTACATCATAACGATGTAAATGGACTGCTCCCTTTTTTCTTCTCTACGAGAACTACTTTAAGACGATTTAAATCTTCCACAAATCAATAAATATGATTTGAACGCAAAGATAGCGAAAATTCACAATATAACACGAGGATGTGCTCTATATATGGCAATTATTCATAGAGACTTTGCTTGACGGTCTTGAAGTGCGGGGTGCCCTTGGCGCATCTACCCCCTATCCACAATAAATCACGATTAATCAGGCTAAATCCCGATAAATCAGGAAAAATCCCGCCAACTCCCCCCCCTGTAGGGACATGCCTCCGGCATGTCTGCAACGCGCCCGCACGCAAATCCCGGCCCCCGAAATTATTTGAATCAGCGCCGGAGCTTCAGCCCCGCCCCCACAAGAATCCCCCCCCCAAAAAAACCACAGGAGGCCGCCTGATTTAGGCAGCCTCCCTGTTATCTTCTAATGCGCGGATTTTACTCGCCCACAGGGCTAACGAACTTAAGGCTCTTGTTGTCCACCTTGTTCTTGCCAAGGAGCAGAGGCAGCGGCGACTGCAGGCGCCCCATGCCGAAAGTCTGGTTGAAGCGCTGACCGTATTCCTCGGCCGTGAACGGACGGTTATCCGTATTCACGTCTGTCACCTCAAACACAAGCACGGCGTGATTGCCCTTAACCGGACCAACCGTCTTGCCCTTCTCGGCAGCGGCCACAGCACCCTGAAGTGCGCTCTCATGGATGCCCATGTTCAGGAATACCGGCGAATTGAAGTTCACGTTGCTCTCCGTAGCCTCGACATCCATAACCTTGGCGTAGCCGGCCACGTCATTAGCCTTGCCCGCATAGTCGGCCAGCAGCTTGTCGGCCTTCTTCGAGTTCAGCGCCTGCTGGCGGAGCTGCGTTGCGATGGCAGGGCTCGTTGCGGGCAGATAGCCGTCGTCGTAAATGTCCGTCACGGCCATTGCGATAAGATAGCTCTGCTTGTCGTCCTGAAGCATCGGCGACACCTGACCCTTCTTGGCTTCCATGGCCCACTTCACGAACTTGCGCGAGTCCGAGGCCATGCCCAGACGCGACGACGATGCACCAACCTGTGCGCTCTGCACGCTGTAGCCTGCGTTCGATGCATTCTCGGTGAAGTCTGCAGCCGAGCTGTTGTTGCTCACGTACGTGCGCAGATCCTGCGTCAGCTTCTCAAGTGTCTCGTTCGACGGGTCGATTCCATATTCGATCGTGGCAACCTCGTAGAAAGTCACGGGAGCGTGGCGGCGGTTCACACGGTAGATGGCCGATGCTGCCTCGCCGTTCACAGTATCCGTGTAGATGAACGCCTTGCCGATGGTGGCGTCTGTCAATGCGGCCTTCAGCTTGGCGTCGATGCCAGGAGCCTCAAGCGATGCCCAGATGCTGTCCTGACCGCCGATGGTCGTCTCGTCAACAAGCGCGTCGAAGCGCGTGCCGCTGTTCAGTGCCTGTGCCAGCGAGTCGAGGATCGAGGGATCCTGTGCCGAAAGCATCGTCACGTTCAGCGAGTCGATGCCCTGCTTGGTGCTCAGAACCTTGGCGATCGTGTAAGCCGTATTCGTCTGGTTGATTACGGCAGCCTTTCCGGCCACGGAATCTGTCACGAAACTCTTCAGGCGACGGTCGTTTATCCCCGAGGCCGTCGTCGTGTTGCGGTTGATCGAGAAGCGGCTGTCCGTCTGCACGGCTTCCGTCCCGGGCTGCTCACTCAGGGCGGCAACGGCTGCTTCCACTGCCTGCTGCGCTGCCATGCGGTCGGCCTGCGAGGGCTCGATGGCCACATAGATGTAGTCCACGTTGCGCATCTCCTCGTTCAGCTTGTAGTCGTTCTTGTGCGCGTTCCAGTAGGCCTGGATATCGGCCTCGCCGAACTCCACATCGTCGTCCGAAACCGAAGCAACGTCCTTGCTCACGTAGCTGATGTGGCGCGTGGCGGCATTGTCGTCGTAGAGAGCCTTGGCGTCCAGGTTGTTATACCCGTAAAGGCCGCTTAGGAGGCGATAGAACTTCGCGCCTAAGAGCTGCTCCTCAACCTGCTTCTCGGTCTCCGACCAGATCTGACGGATCTGTGTGCCGGCCTCCGTGGGAAGACCGTACTTGGCCGGCTGGCTCATGGCCTGGAACACATCGGCGCCCGATGCGGCCGGAAGGCCCAGCTGCTGCGACAGATATGCGATGGTCTGGTATGCGGCCGGATGCAGGTTTGCGCCTGTCATGGCCTCCGAGATTTCCTTGTCCGTAACGACGATGCCCAGATCGCTGCATTCCTGCTTGAACAGCTTCTCCATCAGTATGTCGTTGATCACCTGCTGCGACGCTGCATCCGCATCATAGGTGCGGCCGCGCTGCTGCTCGCTCAGGCGTGATAGGCGATCCTGATACTCCTGGTATTCTACCTTCTGCCCACCGGCCTTCGCCACAGTGGTGGGGTCGCCGAAATACGTGCGGCCCGAGGTCAGGAAATCGCCGAGAATGAATGCAAGAAGGGCCACGATGATGATGACAAAAAGCAGCACCGACTTGTTTCTGATTTTTTCTAAGGTTGCCATTGTGATATTTAGAGGTTATTGTTTGCGGAATAAGCGCACAAAGATAGCATTTTTTTCACTAATCCCCAAAGAATTTTGTCCGTTTTCAGCCTTTTAACAATCCGAATGCCTCACGGAATGTATCCGCAAGGTCCGTTTTCTCCCACGTGAACAGCTCGACATCCATTTCCACCGGCTCCTTCTCGTAGCCGTTTTTGAAAGTCTTGTGCACCGTCCGCGGAACACGGCCCATATGCCCGTAGCTCGCCGTCTCCCGGTAGATGGGAGCCCGAAGCTTCAGACGCTCCTCGATGGCACGCGGACGCATGTCCACAAGCTCGCTCACCTTGGCCGAAATCTCCGCATCCGTCAGCCCGCAGCGTGCCGTGCCGTACGTGTCCACACACAGGCTCACCGGCTGCGCCACACCGATTGCGTATGCCACCTGCACCAGCACGCGCTCCGCCACACCCGCCGCAACGAGGTTCTTGGCGATGTGCCGGGCCGCATAAGCCGCCGAACGGTCCACTTTCGAGGGGTCCTTGCCCGAGAAAGCGCCGCCGCCGTGAGCCCCGCGGCCGCCGTAAGTATCCACAATTATCTTGCGGCCTGTCAGACCGGTATCCCCGTGCGGACCGCCGATCACGAACTTGCCCGTCGGATTCACGTGCAGCGTCACGTCCTTGTCAATAAGCCGTGCTATCTCCGGAGCCAGCGAGCGCTTGAGCCTCGGAATCAGGATGTTCAGCACGTCGCGACGGATAATCTGTGCCATCTGCCGGTCAGCTTCCTTCTGCGAGATACCCTTCGATGGGTCAGGCTTCACGAACTCGTCGTGCTGCGTCGACACCACGATCGTATGCACACGCACCGGCCGGTGCTGCTCGTCATACTCCACCGTCACCTGGCTCTTGGCGTCCGGCCGCAGGTAGGTCATTTCCTTCCCCTCGCGGCGTATAGCCGCCAGCTCCATCAGCAGCCCGTGGCTCAGCGCCAGTGTCAGCGGGATGTAGAGCGGAGTCTCGTCCGTCGCATATCCGAACATCATTCCCTGGTCGCCCGCGCCCTGGTCCTCCGACTTCTCGCGCTCCACACCGCGGTTGATGTCCGCGCTCTGCTCGTGCAGAGCCGAAAGCACACCGCACGAATTGCCGTCGAAGCAAAGTTCCGAGCGGTCGTAGCCTATTTCCTTTATCACACGTCGTGCAACCTCCTGAAGATCAACATATGCATCGCTCTTCACCTCACCGGCGATCACAGCCTGCCCCGTGGTCACAAGCGTCTCGCACGCAACCTTCGAATGAGCGTCGCGGGCCAGGAATTCATCCAGCACCGCATCCGAAATCTGATCCGCAACCTTATCGGGATGCCCCTCGGAAACGGATTCCGACGTAAAAAGATATGTTTTCATATTCCTTTGACTTAAGATTATACATAAAAAATCGACCGTGCGCACACCGCACAGCCGTCAGCCGTAAAAAGTCTCAAAAACGCGCCTTCGTCGCAGCCACAGCCTTGCATACCGGTGCAAGCGCTTGGCTCAAAGGCAATTTTAGCATTTTTTCGAGTGGTTGCAAGCAGCCAAATCTTTCCACAGCAAACCCGCCGCGCGGCTTCGCACCACAAAATTACAACAAAAATCCCGAACTTCCAAATTCCCCGAAAAAACAACGCGAAAAGCTCAAGGCGCGTCGGACGCTTTTCCAACGGCTTTTTCACACTCCATTTTTGCCTTGGCAATCTCACGCTTCAAGTCCCACATCTTCCACACATACACAAAAACGGGGAAATAAACAATTGCAAACAGCAGCACAATAAATGGAATATGAAAATTCGAAAAGTACTTAAAGTACCATCCGTTAAAAGTAAATATCCACACGAGAGCCAGCACCGCAATCAAAAAAATCGACTTCTTGATCAATGTCACAATCGAAATCCTGTTAGTCCTGATTTTTCCGATTTGATACACTATTATGAATTCGTATACAAAAAACACCTCGCCTGAGACAAGCAGAAAATCCCTTAACATCGGATCGTGTGCCGACCCCGACATTCCTATCAGCAATAAAGCAAGAAGAGCATACAGGCCGCCACACAAGCCTACATAAACATATTTACTCCAATTTGCCTGTTGCGTATCTGTGAGATACGTGAGCCGATTGACCCACCGTCTCAACAATTCCTTCCTAACTTTTATGTTAATGCCTTGTTTATACTTCAATTCTGTCAGTATGGCATTCGCACTATCGGCAGTTCCCGCCGTATTACTTCTAAACCCCACTAAAAAGTCTCTATGCAGGTCCTTGAACAAGTGAGAACCGTGCAGACACAACAAACCGAAGTCAAAAGCCACGGCAATCTGAATAAATGCCAAAAAATTGACACAATCCACTTGCGACATATTTCTGACTTTAAAGCTTACGGGTATTATTCATTCCCTTAAAGGGCGATACTACATAATCCGCACGAAACTCTATCAGCGATGCCGGATGAAAAGAATAACGGATTTCCCCATCTCTGTACGTAGCCGATAGCATCATCGATTCGGAATAGTCATAATACTTCCGGCTTTCGCTGAACTTCTCCTTCAGTGCTTTCTGATTACACTCCAGAACTACCGAGTCTTCAAGGTTGTCTCTGATCAATCGTTCCAATAGATTCTCATACGTCTCCTGTGCTTCTACCACACATATCGTACGACGTAGCTTGTAGTCAAACTTGACGGGTTTATTTTTCTTTCTATAATAATCAGCATCTGTCCTTACAATGACATGCTTCCCATATTCAAGACGTTCTCTTTCCGTCGCACCGATCTTTGTACATAGAAGCACATCGCCATTTGAGATTCGCTCCGGCGACATGGAAGAACCATCTACAACAAGATTCATGTATCTTGCCGTCTCAACCTGTTCATCGCCGATCTTTACAAAAGGCGGAAGCGGACCCTGGCCATCTGATGTCTGAGACCCATACGCCGGGTCTCCGGCAGCAACGCTGCACGAGGATGCATGCCAATTCTTATCCTCCCAGGAATTTATAGAGATCCAATCGTCAAACCACGCTTTGATTGACTTCAGAGCCTTGTTCATCAAGCCGATAATCAGTTAATATAATTAAGTCCCCAAAATTACGACAAATATTTCAAATACACAACTCTCCGCAGGAAAACCGACATTTAAACGGGAACAGCCCGGCTATAGCCGGGCTGTTCAATATAGGATCTCAACCTTTATTAAAACTGAGTCCTCATCTTCGAAACGCGCAGGACACGAATTTCATCATTGCTCAGTTCATGACCGGTCTTACGGCTGAACTTATTACCCTTGACGGTCTGAGAGTCATACAGACGCTTCATCTGAATGTTCGTCATCACACCAGTCGTATTCGGGTGAACTCTCTTTGCCGGGGCGCTGCTCATCTTGGTGAAATCGATGAAGAATGCACCATATCCTTCATTCTTGTATTCATAATTTGTCCGGAATGCATATTCATCACCCTCGATTATCAGAGTCTCGATGGGGAAATCGATGTAATCATCAGTAAACACACCGCCCAGACCGGCCTTCTTCACTGCCTCAAGCGTTGCGCCCTGGTACACATTCAGCCAGCCCTCGCTGTAAACGCCGGTATTACCAATGGGGCTACCCTTATATGTCATTGCTACATAAACACCCAGATCTGAATAAGGCATCAGCACACATTCGGGATCCTGAGCATCGATTTCGATATAGAAGTTACCTTCAAGCAGACCCCAACCGGCTTCTGAAACCAGTGCATCCATCAGAGGCCATGATGCATACGGATTCACAAGACGGTAGTAGCCGGGAGTTTCCTTGCTTTCCTCGATCTGTACTTCCCAAGTCTCGATGTATTCCTCTTTGATAAACAAGCCACCAAAAATACCATCGGTAAAGTCCACACCACCAAGTTTAATCCACGCGCTTTCGCTCTGAACCGTTTCGAAAGTATAGCTCTTGTAGCCCTTGCATACTACTTTATTGTCCTTGTCAAAGCCTACAGCTATTGCAGTGTAGTCGCCGGCCTCTTCAAATGCATAGGCAAGGGTGTAAGTACCGCCGTAGATATACTCTGCATCTGCATCTGCTGCCAATGCGTCGCAGGCCTCATCCGCTGCCGTTCCGGTCAGCTTGCCGGGCACCATTTCGCATGCAAAGTGGTCTATGTCCGACGAGGGGATTACCTCAACGTAGGCATACTCCTTACCGGTCTTATCCACGAAGTTTCCGGAATAATTGAAGGTGAAGTAATATTCGCTGTACTCGCCCGGAAGCTGCATCGTTTCAAGAGTCGGATCGTTAAGTTCATTATACCATGCCGATGCGGAGAACAGATGCATGTAGAGATAAAGACGGCCTTCTACAGGATTGAAGTACGAAACAGGAATTCCATTGGCCTCCATAACCCCATAGATCTCATCGTCACTCTTATACTGACCGCCGCCCTTGTAATAGTACTTTAGCCAGGTAAATGTTGTTGTGTAGTAAATCGACTCACCATTTTCCGGATATACATAATCATAGTCGCAGAAACCTTCCATCCATGCCACAGGACATTCAACGCCATTCACTTCAATCGTGCGTGATGCATCTACATTGAAGATCATCTGGGCAAATTCCTCGGATATTCCGAGAGATTCGTAAGGAAGGAACATGCTGTACTGACACAGATTCTCATTCGACAGAGACTGACGATAGTAAACGGGACCTGTGAAATAACCGCTTGCGAGCAACGCCACAGTGTAAGTGCCGGGCTCTGTCTCGCTGTAAAGCTCCCAGTCTGTCCAGGGAAGGTATGTCGCAACGAAAACCTTATGTCCGAGTCCATACGAACCGGTAACGGCTTCATCGAGCGTAAGATCGATATTGTATTCACGATCCATGACAACCTTTTCAAAGTCCACCCCTATCTCAAGCGCTATCTGGTCTACACCCTGCGGGAAAGTTACACTCGACGGGATTGTGAAGATATCTTTTACATCAACGGATTTTCCATCTTCATCTGTGTATGTCACTGAAGAAGTTAGGGCTACTGTCATTTCCTCGCTGGCGTCAAGACGATTCACGCTGACCGAAACCATGGTGGCGTCTACCGGTAAGGCAATAGTTGCCGCTTCGTCGTAGGGGAAGTAAACCTCCGCATTTCCGGCCACGGGCGAAGGCGTGGGCTCCACCTTGTCGGTGCAGGCGTATGTGCCGACCATGAGAGCGGCGCTTGCGAGCACAGAAAAGATCTTATTGAATTTCATATTATTGTGGAGTGATTATTTGTATTTGTTTTAGTTAATTGGGGTGTATGCACCATAAGGCGACGGACTGTTGTACTCACGGACACCGGCATTATTATCACCCTCGGAGACTACAATCACGAAGTTCATCCAGGCAGGACGGCCGTTGGTGTTGTAGGTATCTGCGCCCCAGTTGAAGTTCGACTCGTTGTACGCGCGGGTCACGCTCATGTTCAGACGCTTTACATCGAAGAAAGTCTGACCTTCACCCCAGAGCTCGATACGCTTCTGAAGTATGATTTCATTGATCACATCATCCTTGGCGCTCGCATAGCACTTGTAGGAATTGAAGCGATATGTCTTCATGAAGCTCTCAAGGCGGGCTGCGCCGTCAGCGGGATTTGCATGGGCGGCTGCCTCGGCAGCTATGAAGTACATTTCCTCGACACGCATCAGAGGTACTGCCACAACGCATGCGGTCTTGTAGTCGGTTGTAACGCCCGAACCGGGACGGAACTTAACCGAGAAATAGGGTTCGAAGTTCTCATCGGCAAACTCCTGGCTGATGACGGGCACACGGCTTGCGAGCGACGAACCGTCGGGTGCGATGAATGTGAGCTTGCGGAAGTCGCGGTCGTTGATCTGGTTGTAGAGGCTTGCGCCAATCTGCACCCAAACGCCGGCAGAAGCATAGCCGAAGGTAGCTTCGTTACACATCCAGGATGTCCAGTTCAGGAGAGCTGTCTGCACGGCATCATCCTCAGTCACGTACTGCTGGCCCCACATCCATGAAGGCGTCGAAAGGTCATTGAAGCCTGTGGCTGTCGAGAGCCACTGGTCTTCAGTGGTGGGAGTATAGCCTGAAGTGGCAAGCTGAGCATACTTGAGAGCCTCAGCATATCCGGCAGCTGCCTTGGCTGCATCGGGATCGGGCACGTGATAAGCAACGTCGTAGTAGCTTGCATCCCACATGTTAAGACGGGCCATAAGGCCGTATGCCACAGACAGATCAGGAAGAATCTTCGACGGACGGGCAGCGCAATTGCTGCTCATCAGCTCGATAGCCTTCTCAAGGTCACCCTTGATGAACTCAACCATCTCGGCATGCGGACGGCGGGGATTGTTGCGGCTGTCCGCTTCCGTGGTATTCTCGGTAACAATGGGCACGGTCAGACCCGTCACATCTTTGCCATCGCTGTTCACTCCGGGGAGCACATCATTAGGCATGAATTCATACATGCGGGCCCAGTCCATATAGACCGATGCGCGGAAAGCATGAGCTGCACCGAGATATGCGCGGAGCGTGGGATTGGTAGTTTCAGGATCAATTGCCGCCACTGCCTGATTGGTGGTCTGAACTTGCTTCGAGAAGCTGAGCCAGATCCACTGCGTGGCCATGTACTGACTGCCTACTGAGGCACGCACGCTGCTCCAGGTCGTGAACCAGTTGTAGCCGATAGCCGGTGCGCACATGTCCTCGGTCATTACATCGCGGACGTGCATAAGCGCAGGATTACCCCAGTCGTATGCCTGATCGCTATTCATGACATCTGCTGCGTTGAGATATGCAGGCATACCCATCACAACCGCCTCAGTGGCCTTGGGAGAACCTTCAAGCTGCGACTGCACCATGCCGCTGGTGGGGAATACTTCCTCCACGCAGCTCGTAAGGGCGGATGCGCCCAGCGCTGCGGCAATAAGAGTGATATATGAAGTTTTCATTATTTCTGAACTGAATTAGAATGTTACGGATAAGCCACCCGAAATTGTGCGGACAGGTGCGTAATATGTGTTGTTGTTGCCACCGGTGAAGCTCTGACGCGGGTCGAGGCCCTGGCGCTTGCTCCATACCCATACGTTCTCGCATGCGAAGTAAACGCGGAGCTTCTGGAGGAACATGCGACGCGTGAGCGAAGCGGGCAGCGTGTAACCGAAGTTGATGTTCTCGATCGAGAAGTAGCTTGCGTTGGTCAGGAAGCGCGAGGATGCGGAGTTGGTGGTTTCATCCGAGAAGAAGAAGCGGGGAATATCGCTTGTAGAATTCTCGGGAGTCCATGCGTTCAGCATATCGGCGTGGATGTTGTCGCCGCGGCTACCCGAGTAGGGCGAGCCTACAAGGTTGCGATAGCCGGAGTCGTAAACAAGACCGCCGATCTGGTAGTTGCAGTTCACGGTCAGGTCGAAGCCCTTATAGTCGAAGCTCGTGCTCAGACCACCGTAAACCGGTGCAAGGCAAGTGCCAAGAAGATAGCGGCCGGCATTGCCATACTGGTCGGTTGTCGTAAGCTTACCGTTGCGCGTTCCCACGAGATCCTTATCGGTGATAATCCCGTCTTCAAGATCCTGTGCCGTATAAACGTCATCCTTATACCACAGCGACTTACCGGTCTGCGGATCTACACCTGCAAACTTCTGCGAGTAATAGGTGTACATGGGCAGGCCTTCGCCATAGAAGTAGTTACCGCTACCGTAACCACCAAAGCTTTCTGTCGATTCACCCTTATCGAAGTCAGGACGATACACATCGTTCTGCTTGGTCTCCGGATCGAGGTAAGTGACCTTGTTCTTATACCAAGTCATATTGAAGTTCACGGTCCAGGTGAAATCGCGGGTCTGCACGGCGATACCGGAGAGCTCGAGCTCGATACCTGCGTTCATCATGTCGCCCACGTTGCGGTAGTAACCGGTATAGCCGAAGGACGTCGGGAGCGAGAAGTACATGAGCATGTCGGTAGTCTTACGGTAGAAGCCGTCGATGCCGCCCGAGAAGCGGTTGTTGAACATCGAGAATTCAACACCGGCATTCAGGTTACCACCCTTTTCCCACGAGATCTTTTCATTACCCATGAGGGTGGGAACAGCTGCGGGATAGCCGTTTACGTTAGCAAGGCTGTAGTTGTTGGTGTAGAGGAAATTGCTGATATTGTCATTACCCTGCTCGCCATAGGAGAACTTAACCTTCAGGGAGTTGAGCCAGCTCTGTGTGGACTCCATGAAAGATTCCTTGGAGATGATCCACGATGCGCCGATACTCCAGAAGTTACCCCAGCGATGCTTGGGATCGAACTTGGAGGAAGCGTCGCGACGATAGGACACATTGCCGAAATACTTGCTGTCGTAGTCGTAGAGGCCACGGAAAATCCAGCCTTCGTTGTTATACTCGGTGGTGTAGGAATTTGCAGAGCCGTCGGTAATGGCATTGGCAAGTTCGGAATTCCAGGGATCAAACATGTTGCTCTTGCTGGCGCTGAGAGCGTAGCCCTTCTGGAGATTGTATTCATGACCCGCAAGAACGCCCACATTGTGTTTGCCGAATTCGCGATTCCAGTTGAGGAGCTGCTGATAGCTCTGGTTGAACTGGCGTGTGTGGCCCTTGCTGGCAATACCGTTCATATCAGCATACGAGCCGTAGAAGGGGTTGGTAATACCACTGGAGCGATTTTCATTCAGATATACGGTGTTATTCGAAGTGAAGCGGAAATCCTTGAGGAAACGCACTTCGAAATAGCCTGTTGCGCTGAAAAGATTACCATTGCTGTCGCTGGTGTCGAGCATGGCGGCATTCAGTGCGTTCGAGTTCGTGAAGACGGGACGCAGAAGGCCTGCATTTGCGCCGTCGCCATAGTCATAACGCTGGAGACCGTTGGCATCGATCATGATATTGCCGTTGGCATCGCGCATATAGAGAGGATAGATGGGAGCGATTTCTGTAGCTGCAGCGAACACGTTTGCGGAAGAATTCGAAGCACCTTCATCGCCATCCATGAATCTTGCCATATAGTGCGTGTAGTTCACATTCGCACCTACCTTCAGCCAGGGCTTAGCCTGGATATCAGCTGTCAGACGGCCGGTGAAGCGCTTGTAGTCAGTCTTGGATGCGATGATACCCTGATTGTCAAGGTAACCGACAGATGCGCGGAAGTTACTCTTCTCAGTACCCTGTGCAACGCTAAGGTTGTACTCCTGACGGAGGCTGCTCTTGTAAGTAGCATCCAGCCAGTTATCGGGCGTCAGAAGATATTCCTCGCCACGATAGTTTGCCACTCTGCCAAGTGTGGCATTAGGATTGAGCTTGCCGTTCTGACCGATGAGCAGCTGGCCGGCAGGAACAGTGTAAACATTATAACCGAGGCCATACGTGCTCGAATTGATCATGTTGGCGTTAGCCCATACGTTAGCTGCCTCGTTGGTCATACCCATACCGCCGATTTCCTCGGGGAAGCGGGCATAGTTGTAAAGGCCCATGTAATAAGTCTCGTAGTACTGGCCGGGATCGGTGATATAGTTGTAGTCCTGCGTGGCGCGGGTGTTAGCACCCCACTTGGCATCCACAGACACCTGAGCCTCGCCGTACTTGGCGCGCTTGGTGGTGATGAGGATGACACCGTTGGCGCCGCGTGCACCGTAGAGAGCGTTCGAAGCGGCGTCCTTGAGGACGGTCATGCTCTCGATATCGTTGTTATTGAGGGTGGTGATGTCGCCGGTGAAGGGAGCGCCGTCCACGATGATGAGGGGAGCGTTCATGCCCGAGTTCACCGAGGAGAAACCACGCACGCGGATGGTGGGGTTGCCCGAACCGGGGGCACCGGAAGCATTGGACAGCTGCAGACCGGCCACACGACCCGAGAGAGCGTCGAGCACGTTGGAGCTCTGCGACTTCTCGATGGCTGCGGCGCCTACGACGGCTGCCGAACCGGTGAATGCCGAACGCTTCTGCTCGCCGTAAGCCACTGCGATGACTTCATCGAGCATCTCCGTGGAGGGGCTGAGATAAACGCTCATCTTGCCGCTGGCGGGGATAGCGACGTCCTGGGTCTTGTAACCCACATAAGCAAAGCTCAGAGTCTTGACGTTAGCAGGCACGGAAATCGAGAAGTGACCGTCGATATCCGTAACCGCACCATAGCTCTGGCCGGCTGTAACCGAAACGCCCACGAGTTCCTCGCTCGACTGGGCGTCGTAGACAGTACCCGTGACCGTGCGCGTCTGCGCCGACGCACACAAGCCGATTGAAAGCACTGTCAGAAATAATAGAAACAGCTTTTTCATACAAAAATTTAATTAGACATAAAATTGGTTGATTAGTTGTTTTCTTACTATTGGAACACACCACACCCCATCGCAGAGGGTGTAATGATTGTGCAAATTTAATACAATTATTTGATTCTTTAAACTTTTGAAACAAAAAAAATAGGAGAAATAACACTTTGAAAGGCTGAATTGATGTTAAAAAGCATATCTCTACAACACATCCTCTGCACATTATCAACCACTTAGAACAAAACAGCCCATTAACATTTTTTTATTCAAAAATAACCGCCTTGCAACAGGACACCCGAGGGTCCGCTACCTGCTTTTAAGCCTGAAAACTCGCAGAATCAAAAAAATTTCGTATCTTTGTGCCGGATTATCCCACGGATTTCTCCTATTATTATATACCGCTGATTTTTTCCAATCATTATTATTTAACACAACGCCATGTCGAACTGGTTCGAATGTAAAGTACGCTACGATAAAATTCAGGAAAACGGCTCGGCCAAAAAGGTGACGGAGCCCTATCTGGTGGACGCCCTCACCTTCACGGAAGCCGAGGCCCGCATCACCGAAGAACAGAGGCCCTTTATCTCGGGCGAGTTTTCCGTAGCTGCCGTGAAGCGCTCGCGCATCTCCGAAATCTTCTGGAACGAAGGGGGCGACCGCTGGTATCTGGCCAAGGTAGCTTTCATTACCATCGACGAACGCTCCGGAGCCGAAAAGCGCTCGGTGTCGCAGATTCTGGTGCAGTGCAACGGCTTCAAGAGCGCATTCGAGAACTTCACCAAAGGCATGGCCAACACCATGGCCGACTATGAGATAGTGTCCATCCAGGAGACGCCCCTGATGGATGTGTACAAAATGAAAGTCGTGGCCGACGGCCCCCGTCAGGAATAAACGCCCGCTTCACTCCCGAGCCATGAGCATTGCCGACCGCATACGCCGCATTCGCACCACCCTCCCCGAGGGCGTGGAGCTCGTGGCCGTATCGAAATTCCACCCCGTGGAGCAGATCCGCGAGGCCTACGAGGCCGGGCAGCGCAGCTTCGGCGAAAGCCGGATTCAGGAGCTGGCCGAGAAGGCGCCGCAGCTCCCGGCCGACATCAACTGGCATTTCATCGGCCATCTGCAGACCAACAAGGTGCGCCGACTGATAGGGCACGCCACCCTGATCGAATCCATCGACTCGGAACGGCTGCTGGAACTGGTGGACAGCGAGAGCCTGCGTGCCGGCCTGTGCTCGCGTGTGCTTCTGCAGGTGCATGTGGCCCGCGAGGAAACGAAATTCGGCTTCTCGCCCGAGGAGCTTCTGGACTACTTCCGCGCCCGGCGCTTCGAGAAGCTGCGGGCCACGCATCTGTGCGGCCTGATGGCCATGGCCTCCAACACGGACGATGCCCGGCGCGTGCGCGAGGACTTCCGGCGCGTGGCCGACCTGCGCCGCCGTATCCTGGAGCTTGCTCCCGACCTGCGGGGATTCGACATCCTCTCGATGGGCATGAGCGACGACTACCGCACCGCCATCGAGGAAGGCAGCACACACGTGCGCATAGGCACGGCAATTTTCGGCGAACGCGAGGCGCCCGCCGGCAACAACGAATCTAACCAACCAAAATAAAAAATCCTTAAACTCCTAAAACCAAATGGCTAACAGCAACACAAAACAAAGCGGGGCCTCGACGAACGTGGTGGCAATCGTTGCGATGTTCTTCCTGTTCGCAATGATTTCCTTCGTGACCAACCTCGCCGCCCCTCTGGGCACAATCTGGAAAAACAACTACGACTGGTCCGGCATGCTGGGCAACCTCATGAACTTCCTGGCATATCTCTTTATGGGTATTCCCGCCGGCAATATGCTCTCGCGAATCGGCTATAAGAAAACGGCGCTTGCCGCAATGGCTGTGGGCTTCGTGGGCCTTCTTCTGCAGTGGCTTTCGGGCTTCACGGGTACGACGGTAGACGTGTTCATGGTCGACTCCGTGGCCGTTACGCTCAACTTCCTCATCTACCTGCTTGGCGCATTTGTCTGCGGCTTCAGCGTTTGCATGCTCAACACGGTCGTGAACCCGATGCTGAACCTTCTGGGCGGCGGCGGCAACCGCGGCAACCAGCTCGTGCAGGCCGGCGGCTCTTTCAACTCTCTTGCCGGCACGCTCACGCCCTTCTTCGTGGGCATGCTCATCGGGCAGGTGACGGACCGCACGTCGATGAACGACGTGGCTCCGTTGCTCTACATCGCCATGACCGTCTTCGTGCTGGCATTCATCATCATAAGCTTCGTGGCCATCCCCGAGCCGCACCTGCGCAAGGGCGGCGACCAGGCCCGCAAGGAACCCCACAGCCCGTGGAGCTTCCGCCATACGGTGCTGGGCGTGATCGGCATCTTCTTCTACGTTGGCCTCGAAGTGGGCATCCCCGGCATGCTGATCTTCTATCTCTCCGACTCGGCTGCCTCGGGCATCACTGAAAACGCCACGGCCGTGGCCGGCGGTGTGGCCGCAATCTACTGGCTGCTGATGCTCGTGGGCCGTCTGGTATCGAGCGTCATCTCGGGCAAGGTATCGTCGCGCGCGCAGCTTATCGCCGTGAGCTCGGCAGCCATCGTGCTTGTATGCGTGGCCATCTTCCTGCCCTCCGATATCCGTCTGAGCATGCCTGCCTACTCGGCCGGCGAAGGCTTCACCACGGCCATGGTGCCCGCCAAGGCCCTCCTGCTGGTGCTCTGCGGCCTCTGCACCTCGGTGATGTGGGGCGGCATCTTCAACCTGGCTGTCGAAGGTCTGGGCAAATACACGGCCAAGGCTTCGGGCATCTTCATGATGATGGTGGTAGGCGGCGGCGTGATGCCCCTGATCCAAAACGCCATCGCGGGCGCCACGGACTACATGACCTCCTACTGGCTGATCGTGGCCATGCTGGCATATCTGCTCTACTACGGCATTGCCGGTTCGCGCAACGTGAACAAGGACATCCCCGTGGACGACGAGGACGCTCCCGATCTGCGCGACCTCTAAGCATCTAATTCTTTACCAAATACAAAAAAACATTCCCCCATTCCAAAGAACTGCTATGGTAACCGACGCGAAGACTCTCACCCGTGCCGCCGACAATATCCGCGTGCTATCGGCCGCAATGGTCGAAAAAGCCAAATCCGGACACCCCGGAGGCGCTATGGGTGGCGCTGACTTTGTCAACGTCCTCTATTCGAAATTCCTCGTATACGACCCTGACGATGCCACCTGGCCCTGGCGCGACCGCTTCTTCCTCGATCCGGGCCACATGTCGCCGATGCTCTATTCGGTGCTGGCCCTCACGGGCCGCTACACCCTTGCCGAGCTGCAGCAGTTCCGCCAATGGGGCTCTGTGACGCCCGGACATCCCGAAGTGGATCCGGCGCACGGCATCGAGAACACATCCGGCCCCCTTGGCCAGGGTCATACCATGGCCGTGGGCGCCGCGATCGCCGAGCGTTTCCTCGTGGCCCGCTTCGGCGAAACCTGCGCGCACAAAACCTACGCCTTCATCTCCGACGGCGGCATTCAGGAAGAAATCTCGCAGGGCGCGGGCCGCATTGCCGGCTATCTGGGTCTTGCGAACCTGATAATGTTCTACGACTCGAACGGCGTGCAGCTCTCGACCGACGTGGATGCCGTGGACAGCGAAGACTATGCCGCGAAATACCGCGCCTGGGGGTGGAACGTACTGGAAATAAACGGCAACGACCCCAACGAAGTGGCTCACGCGCTGGCTGCAGCCGGCGAGGAGACGCGCCGCCCCACCCTGATTATCGGACGCACGGTGATGGGCCTGGGCGCCCGCAACGGCGCCGGCGAAAAGATGGAAGGCCTCTGCAGCACACACGGCCAGCCTCTGAGCAAGGCCGGCGTGGACATGGCCGCCACCTACCGCAATCTGGGAGCCGACCCGGAGGAGCCGTTCGCAATCTTCCCCGAGACGGCCGAGCTCTACAAGCATCGCGCCGAGGAGCTGCGCAAGATCGTGGCCGAGCGCAAGGAAGCCCATCGCCAATGGGCCGAGGCTCATCCCGACGAGGCTGTGACGCTCAAGGGCTATCTCGAAGGCTATGTCCCTGAAATAGACTATGCCGCAATCGTGCATAAGGCCGATGTGGCAACGCGTACGGCATCGGCCGACGTGCTGGGCGTGCTGGCGGAGAAAGTGGGCAACATGATCGTTTCCTCCGCCGACCTGGCCAATTCCGACAAGACGGACGGTTTCCTGAAAAAGACGCATGCATTCGCGCCGCACGATTTCTCGGGCGCGTTCCTGCACGCAGGCGTGGCCGAGCTCACGATGGCCGCTATCATGAACGGCATAGCGCTTCACGGCGGATGCATCGCGGCGTGCGGCACTTTCTTCGTATTCTCTGATTATCAGAAGCCTGCAATACGCATGTCGGCCCTGATGCAATTGCCGGTGAAATACATCTGGAGCCACGACGCATTCCGCGTGGGCGAAGATGGCCCCACGCACGAGCCCGTAGAGCAGGAAGCGCAGCTTCGTCTGCTCGAGGAAATCCGTAATTTCAGCGGCGAGCGCTCCATGCTCGTGCTCCGTCCGGCCGATGCAGCGGAGACGTCCTACGCATGGCAGATGGCCATGGCGGCGAAGAACCGTCCCACCGGCCTGATCACCTCGCGCCAGGACATCAAGGACCTGCCTGCTCCGGAAGGCATGACGCGCATTCAGGCGGCCGCCGGCGCACTGCGTGGCGGCTATGTGGCTCTCCCGGCTCCCGGCGAGGGCACACCGGACGTGGTGCTTGTGGCCAACGGCTCGGAAGTGTCGCTGCTCTGCGACGTGCGCGCCCTGCTGGCCGCAGAGGGCATCCGGGCATCGGTGGTGTCGGTGCCCTCCACAGGCCTGTTCAACGACCAGGATGAGGCATACCGCCTGAGCGTGCTGCCCTTAGGAGTACCTCAGTTAGGTCTCACGGCCGGGCTGCCCGACTCGATCCGACTGATCGAGGGCTTCCGCGGCGAGATATACTCGATGGGCCGTTTCGGTGCATCGGCTCCCTACAAAGTGCTCGACGAGAAGTTCGGATACACGCCCGACAACATCTTCAACTGGGTGAAAGGCAAGCTCGGAATCGAAAATCCTCTTCGCGAAAACTACTGATTGCACAACAGATTTTAGAAAAACCGTCGGAGCTCGAAAACTTTTTTCACATTCAGGCGGTTTAATTAAAAAAAATGTTGTAATTTTGCGAGACTTTAGAGTCCGTCAATACAGAAACTATTTTATAACAACAACCATAACAAATTTCTCCTATGAAAAAAGCTCTCTTAGCTCTCGGCCTGGCAGTTATTGCCGGTCAGGCTCTCTCGGCTCAGGAAGTAGTAGAAGAGCTCGCTGTCGTGCAGGAAGTTACGGCAGTGGAGGATCCCTCGCAGGGCTATCTCTTCAACCGCTTCAAAGACAATTGGTTCATCACCGCTGAAGGCGGCGCGAACGTAAACTTCAGCGAATACACCTCGCATCGCGACCTCAAGGACCGCTTCTCGCCCCAGGCAGCCCTCTATGTAGGCAAGTGGTTCTCGCCCCTGATGGGTCTCCGCGTAGGCCTCAACTGGGCACAGCTCAAGTCGCTCTCCGACTTCAAGAATGCCTCCGGTGTCGTTCCCGGCCAGCAGACCGTCGACGGCTTCTATCGCCAGAAGTTCAACACCATCGGTCTGAACTTCGACGCTATGCTCAACATCACTAACTGGTGGTGCGGCTACAAGCCCGATCGCGTCTACAACTTCATCGCCTATGCCGGCGGCGAAGGCGTATTCCCCTTCGAGAAGACAGAAAAGGGTGGCAAATACCACTTCTTCAAGGATAAAGTGCTTGCCCTCCGTGCAGGTTTCATCAACTCTTTCCGCATCTCCAAGCAGATGGCTCTTGCCCTCGATATCCGCTACACGCTTTACGAAGGCATCACCGATGTTCAGGGCGGCAACCGTTCGTGGAACAACATCTCGGCTAACCTCGCCCTCACCTACAACTTCCGCAGCCGCAACTGGCAGGCTCCCATCGTGCCCGTATGCCCCGAAGTCGAGAACTGCGATCCTCTGCGCGCACGCCTCGATGCAGCCAACCGCCGCATCGAAGAGCTCGAAGCACAGCTCAAGGCTTGCCTCTCTCGTCCCGCCGAGCGCATCGTCGAGACCATCAAGGCTCCCCTCGCTACGGTTTACTACCCCATCGGTGTATCGCGCCTCTCCAGCGAGAACGCTCGCGTGATCAAGGCTGTTGCTGCTGAAATCGCACAGCACCCCGACCAGAAGTACACCGTTACCGGCTGGGCCGACACCTACACCGGCACGCCCGCCATCAACGCAAATCTCCGCAAGGCTCGTGCAGCAGGCGTTGAGAAGGTTCTCCTCCGCAACGGCGTGAAGGCTGACCAGCTCACCATCGTTGACAACAACACCAACAACCTGCATCAGGACCTCGGCAAGAAGTGCGCATCGCTCGATCGCGCTGTCACCATCACCGAGAACAACTAATACAAGCATCCCTCAAAAAACGCGACGCCCACACGGCGTCGCGTTTTTTTTGCTAATTCCGGAAGTATTTGTAACTTTACAGCCAAATGGACAACAAGACAAACGCACAACCCACTCCACCTCCCTATGTACCAGAATACCATATGGTATTCAAATCCTATACCGATCCTCGGATATATATTTTAGTAGCGGTAATATTAGGTCTCTTTCAGCTTATCATACCCCCGAGTGCTCCAGCGGACGTAAGACTGTCGAGTATTTACTTTGAGAGCGTAGTCTTTGTCATCTGTATCCTCGTATTACGGGCGTTCTGGAAAAACACAACATACACAGTCAATGGCAACTTGCTTATACTCTCAAATACTTATACAACCCTGACAATCCCTATCGATTGTATAAACAGTCTCAAACCGCGGAATATTCTTATCAGAAGCATGCCAACTTCACCGTTTAAACCTTTGAATTACGCTACCTCATTCCGCAACATTCAGATAGGATTCCGTCTTGGAGGCCGGTCAACTTTCGCGTACGCCACGCCTGAGGACGACGAACTATTTATCAGCACATTATGTGCCATAAATCCCAATATAGTCGTGAAGAAGTGAGCGCAGTCAGCCCTTGCGGGTGGCGCGGAGGAAGGTGATAAGGAAGAGGGCTCCGGCAAGGAAAAGGCTTACAGAGAAACTGAAAACTATGCCCCGCAGCCCCATTCCAAGGGGAATTGCAAACAGATAGGTACTCGGGAGGCCTACGAGAATATAACTTACCAGCGCGATAAGGAACATCGGACCGACATGCCCGGTGCCCCGCAGGGAGTTTGCAAAGCTAATCTGCGTGGCATCCCCGAGCTGATACAACACCAACGGGAAGATGAGGGTATAGGCCAGGGCAAGCACGGCCGCATCATCGGTAAAGGCACCCATAAGCACACGCCCGAAAAACACAAAAACGAGGCTCGACACGCACATCACGGCCAACATGACATGATAGCCGGCCCATGCCATCCGCCGCATCTCGAGTCCAGAGCCGCGCCCGGCAGCATGCGAAACGAGCACACTCGTGGCCGAGCCTATCGAATAATATATGCAGAAACCAAGCATGCCCACGACGATTATGATCTGAAACGCCGCCATGGGCACGGCGCCCAGCCAGCCTGCGATTATAGCCGCACCGGAGAAGGCACCGGTTTCGAAAGCCATCTGCAACGAGAGCGGAAGGGAGCCGCGCACGACCCGCAGCGCAGCCCCGAGCGAACACCTTGCAGAGCTATAGCCCCGGCGATAAGCCATGCTTCGACGCGAAAGACGAAACATCGCATACATGGCCAGAGCAATTGCGATACGCGAAAGCAGCGTGCTTATTCCCGCACCTGTAAGCCCGAGTTCAGGCGAGCCCCAGTGTCCGTATATCAGCGCGTAATTGCCAATCACATTCAATCCGTTGGAGGCAAGAGCGAGCACGGTGGGCGTCTTGGTATCGTTAATCCCATAGCTCCATTGGGCGAATACGTTGAAAAGCCCCACCGCCCAAACGCCGGCAAGATGCGTCAGAAAATAAGGTTTGATAAGCGGCAGCAACTCCTGAGGCTGCCCCAGGCGGGGAATCGCAAGATATACTCCATACATCCCGGCGGTAATGAACAGGGAATAGAGCACATTGACAATAGCGGAAATCCTCATCTCGGCGCCTATCGCGTCGTTCTCGCCACGGGCAAACATAGCTCCGATCACGGGCGTGACGCCATAGGTGAAGCCTATGCACGCGAGGATAGCGATATTGAATACATTATTGACAAAAGCAGCCGAGGCCAGGGCTTCGGTGGAGTATCGTCCGACCATGATATTGTCGGCGAAACCCGTGAAAATCATGCCTAACTGGCCGATTAGAATAGGCCAGCCGAGCCGGACAATGCGCATATATCTACGACGCATGCCCGGCTCGATAATATTTCTATACAGTCGTTTGGCGCTCATCCTCAGTCTCTCGAACCGCCGAAAATGCGCAGAAGGAAGAGGAAGAGGTTCAGGAAGTCAAGATAGAGGTTCAGGGCGCCCACGATGGCCAGGCTACCGGCCTGTTCGGGGCTTGCATACTGAGCCATGTTTTTCACCTGCTGTGTATCCCAGGCCGTGAGACCCACGAAAATCAGCACGCCGACGATACTTATAATCCAGTCCAGGCCGCTTGATTTCAGGAAAAGATTCACGAGCATGGCAATGATAAGTCCGAACAGAGCCATCGTCAGCACAGAGCCTATCTTGCTGAGATCGCGATCGGTGAAGTAGCCGTAGACGCTCATCGCACCGAACGTGCCGGCCGTAATGAAGAAGGTCTTTACCATTGCCGTGGGGCTATAGGCCAGAAAGAGCGTGCAGAGCATCATGCCGTTGATGATGCTGAACAGATAGAAGAGCGCCGAGCCGGCGGCATTGCCCATCTTGCGGATGGCACCGCTGAGTCCGAACAGGATTCCGAATTCGGCGATGATCAGCACCCACATGAGCCACTGATGCGTGATGTAGAAGTGGATGAACGAGCTTGAGGCACAGAAGAGAGCCGTGAAAGCCGTGAGGAGCAGGCCAAGCGTCATCTTCAGATACACGCGTTTCATCACCGACGAAGTGAGCGAGGCAAGGGCCGGGCTGCTGTTGTAGTTGTAGTCTTGCATTTTTCTTGTTTGGTTTAGGAGGGATTTTACATTCTTTCGGGCACGCGGATTCCGAGGAGCGCCATGCCGTCGGCCACCATTCGCGCCGTGGCATCGCTGATAGCCAGACGCAAGGAACGCACGCCGGCATTTTCTTCCTTGAGTATGGGGCAGTCGTGATAGAACTGATTGTACTGCTTCACAAGGTCGTAGACATAGTTGGCCACGAGCGCAGGCGAGTACGTGCGCCCGGCTTCGGCAAGAACGGCGGGATAGTCGGCCAGACGCTGGATGAGGTCCGACTCTTTATCACCGGGCTCTACGGCCGAGTAGTCGCCGCCGGAATATCCGGCCTCCGCTGCACGGCGAAGCACCGAGCGGATTCGGGCGTAGGTGTACTGGATGAAGGGGCCCGTATTGCCGTTGAAGTCAATGGATTCCTTGGGGTTGAAGGTGATATTCTTGCGGGGATCGACTTTCAGAAGGAAGTATTTGAGCGCACCAAGGCCCACGATCTCAGCAATATCGGCCCGCTCGGCCTCGCTGAGACCATCGAGCTTGCCAAGCTGTTCGGACACCTCGGCCGCCGTCTCCACCATCTTGGCCATAAGGTCGTCCGCATCCACCACAGTGCCCTCGCGGCTCTTCATCTTGCCCTCGGGGAGCTCGACCATGCCGTAGGAGA
>CAZBNM010000035.1:0-22878 GCA_964493495.1 uncultured Bacteroides sp.
GCAGATTCAAATATCTCTGTTGAAGATATGCGGGGCATGTCCCTACGGGCGGCCGCGGGGTGCGTCCCGGGGCGGGAAATGGAATTAAGAGGTCATAGGAGATTCTCGCGGGGGAGGAAGATGAGGGATACGATTGTGAGGGTGTCTTTGCTGTCGGCCTGGAGGAAATGGAGGCGATGGGAGAGATGGGCGCGAAGGCGTTCTGCCCATTTTGGTCGATCCCGGTGCGCTGCTATGATGATGCGGGTTTCTTCGGCGGGTGCGCCTATGGAGCGAAGCATGGGTCGTGCGAGCTGATTGAATTCCATCAGCAGGCTCTGTATATCGAGGGAGGGCAAATAGGGGTATTGGTTGCCGAGGATATGGTCGGAGATGGAATAGCTGTCGAGGCTTGGGGATACGACCTTCATGGCTTTTTCTTCGAGCTCACGACGAATCTCGGGGAGACGTCGCGTATCGGCCAGATAGTCGCTGAATGCGGCCATGAAATCGAAGGTACCGACTATATTGGATACTTCGCTATTGAAGAAGGATTCGAGCAGCGCACGGTCGCCTAAAATGCGGAATTTGGGATCGCTGCCGGTTTCAAGCCGATGTGTTTGTGCTGCGTATTCGGCTTGCCACTCCTTGAGTCGGTTGCAGAAACTTCTAAGACATGAGTATGTCTTATATAGTTGCATGCGGACGTCCTTGAGCATCTCGATGACTTCTCCTGCGGCAAAGAATTCGAGATCGATCGTGCTCATGAGTCTTTCGATGGCTCCTGCGCCCGAGGCACATTCGTTGATACGGTCGAAGTAGTCGCGGCGTTTTCGCTTGCGCAGATAGCCGTAGTAGAAGCTGAGGGCGAATGCTATGGAGCCGACCACGGAGGCAAGGGTGATCCATGCGCATGACGCCGGCGAGAGGTCGAGGCCGAGATAGCATAGGAGAAATGTTAGAAGCCCTGCTCCGGTGATTGCCGCTGCCGCTGATTTTGCAAATCGGATTGCTACGGCACTCATGTGTCCGGACATTTCGCCGCGAAGATTCTGTTCGGTGTTCCGGGCATAGCTAAGTGCGCTGCGTGCGCCGTCCTTTGCGACGGATGTGAGCTCGCGGCGCGTTGTGGACATGCTTAGTGTGTCGATGAGGTCGCGGAAGTAGCCATATAGGACGTCGAAGCGTGCCGTCAGGTCCTGCAGTCTGAGTCTGGACCATTCTATTGTGTTGAGAAGCGAATGATAGTCTATGAGCTCCTGTGAGTCGTACAGCCGCGTGACCGTGGGGAGATTTTCTTCGGACTGCGGCTCGGCTGCGGTGCTGTCGGTGCAGCTGTCGACGATACAGCAGAAGTTGTTCAGAGCAGGGTCATCGATATAGGCGGCGGAGACGTAGCAGTATCCGTCCTCGCCGAATTTCTTTCCCCATGAGTTGCGTAGGATATAGAATTTATCGCTTTCGACGTATCCGACCACGACCATAGCATGATTTGAGAGGCCTCCGGGACTTTCTATGAGCTCCTGCGAGGGACGGTTGATATACGGGCCATCGGAGCCGAAATCCTTGGGTATGCGCAAGGAAATACCCACGGGGAAGCCTTCGGCCAGCGCGGATGTGATGATGCGGTGGTTGGCTTCGA
Organism: uncultured Bacteroides sp.; assembly: GCA_964493495.1. GTDB lineage: Bacteria > Bacteroidota > Bacteroidia > Bacteroidales > Muribaculaceae > CAG-873. Next base: position 1,622 of record CAZBNM010000035.1, read on the forward strand.
TGTCGTTGAAGCGGTTGTCGGTCCGGGTGAGCGGTATTTCGCGCGCGCTCAGCAAGCGGTGGTCGAGTGCGGCGGTAGTGGCTTCGGGCGACGGTTCGTTCCGCAGGCTCTCTTCCGAATAGGGATACATCCCGGCGGGACATGAGCCCAGACGTGCCATAAGCTCGAACTGGTCGCGGAAGTTGCTGCCTTTTGTGCGTTCGGGGGTATGGTAGAAGAGGTATGCCTCGCTAAGCTTGATCTTTTCTTTTCCGGCGGGTATATGACGGTTGGCCAAGGCTTCGTAAAGCGCGATGGATGCAAAAGAGCTGCATGCGGGCATTTCGCCTTGCGAGAGCACGGGGCCGAAGAATGAACGCAGATCGACGGAGGGCGCAGGCTGCAACTCGGGAGAGGGCGAATATTTTACCTCGAGACTTACTTCGGCCACGGTATTCCGCCCCCGGTGGGTATCGGGGTTGTTGCCGCCGTGGTGGAGGTTTTCGGAATTATTCCGCAGCTCCATCGACTGCCGTAGCTCGCCAAGGCGTTCCTCATTGCGGCGTATGGAGCCTGTGAGTTCGATGATCAGCTGCCGCAGGGCCCGCAAATCGGGGAGAGGATCGAAGGGCAGCTTGTTTTCAGGATTCGGTATTGGCTTCCCTTTATCGTCCTTGCCAATCGGCGGCAGCCTGAGAGCCTGATATTTACCGCGCACAGGCAGGGTCTGCGACATGTAGCCTGCGAGGCTGCGCGAAGCATCGATGAACACCTTGAGCGGCTGCGAGAATGCATCGTCGAAAATCCCTTCGAAGCCCGAGGACATGCCGTGGAGCGCGGGATCGTCCTGCCCGAGGATGAGGGCAAGCGTGGCGCGGCGCTGTGGCAGCGAGCCGGCATCTGCGCGGTAGATGTGTGAGCAGAACCGATCGTAGAGGGTTTGTGTGTCGGCCTTGAGGTTGTTGCTTATATCGCTGCAGATCTTCTTGACATCCACGCCAAGACGCTGCTGATGGACCACCTTTTCGTTGTAGAAGCGCTCGAAATATTCGGAAAAGCCATCGAGAATACGGGCAGCCTCGGCATTGGCCGTAGCGAGGTCAACGGATGTATCGCTGAGGTCGGCCTGCTCCAGAGCCGCAGCAAAAGCCTTGCGCATCAGAAACTGTACGAACTCGCGACGTGGAAACTCTATGGAGGCGAATCCGAGGCCCGTGATAAGACCGGACTGCTGATAGACCGAGGCAGTATATATATCCGTATAGTTGTCGACGACAACGCGGAAGAATTCGGCCATGAAGCGTGCAAGCGATTCCCGCGTGAAGCGCACCGGAGCGCCCGAAGCGAGGAAATCGTCGAGAACGGTGAAGTTGGAGGGCGCCGACACGCTCTCCACGACATCGGATATTTCGGCTATGCGCGCCATGCAGCCCTCGTCCTCCCGAGGATCGCATACTTGCGAATCGCCGACAGCATCGCGCAACCATTCGCGCAGCCCGATGACACAGAGCGTCACGGGCATGGGGCATGCATCGATGTCGCCAGCCAGGCTCCGCACGGCCTCCACGCAGCGGGCGTCGTAGAGCGGCACGACGATGAAGCAATGCAGCGCTGGCGCCGGATCCATCAGCGGCACAAGGTCGCGGAACAGGCGGCTGACGGCCACGCCCGGTGCGCCATACTCGAGCGCGCCGGTGCGCGAGGTGAAGTGCCGCGCATGTTCCGCGTCGCAGGACCGTGTGAAAAGTCTTTCCACGTCGGCTGCCAGCGAGTAGGTGGTGTCCAGGGGCCAGAGACAGAGGATGCGTGTCATCGCGGGAGTAGGGAGGGTTTTGGAAATATCAGAGATTGGAGATGATGAACATCATTTCGCGGTCGATGAGGTCGTAGTCGCCCGGCTGTTTTTCCAGGGCTTCGATTGAGAGCGGACACATCGAGAAGTCGCTGAGATAGGTGCAGTCGGCAGCCGACTGCTTGATCTTTTCGGCCAGCTCCTGGGCCTCCGGAGCCGACTTCCGCTGGATTTCCGAATCTATTTCCGGACGGATGCGTTCCAGGCTGTCGCGGAAGGTATTGAAGGCCTGGACGCGCGTGGCACCGACAGGCACGCGGAAGCCCGTGAGCGGCCTGCCTCCCAGCGCGATGGATTTGAGCATGTACTGGCCACGCTGCTCATCGAAGCTCAGGAGACCGTATGCGATGGCTTCCACCCAGGCCTGCAGCTCATTGTCGCCCGAGACGCTCGCAGGCCAGAGGCTCGCGCGCTCGTTGCGCATGCGTTCGTAGAGTTGGAAGTCCCAGTGCGCGCCCCCGCGATGTGTCTGCTCGCGGCGGTTGTACTCGGTCTCATAATTCTCGATAGCTTCGAGCGCGAAGGCCGGGATGACGCTGATCTGGTGATATATTATCACGCGGTCGTTCAGGCCCGTCGACGTGAACTGCGGATTGATGTTGCCCGGAATGAGATTCTTGAGAAAGTCGTTCTTCTCCAGCACACAGTTGCGCCGATCCGCCACGCCGATGTAGTAATAATCAGTGGGGGGCACGGCCACGTATGTCTCATAGCCCTTGTAGTTGTATGGGAGCAGGGGCAGGGCTTTCGTGATGGCCTTGCGGCATATCTCGGCCAGTGTCTCCTTGTCGAGCTTGCTGAGGATGCTCTCGAGCGTGAGATTGCGGTAGTCGCGCGCCTTGGGGATGGATTCGGCAAAGGTGCGTATCCATTCGCTGATCTGGGCGGATGTCGTGGACACGAAGGCGCTGATGCCTCCGAACTGACGCATGTGGATTATGAAATCCTGCATCACGATGTCCGAGGGCGCACACTCCACCTTGTCCACCTCGAAGGCCGTGAGATCCTCGCTGAAGAAGGTGCTCTTGGCCAGGTTCTGACGTGTGGCTTCGATTTCGTTGCGCGCGTTGGCGTAGACATTCCCGAGGCTCTCGAGGATGGAGTCCACGCGGCTGAGGCGCCCGCGCAGGAGATTGAGGAGCCAGGTATAGAACGAGCGGGCCAGCTGCCGCCGCTGGATCTCGCGGCTCTTGACCGTGCGTGTGGTCGTGCACTCGCACAGGTCCGCGCACAGCGCCTTGCGGCGCGAGGCCTGGAAGGTGCCGGTGGTCTCGCTGATCTCGCGCACCAGATTCTCGCATTCGCTTGTCGTGCGCACGAGCTCGTCCTCCAGTTCGGCGATCTCCGTCTCCATCTCGCCGTCGCAGAGATTCGCCTGGGCTATGAGCACCTTAATGATGTGCTCGGCGTTATAGACGCCACATTCGCGGTTGACGTACTGATCGATCAGATTGGCCAGCGAGAGCTCCACGCGGTTCTTGAGCGCATCGAGCTTTTCGGTCATGGCCTGGTCGCTCTCCGTGCGGTAGCGGTTGAAGAAGGCCTCGGCGTCGCCGGCGGCATGCGCCGGTTCGATATACTCCAGCATCGTGGGCGGCTGGGGAGCCATGAAATAGTCGATTACGTCATCCTTCTTTAGATTCTCGCGTATGTGGTTCTCGTCGATCCACGAGTTGGCGATGGTGGAGGGGTCGTCGCAGCCGCCGTTGCGCAGCCGGTCGATGATCTGCAGGATGGCCTTGTCGACGTATATGCGGTTGAGAGCGCGGGAGTTGAAGGTAATCTCGCTGACACCGAAGCCCGCCACCCATGCGTGCTTCACGGACAGTTCCGACCCGGGGAGATTGGGATTCACCGGAACGGCCACATCCATCAGTCCCTGGCTGATATCACGCGCTACATTGTCCGACACCGAGGCCGTGGCCACGCTCAGCTCGCCCAGCCCCGTGACCAGGGCCAGCGAGATCATGTCGCACAGAGGCGACGAGTCCACGAATGTGTAATTGGCCTCGTTCTTGTTGTCGATGAAGTAAATGGCATCGAAGGGCTCGTCCGTAGCCGTCTGCTCGCTCTTCTGCCATTTTATGCTTATGGGATTCTTCCCCGAGAGGTGCTCGGAGATGATGTAGTCGAGGTCGAGAATGGCGCCGTAGGCATTCGAGCGCACGCGCGACGAACCCGCTCCCGCCACCAACGCGCGGAAGACATCCGACATCAGCGCGTAGCCCGATATCTTGCAGTCCAGAGGATACATACGCCGCAGCAGGTAGGCCAGATTGAGGAAGGTGCCGCAGCCCGTGCCCCCGCCAAGCGAGAACACCACGTGGATCTCCGTGCTGTTCGATAGGAGCGAGTAGCGCGAGTTGTTGATATTGCGGGCCGCATTGATCGCATTCATGGCGGCCGCGATGCGGTTCTCGATTTCCTTTTCGTGCATGGTTATGGCAAAGCGGCCGTTCGAGCGCGTGGCGCCGGCGCCGATCGAGAGCGTATCGAGCGACGAAACATTGCACGGCGGCAGCCAGTCATAGGCCATGGGCGCACGCTTGTACACGGCGCGCGGATTGCTCACGGTCATAGGCAGCTGCTCGGCAGCCGTGAGTCCTATCGGCGTGCCGTCGGCCGCGAGCTCGGTCTTCGAGTAGACGCCTCCGTCGGTGTCCAGACCGAGGAATCCGACCATCGGCGGAATCTCGCCGTAGTTGTCGTAAAGCATTTTCTTGGTCTTCACAAGGGCCTGCATGCCCGTGCCGCCGAGGCCTATGAACAGAGTGCGTCGTATCTTTGCCATGATAGTTGTATTGTAGCTGGTTTGTAATCGGGAGAAAAGGAGTTTGAAATCAGATGGAGAGCCGCGAGGACGGTCCTTCCGGGCTGTGCAGCTGCACGCTCGAGCCCGCCGAAAGCGTGGAGACGGGCGTGCAGCTCCAGCCTTGCGGGCAGCGCACCTTGGCCTTGCGCCGCGATGCGGGCACGATTATGATGTCGCCGCTCCAGGCCGGGTTGATCACGTAGACGATCCTGCGCGTGAAAATGCGGTTCAGCAGCCCTTGCTTGCGAGGTTTCGACGTGAGCACCAGCATCCGGCATCCGGCGATGTGCGGCCGCCGGTTGAGGCTCCCGGGGCCTTCGATGGTGATGGCTCCGACCTGGAAGCGCGGGTAGCGCGCCGGGCGGATCACCACGAACCACACCAGCAGCCCCGCAGCAATGGCCAGCCCGAGCGCCAGCAGAATCTTGGCCAGAGGGTTCCAGCTCTCGGAGTAGGAGCTGCGTATGGAGATGCCCGACGACGCGGCAAGCGCTTCGACAGGCAGCTTGTTGATGCGTTCGACGTCCGACATGCGCACCGAAGGCACCAGGCTCACGTAGCGTTTACCCTGTCGGGCGCCCGGCGAGAATACCAGCAGCAGCTCCTCCGGCGCATCGGCTGTGGAGATGGTGATACGGTCGCCCGTATGGTATTCCCGGCCGCCGGCGAAGATCGTGAAGTCGTCATCGGGCTGTCCCTCGGGCACGGCCACCGTGAAGCTCTGCGAGGCGCCTCGCGCCAGGGCCGCGTCATTGAAGCGCGGCTGCAGAGGGATACGCACCGTGTCGGGACGCGCAGCTCCCAGGAAGAGGAAACGGTCGTACCATCCGGCGCCCTCCGCCTTCAGCTCCTCGCTCTCGCCTCCGAGAATCTGCATGGTGCGCAGCGGCTTGTTGGCCACATGCACCGTCACCCGCGGATTCAGCACAAATACACCTCCGTCCTCCGAGACGATGTCGATCGGGAAGCTGTACTCGCCCTCCGCGTCGCACTCGGGCTCGATTTCGGCCGAAAGCTCGTTCACGGTGCACTCCTCGCGCGGGCTCACCAGCAGACACAGACGTCCGCTCTCGGCTTTGCCGCGGGTTGCCACCGTGAAGTGCGGATCATCGCACAGCACCTTCACTGCCAGAGGCGAATCCACCGACACATTCAGCTCCAGCGGCTCGTTGAGCGTGAGAGTAGATGTGTAGAGGTCGGAGGGATCGATGTCGATGTATTCCGGAATAGCACCGCCCACGGGTGCGGCCACGGTGATGTTGCCGCACATCTCGGCCACTTCCACGATGGCCTTGTTCATGGCCTTGCGGTGAAGCATGATGTAGAACAGACGCGTATTGGGATACTTCCCGCACCATTCGCGCAGTGCGCGCACCACACCCTCGGCCTTCACGGCCGTGTCCTCGCCGTCCGTGAACAGGTAGATGCGGTTGTCGCGGGTCGGATCGATGAGCTCGTTGCCGCGGGCTATGGCGCCGATGATGTTGGTGTTCGTCAGCAGGCGGATGTATCTGTTGAAGGCCGTGTCCACAAGCTCCTTGTTCTTGCCCCTGAGGTAGTCTTCGGCCGCGAAGGTGATTTCAGGATAGATCTTCTCTTGAAAAGGCACCACGGCAATGACGTTCCCGTCCTCGTCCACATGGTTGCGCAGCGTGCGGTCGAGCGAGGCCCGGGCCTCGTCCCAGATGCCGTATTGCTGCATCGACTGCGTGCAGTCGAAGAGATATATGTATTTTCTTTCCCTGGCCGCCCGGGCGCTGAGGGCCGTCAGGACCATGAGGATCGTGATAATGGATAGGCGCAGTTTATTCATGATTGCAAACTTATGCAAAAAATTGAAAATAAGCAAGTGTAATTCATGTTATTTTACACGACGGCGCAGTAAAATATACTCATTTTCGGGTATTGCGGATCAGGCCGCTTATTCCTAACTTTGCACCGTTGAATCGTAATTCCGGATTGATTGACCGGTAAGATTGTAGAATTGTTTTTGTGAAAAAAGCCGGAGGCGAGTCGTGCGACTCGCCTCCGGTCTGTTGGTGTATGTCCCCGCAGGGGATTAGTTCAGTGCTTTCGTGAGGTTGTAGTTGGCGAACTCAAGATCGTTCGCTGCCTTCTGGGCCAGCGAGGCGTCCAGACGGACAGCCTGACGGAGGTTGCCCGTAAGCATCGATTCGTTGTTGGTGCGTGCTCCCACGATAGCCATCAGATAGTAGGTGGTGGCGTCAGGGTTGTTGATACCGGCAAGCGTCGTCTTGGCCTTGGCGTAGTCCTTGGTCACGATCTGTGCCACGGCTGCGTTGTTGCTCTTCGTGTCGCCGAAGGCGCGCACGGCGGCCGCAGCGTCGCCCTGCTTCAGGTAGTAGAGGCCCAGGGCTTCGCCCAGTTCATCCGTGCCCGCAGCGGCGCCGAAGAGCTGGTTGGCCTTCGAATAGTTCTTGTTCACCATTTCGATGAGGCCCAGGTTCATCTGCGGCTCGCCGTTCGTGGTCAGCGAGGCGGCCTTGCGGAAGTTGGCGGCAGCGGCCTCATAGTCGCCGGCTACGTACTGTGCCAGGCCCAGGTTGTTGAACGTGCGGTAGTCCTGCGGATAGAGGCGTGCCGCCGTGTCGTAGATCATCATGCGCTTGCCGTTGTCCTCCGTCAGTGTGGCGGCGTAGAGAATTTCCTCCACATTGAGCTTCGAGGGATCGGACTGGTAGAGGGCCATGATTTCGGCGTCGCTCTTGCCGATGACGTCGATGGACGCCGTTATGCGCGAGTAGCGCAGCTGAGGCAGGATCTGGTCGGCAAGCTGTTCGAACACGCTCGCAAGATTGCGGATTTCGCGTTCGCGCTGCTCCGGATCCTTATACATCGAGAGAACGCTCAGAATGAGGTCCTTGTCCTGGATATTGCTCTGCTGCACAAGCTTCTGGAAGCCTTCCCAGTCTTCGGCCGTGAACTGCGCCGTCAGCTCGCCGAATTCCGTGATCTTGTCCTTCTTCAGCTGATCCGTCATGTAGGCCTTGGTGTTCTTCTCGCGGTGTTCGGCCAGCTTTTCGTTGAAAGCCATTGTGCCGTCGGGCGAGGCGTAGGACGAGATGTTGATTTCCTGGAGCACGCGTGCCGTGTCCGAGTTCGCGTTCAGGATCTCGCGCTGCAGCTCCAGCATGGCGTCCGTCTTCAGCTGTCCGGCGCGGATATTGGCCTGATTGATCAGGAACATGATGTCAGCAGCGTACTTCTCGTTGATCACGCGCTGGAAAGCATCGTCCGCAAGTGCGGGATGTGCGTTTGCGGCTGTGGCAAGGGCTGCCGTGGCGATTACGCCGTTGGCAACCTTCACGCGCGGGAGCACATACTGCTTCTTGCCCTGACGCACGTTGAAGCCCAGCTCAAGCTCGCTCTTGGCCATCTCGGGCTCGTAGCCGAACGATACGGGAATCGTGGCCGTGCCGCCGTATTCGTAGTTGATTACGGGTGCGTTCCCGCGTACTTTCTCGCCTTGGAAGGAATAGGGCATCGAGGCCACTTCGCGGCCTGCGAACACAAGATAGGGTGTCACTGTCACTTCGGCATCCTTGACAAAGAATTTGCCCGGAATGCGTGCGCTCACGGTGGCGGGCACCTTGTCGCCTACGACTTCGAGGGGATTGGGATTGGCGGTGAAGTAGTCGGACGAGAACTGTCCGAGCTTCTTGCCGCAGGAGGTCAGGCTTAGGGCTGCGCCCAGGGCCACGACATAGCAGAGCTTGCGGTTCATGTGATGTAGGGTTTGGTGTAGTGTATAAATTGCGGTCCGCATGGCGCGGACGGATTTTTCTGCAAAGATAAACAAATATTCTTTTCGCAGGCAATCCCCGCGGAATATTTTTGGATTATTTGCGTCCGAAATCCGCCGGTATTTCCCCCCAGGCGTCCGTATCCCATTTCAGCAGAGGATTGCGCAGCTCGTTGCTTTTGATCCACGCGTTAGCACGCGCCAGCACCTCCCGCACCCGCGCATTCTCCGCTGTAGGCGCTATGCTCGTGTTGCTCGTGCGCTTGCGTATCCAGGCAAGCGCCGTGCGCGAATCCGTGTAGATCGGCGTCGTGTAGTCGCGGCTCTTGTGCAGCAGCGCAGCGCAGTGGATTATCGCCAGATACTCCGCGATGTTGTTCGTCCCCCCGGCCATCGGACCTATGTGGAACACCTCCTGCCCCGTGCCCACCAGCACTCCACGGTATTCCATCGGGCCCGGATTCCGAGCGCAGGCCCCGTCCACAGCTATGGCGTTCAAGCGTATCTCCGGAAAGGCCTCGTAGTTCACCACGTCTTTCCGCTGGGCCTCGGCAAGCCCCCGCGCAAGCATAAGGTGGTCTTCCGGTCGCCCGCGGTAGGCCGCTACAGCCTCCTCCTGTGAGGGGAAGCTGCGGTAGCGAGCACCCGGAAAGCCTTCCACTTGCGCGCGTGCCTCCTCCCAGGTATCGTATACCCCTGTGGCGCGCCCGTTCCATACAACGTAATATCTGCGGAATCGCGCCGGTGTGTTGTCGTATGAGTCCATCAGCAATATTGGATCAGCAGGTCTATGTCTACCGCGCGCAATCCCACGATGGCAGCAGCCTGCTCGTTCACGCAGCGCCCAAGGAATGTGTACACGCCCTTGCGGAGGGCCGGATTGAGTCGCAGGGCGTTAGCCGTCCCGTCGCACACGAGGATTTCATCAAGCATGCTCACGAATGTATTGCTCAGTGCCATGGCCAGAGAGCGTGGCACCGCATTTCCCGCATTGATGTAGCAACACCGCACCGGCGCCCCCATAGGATTGTCGCCCGGCATGGCCTCGTTCAGGTCCACAAGCCGCAGCGACGGGAACGCGCATCCCGGATGCATTGTAAGATCGAAGCATATCACGCCGCGTTTCATGCTGTCCGCCAGGCTTGCGTCCACGATACCGTCGGGAGTAAGGCTGTGGGCCGCCACGACAATGTCCGCCGAGCGAAGCGCGCTTTCAAATACTTTCGGGTGAATTGCCGAGCCTATGGCTCCGGGACCCAGTACATGCAAGGCCTTGCGAAGCGCATATACATCGTTGTCGAAGATGCGCACCGTTGCCCCCAGGCCTATGGCCGTGCTCCCCGCAGCGATTGCGGCCATGTCCGACCCTATTACCATTACCTCGCAGGGAACTACTCCCGGAATACCCCCAAGAAGTATCCCCTTGCCATGCACTGCATCCGCCAGCAGCGACGACGCAAGCGATATGGCCGCGCGGCCCGCCACCTCCTGGATTATGTCCGCGAAAGGACGCAGCCCCGTGGGCTCGCATATGTTTTCGAGAGCTATAGCCGTGATGCCCCGCTCGAGCAGCGTCCGCAGCGTGCGCGCATCTCCGGGCTCCGCATATAGGAAACCCAGAAGCAGCGCCCCTCGCCGCAGGATCGACGCGTCCGTCCCCGAGAGACGGCTGAGACTTATCACTACGTCTGCCTGAAGAGCCTCGGCCCTCCGGCATATGCTCACGCCCCGACGCGCGTAGGCTTCGTCGCTGTAGTGGATAGGTTGTGCCGCGCCTTCCTCCATCAGCACGCGGAAACCGCGCTCTATCAGGCGCTCGGCGCCTTCGGGTGTCAGAGGGAATCGGTGATCCGCTGATAGGGTCGCCGCCGGCAGGCCTATGCTTATGCTTCTCGGCTGCGTCGCAGTCTTGAAGAGTTGTTCCAGTGGGGTAGGTTGGGCCATCTTGGTTCTCGTGGATTGATTGATGTGAGTTCTCTTTATTATCCGGCCTTCGGGCCGAAGCGTCGCATGAATTCTCCGCATGTCCGGGCTACTTGTGCGGGTGTCTCCAGCAGCGTTGAGTCGAAGGTCGCGTGTGCACGTCCGTACCATGGCGCACGCCGCGCCGCCAGTGCGTCCAGCTCCGCGCCTAAAAGCTCCGCATTGCCGTGTACCTTGCTTACAAGTGGCCTTTGTTCCCGCGGTGCTTCCAGTAGACGCCGGAGAGTGGCCTCGCGGCTCGCACGCAACTCCACCACATGCCCGCGCGCAAGCATATAGGCGATGTTCTCCTCGCTGCAGGGCGTGCCGCCTCCGCAGGCTATTATGTGCAGCCCCGTACATGCTGTTTCCGACACTTCGCGCAGCTTGCGGCTTTCAAGTCGCCGGAAATGATCCTCGCCGAAGTCGTCGAAGATGCGCGATATGGACATGCCTTCACCGACCTCGATTGCAGCGTCGAGGTCGGTGAAGGTTATGGGTGCTTTCGGGGTGCTTAGCCGCGACAGCGCATTTCCAAGCGTGCTTTTTCCGCAGGCCGGAAGCCCTATCAGATACATCACGGTGCGCCCCTGGTGGGCGCTCCCGTTCACTTCTTGTCTGTGGCCTGGGCTTTAAGCAGGTCGCGGATTTCTGTCAGCAGTTCTTCCTGGCTCGGACCTGCAGGTGCCTCCGGTGCGGGTTCTTCGGCCTTCTTGAACTTGTTGATGGCTTTGATCGCTACGAAGATACAGAACGCGATGATCAGGAAGTCCACGATCGTCTGTACGAACGAGCCCCATGTGATGGCTACTTCCGGTGTGATCACCTCCGTGCCGTCGGTCACGCCTTTCTGAATCACATATTTGAATTCGCTGAAGTTTGTGCCACCCGTCAGTACGCCCACACCGGGCATGATGATGTCATTTACTAACGAGGATACGATTTTGCCGAAGGCGCCGCCGATGATTACACCGACTGCCATGTCTACTACATTGCCGCGCATGGCAAAATCCTTGAATTCGGAAAAGAATTTTTTCATAATAGGATATGGGTTTAGAAATTCGTATTGTTATGTTGATGCAAACTTACACAAAAAAAATAAGAATACCAAAAAGCCCGTCCGAAACTGCGGTTTATAATTCTGGTACACCCCCGCATTTGAAACATTGTTACAATTCAGCGCTTACGCTCTATCTCGAAATCTACCGTCAGCGGATAGTGGTCCGACGAGGCAACCCGTCCCTTCGTGAGCTTCAGCGGACGAAGAGCCCCCTTATACAGCACGTGGTCGATGCCGAAATAGAAATAATCCGCATTGAACGTGATGATTGGACCGAACCCTACTTCCGGGTACACTTCCCGCAGGCCCGTCCGCCTGAGACGTCGTATCGTATAGCAGTCCGAGACATCATTGAAATCGCCGCACACCAGCACGTTAGGCCCTCCGAAGCGTTCAACGAACTTCGCTATCGTGTCTGCTTGATGTGCTCGCAGAACAGCTGCGTCCGCCACCTTCGAAAGCAACTCCGACTTGAACAGGCTCAGTTCGTTCCGAAGGCTGTCGGTCTTACCCTTCGCCAGATCCTTGTATAGAGCCTTGTCGTCCTTGTTCAGACGGAAACTCTGTAGATGCACGTTGAAAACCGTCACATCCAGGTCTTCGTCGATGTGGACCCGGAAGGCATCTGCGTCCGCGCTGAAATCGCGCCGCTTCAGGTTCAGCCGGATTGTCTCTGTAGGATACTTCGACAGAAGCATCAGGTGCACGTCCGTACGCAATATGTAGGGATAGATCTCGCTCAGCCTCTGCATGTCCTCCGGTTTAATCAGATTGTTGCCCCAGGGAAGGAAAGTCTCCGTCTCCTGAAGGCACACGATGTCAGCCCCGCTGTTAAGTACGGTCGACAGTGTGCGGTTGTACTCTCCTCCGTCGTTTTGCTCGGGGTGTTGATCCTCGAAAGAGCACACGTTGTAAGTCATCACGCGCAATATCCGGGCGTCTTTCGGTGCTGTACGGGAGAAAAGGTGGAGCGGACAGTAGTCCAGGACCGGACCCCAGCACGCAATAAGCGCAAGCGCGGGAAGGATAGCCCCGCGGCGCCAGAATATCAGCGCAGCGAGTATAAGTAACAGCGTAGCCGCAAGTGCAAATGGAAATGCAAGCCCTAAAGCGCCCCAGTAGCCCCCGTGGACCGTAGGATTGATGTAACCGTTATACCCGCATACGAGCAGTAGCGAAGAGCATAGCAGCCCCAGCAGTATGAACACCGTGCGCACGAATAGTTTCCACACGCCCGGCTTTCGCTTCTCGGCTTTAGGCGTGCGCGGTTTGGCGCCGGCCGCCCCCCGGCGCTCCGTGTCTTTGGCTTCTGTCTGGCTCATAGAATGTCTTTTTCAGATTTTGTCAGGGCTGCATAGCCCGAGCGCGAAGCCTTCTCAACAGCAACCCTGCGCTTTTCAATAAGTTCCGCGCGCGAGCGACGTGTGCGCGTCAGTATAGCGCGCGCTGGCATGGAGAAACTCACTGCCAGAAGCACACCGCATACGATGCCCGCGATGTGGGCCCCGCAAGCACCCGTTTCGCCGTAACATAGCGGCAGCACTACGGCCCCAACCGCCACCGGAGCCGTGGCAATTCCTAATGCCGCATGGATATTCCCTATGATTTTCACCCTGAGATCATAGGCCCAGTATGCAATGGCCGTGAGCGCACACAGAACCGCGGCCGACGAGCCCGCAAGCATTGTACCCTCCGTCGCAAATAGCCGGAAGACCAATGCTCCCGCAAGACCGCCCGCAAGGTAGAGCGGCACCAGAAAGCGATGAAGCCCCAGCGAGCATACAAGGATACCGTAAGCCGTCAGCAACGCCATATTGAACAGGAAATGCAGCAGACCCGTATGGATGAACATATAGGTCAGCGGCCTCCATGACACATCGCCGTCGGCTTTGAGCACGAGGCTGTCAAGTATGTCCACGCCGAACACAGAAGCCGTAACGGCCGCAGCAAAGACGGCCGTGTTAACCCCCACAAGAAACAGCAGGCCTCCCGGTGACGTTGATCTCTGCTTGTCGCGTGCCATTTAGAAGAACCAATGGTTGTTGAATACGCCCTTGCGCTTCCAGTACCACAGCAGAAGGAAGCCGAAGATCATACCTCCTAAGTGGGCAAAGTGCGCAACGCCGTCGGCCGAACCGCTCACCCCATATACAAGCTCCAGTACGAAATAGCCGATGATGAGCCATTTCGCCTTGATGGGCATGATGAAGTAGAGATAGATAGGCTGATTCGGGAACAGGTACCCGAAAGCCAGAAGAACACCGTAGATTGCGCCCGAAGCGCCAACCATGGGTGAGTTAACCAGCGAGTTCAGCATTCCCATGTCCGGATTCGTATAATTCTGGAAGTTCTGAAGATGATACCAGCCCTGGGTCAGCACTTCCTGCACCGCTTCCGGATTCATGATTCCCTCCAGATGATTGATGTAGAACGCGAACACACCCTCCTGAACAAGACCCGCTCCTATGCCGCACGTGAGATAGAAGAACAGGAAACGCATCGAACCCATTGCATATTCTATTGTGCGTCCGAACATCCAGAGCGCAAACATATTGAAGAAGACATGCATGAACGATGCATGCAGGAACATGTACGTGAAAAGCTGGTAGGGATAGAAGCCCGGCGATGTGAAATAGTAGAGCGCGCACCAGCGGTCAAGTGCACGGTCCGCACCCGGTATCAGCATCTGCAGCACGTAGATGAAGATATTTAGTAACAGAAGATTTTTTGTAACAGGCGGAATATTGCGGAATAGCGAATTATAGCCGCCGCCCTGGGAATAATAGCTCATGTGTATGGTCGCGGTTTTGATGTATCGGTCTGCAAAATTACGATTATTTTCCACAATTCCCAAAGCCTTCGTTCAACAATTCGCTCACTCAATGCGTTCAAATTGTCAGAATGACAATACATAACCCTTTTTTACAACTGATACTATGAGTGACATACTGAACACCGAAGAACGCCGGGAACTGCCCGACAGTGATTACGGACTCCCCGAACGACGTGAATACCCCATGCCCGATGCTGCGCACGTCCGTGCCGCTGAAGCTTATTTCCGTTATTGTCCCGAGGACCTCCGTCCCAAGCTTGCCCGTGCCATTATGGCCAAAGCCCGCGAATACGGCGTAGACATCAAGAGCCCCACGATACTCTCTTACGCTGAAGAATAATAGAAAAAACGACTCCCGGACGCTATACACGCCCGGGAGTCCCCTTGTTTATGCTTCTCGTCGTTTAGCGGATATAAACCTTGCGCACGGTCTTGCCCTGACGCACGATATACATGCCGCTCTCCGGATTTTCTACGCGGATACCCTGGAGGTTATAGAATTCCACAGGTGCCACCTCGTTGTCATGCTCGATATAGATGATGCCCGAGTAGCTGCCCGATTCTTCCCAGTTGCGGTTGCCCGTTCCTTTGTAGATGGAATTGTGGTGGATGTTCGTGATATCGTTGGTCTGGTCGCCGCTGCCGTTGTTGAACACGATACCGGTCGTGCCTTCGGGTACGGTGTAGCGGAAGAGCGACGGATAAGCGTTGTCGTTAACCTTCTCCATTTCCTTGCCGGGCCAGGTCGTCTGTTCTACAGGCCAGTGGTGGATCATAACCTTGCTCCAGTTCGTCACCGAGTTGTCGTAGTAAACCGTCATGCCGTCCGAGCCGCTCTGCTGCTCTACTTTCGTGAAGGTCACCGAACCGGTCTTCGAGCCTGTGGCGCCCGTTGCACCCCAGCTTACCGTCACGCTCTCACCGTTGGCCATGTTCTCGCCTAAGGTGAAGCTTGCGCTCGTGCCCGAGATGGTGGTCTGCGCGCCGTTGCCGATCTTGTACCAGGCCGAAGTGGCGTGAGATACCGTTGCCGTTACCTTCACCGTGCCGGTGAATTCGCCGCCGTTCGGCGAGAAGCGTACTGCCGGATCGGCCGGTACGTTCATGTCGAGCTTCGTGGCATTCGTCGCGCCGTCGTATTCGAAGTAGGTGTCCTCCGTGATGCCCTCGATGTTGGCCGTCTGCTGGCCGCCGCGGTTGAAGATGATGTTCACCATATCCACATCGTCGATCGATGCATAGTAGAACGTGCGGCCGTCAACTTCCTTCGATTCGGTCAGTGTCTTGCCGGGCCATGCGCCGAGAAGCGACGTTGCGCCGTTCCAGGCATAGAGGTTCGTGCCCTCCGGGCCGGCTACATAAATCGTGATCGATGCGTTCGGGTCTACCTTCTTGTAGTTCTCAACACCCGTGCGCTCCTGGCCTTCCGAATCCTTGGCATACCATTCAACCTTAACGGTCTCGCCGAAGTTCATGCCCTCGCCGATGGTGAAGGTCTTCGTTGCGCCGGCCGTGAGGCTTACCTGCTGGCCGCCTGCCACCTTATACCAGCCCGAAACGGCCGTGTCGTTGAGTTTCACGCTCACGCTCAGCGTCTCAGTCTTGAACGAGCCGCCGGCAGGGGTGAAGTTTACTTCCGGACCCTTCACGAAGTCGTCCTTCGTGTAGTACTGAGTCGTGCCGGGATCGGCGAATTCTACCGAGCCGCCCATGTTCACGGGATCCTTTTCGTAGATGAACTTGCCGTCCTTGCCAACCTTGCCGCCGGTCCAGTCCTTTACGAGGACGCGTACCTGGCCCTTGGTCTTCGGTGCGTCAACAGTGATTGTGCCGCCGCCCTGATAGGTCTTGCCCGTTACAAGGTCGGTGAAGGTGCCCGCGGGTACGTTCGTGAACGTTGCGCCGCCGTTGATGGCTACGAGTGCGTAAGAATCCTTGTAGGCGCGCTTGAATGCCCAGCCGCCGTTGGCCGAGCAGCCGTCGAACGTGTACTGGCCCTTGCGAAGTGCCGGAACTGCTGCGCGGATCTTGTTCAGACGAACGATGTGCTGTGCCAGATCGGCGTTAAGAGTCTTGGCTACATTGCCCGAGGCCGTATATTCACCGAAGTCCGTGGCCGTAACAGTGCCCTCGAGATAGGTGCCGAAGTATGCGCGGCCCGATTCCGAGCGGGGCGTCTTGTTGTTCTCGCCGCCCACGTCGATGGGAAGGCCCTTCTTGAACTCTACTTCCGAGCCGTAATAGATACAGGGAATGCCGCGGAACGTGAACATGAATGCCAGGTTCTCAGCCCACTGCGACGTGCCGCCGTTGAAGCGCGTGCCGTCGTTCGGGCCCGGGCAGTAGTCGTGAGAGTCTACATATACCACGTTGAACGATGCATCGTTGTAGTAATTGTCCTGGCTGAACAGTCCGAACACGTTGCCGACGTTGCTGAAGGAGTAGTGAACCGGGAAGTCGATTACGTTCAGGCCCGATGCCTGGCTGTAATCGGGTTCGTGCCATGCGCCGTTCACCATCTTCACGTTATTGCTGCGGGGCTTGTCCTGAGTGTCCTGCTCGCAGAGGGCCATCGGGCCTACAGGAGAGTCGTGGCCCTCGGGAAGCACCTGCGTGTCCCAGTAAGCCTGCGTGCCGTTGTACGAGTTCAGAAGGCTCTCATCGCTCTTCCACGTGTAGAAATAGCTCGACAGGTTGGGCTGGTCGCGATATACAACCGAGCCCTGGAAGCGCTGGCAGCATTCACCGAACATATAGAACGGGCAGCCGTTAAGACGCTTGCTCTTGTACTGCTCGGCGATAGCCAGGAACTGAGGCACGAACTGCTTGTTGAAAGTCAGAGGTGCGATGTGGCCCGTCGTGTCGATACGGAAGCCGTCAACACCCATCTTGATGAAATTGCCGTAGCACTCAACGATGTATTCGGCAACGGTATTGTTCTCCGTGTTCAGGTCCACGCAGTCGCCTGCGATCTGGCCCCACCAGCGGTTGGGAAGGTCCCAGTTCCAGCCCGTGCCGTAGTGATGGTAGTAGTTGTGCGGGTCGTACTGAGGATTCTTGAAGTACTTGAAACGCTCCTGATACTGTGCGTTCGGAGTCTGCGAGAAGTAGTTGCTGCTCAGACGTTCCGTGTTGGGAATGAGCGAATGCTCGGCCGATGCCTGGTTGCGGATATTCTGGTCGCGGGTGAACAGCGGATTCAGGCGTGCCTCGCCGAAATTGCCCGTATGCTGAAGAACGACATCAAGGATGATCTTCATCCCCTTGGCGTGGGCTGCATCGATCAGGTCCTGGAATTTTACGTCCTTGGTCGCGCCCCAGTTCTTGCGGCTCTCGTAGCGCAGATCCACCGTGGAAAGGTCCATGGCGTGGTAGCCGTGGTAGTCCTCGCCCGAGGCATTCTGAACGACGGGCGTAATCCATACGGCCGTGAATCCGAGTGCCTTGATGTAATCCAGCTTTTCGATCAGGCCGGCGAAGTCACCGCGCCAGTCCGGGTCGTTTTTCGAAATCTGCACGTCCTGCTTATCCCAGGAGCACACGTTGTTCGTCGGGTCGCCGTCGTAGAAGCGCGTCGTCATCGCGAAATAGATCGTCTCGTCGCGAAAGTCCGTGCGGTCGCCCGTGAAGGTGGCAGCCTGTGCCGAAAGGGCAGCGGCCGACAGGCCGCAAATGGCTGCAAATCTTGCGAATTTGTTCATGGAAAGATGTGAAGTAAGTGTGATATAGTTGGAAAATTATATGCAAAGTTCGGAAATTTTTTCTCAAAAGTCAAGGAATATGTTGTAAAACATAATTTCGGTTTCCCATGTGACAATAATAAGTAAGCCGGTGTAGCCCGCTTATCGGGCACACCGGCTTGTTCGATATTTGCTTCGATAAACCCTGACGGAATTATACGTTCGGGTTCAGTTCCGTCCATTTGTCGACGGGGGGCAGAACACCCATCTCTATCACCTCGTCGCGCAGCGCACAAAGGTGTTTGTAGCTCTGTTCAAGTGCTTTCTGCTCCCCCGGAGTGCCCTTGGGCTCGGTGTAGCGCACGCCGTCTTTCGTCACCACCGTTTCCATAGCCATCATGATGTGGTTGAATCGGTCGTCATTTACATATGTGCCTACAGGCCAACGGAATTCGGGACCGCCCATGGCTGCGGCGATCATCTCGATCGACAGATACGCCGGGCTCTGGAACGACGAGCGGCCGCGCAGGTCGATGATGTTCTTGCCGCCCTGGATCACACGCACTTTCAGCTCCTCCCAGTCCTTCTCGGGAAGTGCTTCCGTGGCGATTATGTCGGTCAGGGGCTTGCCGTTCACTCGCGTCGTCGATGCATACACGGCCATCTGTTCGCCGTGGCCGCCGTATGTGCGCGCATTCTCGATTTCGTCGGCCTTGATGTGGAAATATTTGGCCAGCTCGCTGCGCAGACGCGTCGAGTCAAGCGCCGCAAGTGTCGATACCTGCGAGGGCTTCAGGCCGCTGTAGAGAAGCGTTATGAGGCCCGTGATGTCTGCCGGGTTGAAGATCACCACCACGTGGCGCACGTCCGGACAGTAGCTGCGGATGTTCTTGCCAAGCTCCTCGGCCACGGCCGCATTGCCTTTGAGCAGGTCCTCGCGCGTCATGCCGGCCTTGCGCGCGGCGCCTCCCGAGGAGATGATGTATTTGGCGTCGCGGAAAGCCTCGGCGATATCGCTCGTGTAGGTCAGGTTCACGCCTTCAAATCCGCAGTGTGCCATTTCCTCGGCCACGCCTGCAAGCCCCGGCCCATACGGATCGTAAAGACAGATGTTCGGGGTCAGATGCATCATCAGGGCCGTCTGGGCCATGTTGGAGCCTATCATGCCGGCGGCGCCGACTATGACAAGCTTTTCATCAGTAAGAAATTTCATGTGTATTATGTTTTAGGGGTTCTCGTGCTTGTATAACATCGCGCCGGCCCGAGGTGTTGACTCCGACGCCGTTTTTCCTTGTGCAAACATACAAAAATTCCTCTGAACACAATGTGAATGTGTTGAAAAAAACGTAACTTTGCCGTCAGAATAGGGCTTTCCCCCTTGACGTCACAAACAAGAAGATATGAAACGTACACTCACACTTCTCCTCCTTGTGGTTGCAGCCTTCGCCGCCGCTTCCGCAGGCAACCGTCTGTCCGCGAGCTCCTGCTCGATGGATGCCCCAGACGGCTACACCTACAACAAGTCTATTTCCGACAATATGAACATGGAAGTCTACACCCCCGCCGATTCACGGGGCGCGATTGCTTTCGGTGTTCAGGAAGCGCAGGGCGACATCACGCCCTCGGCCCTCGCGACCGTCCTGGCAAATGCCCTCATAAAGGACGGCGTGCACACTACCATGGTTACGGCCGACGGGACTCCCGTGCATCTGGTGACAGCCGCCGATGGCGAAACCGTTCTGGCAATCGCCGGCGACCGCAATGACAAGGCCTATACCATCGTCATCTTCAACGGCGCGTCCGCCGCGCAGGCTCCTCAGCTTCTCAAGTCACTTAAGAAAAAATAAAGCCGGATTCCCCGAATGATTGAAAGGATTGTTATCGTTGACTCGGTCGACCCGCTGACCTTCTATGGCGTGAACAATGCCAATCTCCAGCTGGTAAAGAACCTCTTTCCCAAACTGCGCATATCCGCCCGCGGTTCGGTGATCCGCGTTATCGGCGAGGACTCCGAAACGGCCGAGTTCGAGAAGCGCATGAAGGAGCTCGTGGAGTGGACTGAGAAATATAATTCCCTCAACGAGGATGCCATTATCTCGATCGTGAAGGGTGAGGCTCCACGAGAACTCAAGCGCGACGGTGTCATCATCTATGGCATAAACGGCAAGCCTATCCAGGCTCGCAATCCCAACCAGGCCGCTCTGGTCGATGCCTACAACCACAACGACCTCACCTTTGCTCTGGGGCCGGCCGGCACGGGTAAGACCTACATCGCCATTGCCCTTGCTGTCCGTGCGCTCAAGAACCGCGAGGCACGCAAGATAATCCTTTCCCGCCCGGCTGTCGAGGCCGGCGAGAAGCTCGGATTCCTTCCCGGCGACATGAAGGACAAGATCGACCCCTACCTGCAGCCTTTGTATGACGCGCTCGAGGACATGATTCCGGCCTTGAAGCTCAAGGAGTACATGGAGTCGAAAGTGATTCAGATTGCTCCGCTGGCCTTCATGCGCGGTCGCACCCTCAACGATGCAATAATCGTGCTTGATGAGGCACAGAATACCACCACACATCAGCTCAAGATGTTCCTGACCCGTCTGGGGCAGAACGCCAAGATGATTGTAACAGGCGATACGTCCCAGATCGACCTCCCCAGAAGCACACAGAGCGGTCTCGTGCAGGCCCTGCGCGTTCTCCGAGGGGTCAAGGGCGTCGGAAAAGTCGAGTTCACCAAGGCCGACATCGTGCGTCATCATCTCGTGCAGCGTATCGTGGAGGCATACGAGCACTACGAGAAGGATGAGAAGGACGAACCCGCACCCGAGTCCTGACTGCAGCGCACACTCGCTCTCCCCAACCGAATCAGAATTATCATAACTCACATCCAATCATATCACTATGACTTTGACAGAGACAAATTTCAGCTTCCCCGGACAGACGGCCGTCTATCACGGCAAGGTGCGCGACGTGTACACCATCGACAATAACCTGCTGGTGATGGTCGCCACGGACCGCATCTCGGCTTTCGACGTGATTCTCCCCAAGGGAATTCCCTACAAGGGTCAGGTGCTAAATCAGATAGCCGAGTACTTTCTTGATGCTACCAAAGATATTGTCCCCAACTGGAAGCTGGCTGTCCCCGATCCTATGGTCACTGCCGGTGTCCGCGCCGAGGGTTTCCGCGTGGAAATGATCATACGCGGCTATCTCACCGGTAGCGCCTGGCGCGAGTATGCCGCCGGCGTGCGCGAGATCTGCGGCGTCAAGCTCCCCGACGGTATGCGTGAGAATCAGCGCTTCCCCGAGCCCATCATCACCC
>CAZBNM010000036.1:0-22820 GCA_964493495.1 uncultured Bacteroides sp.
TGACCACAGCCGATCATTCGCAGGCTTCATTAACGTCGGAAGTCACATACTTGCGGTCAACTACTATGCGAGCGACCGCTTCCTGGAGAAGGGCGACTACTTCCGCCTGAAGAACCTTCAGATCGGCTATTCGCTGCCTCGTCGACTCATCAGCCGTGCGGGCTTCGAGAACTGCCGCTTCTATATCCAGGGCTCCAACCTGTTCACGGTGACGAAGTACAAGGGCTTCGACCCCGAGGTGAACGGCGGAGTTGACTACGGCAACTATCCTCAGAGCCGCACCTTCCTCTTCGGTGTGAATATCACTTACTAATATCTCCTCAGCAACAAACAAGAAAGTGAAGTCAAAGCTTCAAATCAACAGCAAGCAAATGAAAAAGACACTCTATATAGGTGCAGTCGCCGTGGCCATGAGCCTGAGCCTGAGCTCTTGCAACGACTGGCTCGACGAGGACGCTCCCGGCACAACCCGCTTCGATGACTTCTACATCAGCGGAGCTGTAGCCATACAGAACGTAAACGCATGCTACACACCTCTGGCATGGGAATTCAACAACTGCTATTTCCCCGAATGGTATATCGGCGACATCGCTTCGGACGATGCTCTCAAGGGCGGCCAGAACCTGGCCGACGGCGGTGATGTGTACGACATCGACAACTTCAAGGTCAATGCCAACAACCCGATTCTTCTAAACTTCTATCGAGCCAAGTATCAGGGCATCGGCCGATGCAATCTTGCGCTTCAGGAGGTTGCGAAGATGGATCCGGACGATGAGATGGACGAGAGCCGCAAGGCATGTCTTCTGGCCGAGGCTTATTTCCTCCGCGCATACTATTACTTCCAGCTGGTGCGTGTGTTCGGAGGTGTGCCTCTGGTGGATTTCGTGATCGACTCGAGCGACAAGTGGATTCAGCCCCGCGCAACGGCTGAGGCAGTGTACGAGCACATCATCAGCGACCTTCTCGAGGCAGAGAAGTCGCTCTGGAACAAGAGCGAATATGCAGCCGAGGATCTCGGTCGCGCTACAAAGGGCGCCGCACAGGCCATGCTATGCAAGGTATATCTCTACATGAAGGATTACAACAACGCTTACACATGGGGCAAGAAGTTCGTGGACACGCAGTATAAGGGCGGTCAGTACAGCCTCTTCCCGGATTTCGGCGACAACTTCACTCTTGCCGGCGAGAATGGCGCGGAGAGCGTGTTTGAGATCCAGTACATGGAAGAGCCCACGAGCGACTATGGCGAGGGCTTCGGCTTCACCCGCGGCACGTTCTCGACCATCCTGTCGCGTCCTCGTCTCCCGAGCATGGGCGGCAACGCAGGCTGGGGCTTCGGTCATCCGACTCAGAACCTCTACGACGAATTCGAGGCCGGCGACCCCCGTCGCGACCTGACAATCGGCCTCCCCGAGCCTAACGAGGTTGGCATCGCTGAGGTTGACTATCTTGGTAACTCCTACTACAACCGCAAGATCTCCTACTGGGAGCACGGGGCTTTCCCCTCGCTGGCACATGCCACCCGTTCGCCCTACAACAACCGTCAGATCCGCGCTACGGATGCGCTCCTTCTGTTTGCAGAGGCCGCGCTCGAGAGCGGCAAGAGCGTGACGGACGCCAAGTGGGCTCTTGAGGAAGTGCGCAGCCGTGCCCGCAACATGGCATCGGATGCCGTTCTCCCCGCATTCCCCGGCTATCTGGGCTACAAGGACACGACCGATGACCTCCGCAAGGCTATCCGCCACGAGCGTCGTGTGGAACTTGCCGGTGAAGGACACCGCTGGTTCGACATTATCCGCTGGGGCATAGGCGAGCAGATCTTCAACATGAACAGCGGTTATCCCGCAACCGAGACAGCCGAAGCCCGCGCCGAGATGGGCAACTTCATCCCGGGCCAGTCGGAAGTCTTCCCCATTCCCGCCGAGGAAATCAACCTGAACCCGATGGCTCAGAACCCCGGCTATTAATCGCAGACTCAAAACAAAAATAACTAACGCCGGGGCTCCGGCCCCGGCAAATTTACCAACCATTTAAAATTTCATACACATGAAAAAAATTACTCTTCTTGCTGCTATGGCCGCAGTTGCCATGGGTGCAAACGCTCAGTACGTAACTGAGGACGCCGGCATCGCTCCCGTTCTTGATAAGGGCGCTAAGACCATCTACGCATGGGTGCTCGATGGAAATACCGTAAGCTCGCTTGAGAGCAAGGGCGTGACTGTCATCGATCAGATGGTGAACGACGAAACCCGTTTCCTCTATGTTTGGGAAAACACCCTCAATGGCAACGAAACTTCCGCTAACCCCGTAGGCGCTGACCAGCAGACCCTGGGCCACGTGGCTCTGACGGTAGGCACAGTAGGTTGGTCGGGCGCAGGCTTCTGCGCTGTAGGCCCCGGCACGGATTTCTCCGCCATCGATGACGACACCTATTTCCACCTCGGCTATTGCGCTATGTCGAATCCGGTTAAGTCTCTGGCCATCTGCCTCTTCGACGGTGATGCCGGCAATACGCCCGCCAAGGTTTCCTTAGGCACGGCTTTCGTTGACAATGGTGCAACCTTCCCTCCCGTTGGTCCCGCTCCCACGGACGAATGGCAGGCAATCGACATGAAGCTCGGGGATCTGAAGAAGGTATGCCCCACCTTCACTATTCCCGCTGTTGCTGACTACGCAGGCAACTACCTGTCGTTCCTCGCAGGCGGTGTATCGGGCCAGAACTTCGACCTCGATGCTATCTATCTCTACAACACGAAAGAAGCCGGCATCAAGGGTGTGGAAGCAGAATCCTCCGACCTCGTAATCACCGGCCGCACGATCAACGCAGCAGGCGCATCGAGCATCGTTCTTTATGACCTCGCAGGCAAGACCGTGAAGACCGCCAAGAGCTCGATCATGGGTCTTGAAGGCATCGGCGCAGGCATGTACATCGCCAAGGCCGGCAACAAGGTTGCCAAGGTTATCGTGAAGTAATCACTTCCCGACCAAAACCCTATATCAGAGGGCGCGGCCGCAGCGACAGCCGCGAGTCGCGCCCTCTGATCTATCTCTGCGGGCGAGATGCCCATAGGCTTCCGAGCGTTCACTTCCGTCGGGTAAAAAAGTTTTTTTCGGTTTGCACCATTTACCTTTCTCCTTTTTCCAATCATTATATCCTAAACATATATCTCTGAACACGGGAAGAGTGTTCCTTCAACGATGAAACTACTTAAACTCACCATATTCACCATAGCCGCCCTTGCAGCCGGGGAGGCGTATGGTGCTCCGACCACAGGCTCCGGCGAAACCAACGGTTACAAGCTCGTGTGGCAGGACCTTTTCGAGGGCACGGAACTGAACCGCTCTCGCTGGAACATCGAAGTGAACGGCGATGGCGGCGGCAACGACGAGCTGCAATATTATTCGGACCGCAATGTGCGTGTGGGCAAGGATGAGCAGGGCAACGGCTGCCTTATTCTCACGGCCAAGCGCGAGAACTATATGGGGAAGAACTTCACTTCGGGCCGTGTGAATTCGAAGAAACTCATAAGCTTCAAGCACGGCAAGGTCGAGGCCTCCATCAAGCTTCCCAAGACTGCCAACGGCCTGTGGCCTGCCTTCTGGATGATGGGCAACGATATCGACGAAGTGGGCTGGCCCCGCTGCGGCGAGATAGACATTATGGAATTCGGCCACTGCGACGCATTCGGCGCCGGCACCCAGGACCGCTATTTCAACGGCGCGTGTCACTGGGGTCAGAGCTGGCCGCAGCCCAACTATGCCCGGGCCCATACGCATGACTACAGTCTTCAGGACGGCGAATTCCATCTTTATACCTGCATCTGGGACGAAGACAACATTGCCATGTACTGCGATCTGGACAAGTATCCAAATCAGGAGCCTTACTATATCATGGGCATAAAGGATAATCAGCCCGGAGTATCAGATTATCCGGGCAACTATTTCCACAAGGAAAACTTCATTCTTTTCAACCTGGCTGTAGGCGGTCAGTTCCCGCAGATATTCAATGCGTCGGGAATTACGGCCCTGAACAGCGCCAACGGCCAGCAGCAGTCGATGTATATCGATTTTGTGAAGGTGTATCAGAAAGGCACGTCGGATGAGAGCCATACGTTCGCCGATGCGGGCGATGCAATCGGGGGTACAAATCCGGATCCGATCAACCCCGACCCTATAGACCCGGACCCGAACGGTCTGACGGCAGCACCGGTTCCCACGCACGATGCGAGCGTGGTCAAGAGTTTCTATTCGGATTCCTACGCGTCGGTCACTCCGGAGCTGTTCGTGGGCTCGTGGGGACAATCGACTGTCACGGAGCGTGTGAGCCTTGAAGGCAATGAGGCTTTGTGCATGAAGAACTTTAACTACATGGGCCTTCAGTTCTCGCACAGTGATGCAGTTGTGGACGTGACGGATATGAAGTACATTCATATCGATCTCTATTCGACGCACGATATGGAGATAGCGATGTATCCTATCTCGCTTTTTCCGACCTGCGATACGGACAAGTCGGTGAAGCAGCTTCAGGCGGACCGATGGTATTCGTTCGATATGGAGCTGTCCGAATTTCCGAATGTAAATTTTAAGAAGTTAGGCCAGTTCAAGTTCGATATGGATACGCAGTCGCGGTCGGCAACGGACGAGCATGCCATCTACATTGACAACCTTTATGCGCACAAGAGTTCGCTTACGAACATCGAGCCTGTGTGTATAGCGGAGGGTGATGATGAAGGCGCTATCTATGACATATTCGGACGCAAGGTGCGCAGCTGCACGGATTTAGAGGGCCTGGGGGCCGGACTGTATATTGTAAAGACAGCACAGAGCGTACGCAAAGTGCTCGTGAAGTAAGTCATGATGAGAAATAGCATACTTGCAGGCATACTTGGCCTGTTGACACTCGTATCACCCGGGGTTGAGGCGCAGGAAGCGCAGACCGGCTCGGGCGAGACTGACGGCTACAAGCTTGTGTGGCAGGATCTTTTCGATGGCGATGAGCTGAACACAAAACGCTGGCATGTGGAGCTGAATGGCGGCGGAGGCGGCAATAATGAACTTCAGTTCTATGTGAACGATTCGGACAATGCTATCGTGGGAAAGGACGAGTGGGGCAACGGATGTCTGATTCTCACGGCCAAGCGCGAGGAGTTCTGGAACAAGCCGTTCACCTCGGGACGCGTGAATTCGAAAAACATGATAGCCTTCAAGCATGGCAAGGTCGAGGCAGCCATAAAGCTACCCAAGACAGCCAACGGCCTGTGGCCGGCTTTCTGGCTGATGGGCAATGACTATGATGCCGTGAAGTGGCCGCGCTGCGGCGAAATCGACATCATGGAGTTCGGACATGCGGACGGAATACGGAAGAATCAGCAGGAGACCTTTTTCAACGGAGCGTGCCACTGGGGCAAGAATACGCCTCAGATGAGTTCGGCCACGCACCACAATCACGCCTATAGCCTGCAGGACGGAGAGTTCCATCTCTACACGATGATCTGGGACGAGAAGAGCATCGCGATGTACTGCGACCTGGACAAGTATCCCGATCAGGAGCCATACTTCAAGAAGAACATCGAGGGGGAGAGCGAGACCTTCCCTAACTGGGCAGGAAACTTTTTCCACAAGGAGTTCTTCATACTCTTCAATCTCGCAGTGGGCGGTAATTTCCCGAATATCTACGACGCGAACGAGATTACGGCTTTGAATGATGAGAACGGGCAGCGTGCGTCGATGTATATCAACTATGTGAAGATCTATCAGAAAGGCACACCGGACGAGAGCCAGTTCTTCACAGACCCCGGCGACGAGCTTTCTGAGGCGGGGATAGAGACTGTCCTTGCGGATGACGGTGCTTCCCGCGGCCTGATACGACTCGAAAACGGAAGCGTGAGCTGCGAGGGCGCCAGGCGGATAGGGGTCTATGACCTTTGCGGCAGGCTTCTGGAGCAGGGGGGCTGCAGCGTGAACGCATCGCGTCTTGGCTCGGGTATGTTTGTAGTGCGTGCGGAACTTGCCGACGGCACAAGCGTTTGCGACAAACTCGCATTAAAGTAAAAACAGATCATTCATCACAGACAATATAAGTATTCAAATGAATAAAAAACTCTTTCCGTCCATAGCATTCGGCCTTCTGGGAGCACTTATTTCCGGTGGTGGGATCAGTTCGTGTGTGAAGAGCGTGGCGGGAGTCGAAGACAAAAATAACGTCGAGGCGCGAGTAGAGGCTCTTCTCTCGCAGATGACTATCGATGAGAAAATCGGTCAGCTTAACCAGTTGACCGGCATAGGCG
The DNA here is from genome assembly GCA_964493495.1 of uncultured Bacteroides sp. GTDB lineage: Bacteria > Bacteroidota > Bacteroidia > Bacteroidales > Muribaculaceae > CAG-873. The sequence continues at coordinate 6,288 of CAZBNM010000036.1, forward strand.
CCAATCCTCAGCGTCTTGCCGAGATACGCAAGGGTTTTGTCGGTTCGATACTGAACGAGGTGGATCCTGATACTGTGAACAAGCTTCAGCGCGAAGCAGTGGAGAACAGCCGTCTGGGTATACCCCTGATTATAGCCCGCGACGTGATACACGGATTCAAGACCATTTTCCCCATCCCGTTGGGGCAGGCCTCGAGCTGGGATCCGGCAATAATCGAGAATGGCGCACGTGTCGCTGCCGACGAGGCCTCGTCGGCAGGTGTGCGCTGGACATTCTCTCCGATGGTGGACGTGAGCCGCGACGCGCGCTGGGGTCGTATAGCCGAAAGTTTCGGCGAGGATCCGTATCTGGCGTCGACACTCGGTGTGGCTATGGTGAAGGGCTATCAGGGCGATGACCTGACGCAGCCTAACACGATGGCAGCCTGCGTGAAGCATTTCGTGGGCTATGGCGCCAGCGAGGGGGGCAAGGATTACAATACGACGTGGATTCCCGAACCGCATCTGCGCGATGTGTATCTGCCGCCTTTCCAGGCCTGCGCCGATGCAGGGGCGGCAACGTTCATGTGCTCGTTCAACGATATCAACGGCATGCCTACCAATGCCGACACACATCTGATGCAGGATATCCTGCGCGGCGAGTGGGGCTGGGACGGCGTGATGTGCAGCGACTGGAATTCGATCGGTCAGCTTGTGCCTCAGGGTTATTCAGCCGATCTAAAGGATGCCACGGAGGCTGCGGCAAAGGCCGGTGTGGATGTGGATATGATGAGCTATGCCTACGTGTCGCATCTGAAGGACCTTGTGGAACAGGGCAAGGTGAGCGAGAAAACACTGGACAATCTGGTGCGCAACGTGTTGCGCCTCAAATTCCGTCTGGGGCTTTTCGACAATCCTTATGTCGACACAAGCAAAGCCCGCAGATTCTTCACGGAGAGCAATCTCGCAGCCGCGCAGCATGCGGCCGAGCAGAGCGCGATCCTTCTGAAGAACGATGGAGGGGTGCTTCCGCTGAAGCCCGGTGTCCGTGTGGCCCTGACCGGTCCGATGATGGATGCCAAGCACGACCAGAACGGCACCTGGTGCTTCGATGCTGAAAAGGACCGGACTGTGACTGTGCTTGAAGGCTTCAATGATGTATACGGCAAGGATAAGGTTGTGGCCGCTCCGGGACTGACCTACAGCCGCGACACGAACAAGGCCGGGATCGCCGAGGCTGTGGCCAAGGCACGCATGGCCGACGTGATAGTTTTTGTATGCGGCGAGGAGGCTGTTCTGTCGGGTGAGGCGCACTGCCGCACGGACCTGACGCTGCCCGGCGCCCAGAAGGAGATGCTCAAGGCTCTGAAGGCTACGGGCAAGCCCGTGGTGTCGGTGGTGATGACCGGTCGTCCGATGGAAATAAACGATGTAGTGGCCAATTCGGACGCTATCCTCTATTGCTTCCACCCGGGCACTATGGGCGGTCCTGCAATAGCCAATGTGCTTAGCGGCAAGGTGAATCCTTCGGGCCACCTGCCGGCAGGGATACCCCGCGCCTCGGCGCAGGCCCCGCTCTACTACTCTCACAAGAACACGGGCCGTCCGGCCGAAGGCATGGTGCTGATGGACGAGCTGCCCCTGGAGGCGGGCCAGACATCGACGGGTTGCACGAGCTTCTACATGGACTGCGGCGACGGGGCGCTCTATCCTTTCGGCTACGGCCTGAGCTATACGGATTTCAGCTACGGTCCGGTAGTGCTGTCGACGGATAAGATGGATGCCAAGAGCGGAAATATAACGGCAAGCTGCGAGATAGAGAATACTGGCAGCGTGAAGGGTGCCACGGTGGCGCAGCTATATGTCCGCGACGTGGTGGGCTCGCTCTGCCGTCCGGTGAAGGAGCTGAAGGGCTTCGAGAAGGTGGAACTTGCCCCGGGCGAAAAGCGCACGGTACGGTTCACGCTCACACCGGAAGACCTGGCATTCCACAACGCGCGCAGCGAGCGTGTGACCGAGCCGGGTGAGTTCCGGGTGTGGATAGCGCAGGACAGCGCCAGCGGCGAAGCCAAGTCCTTTACGGTGGAATAAATTCAGGAAACGAAATCGAAAAAACAATTATATCACAAGAACGCAATATGAAAATCAATAGAATCCTTCTTTCCCTCGGGATGGTGGCTCTGGTGGCAGCCGGAGCCGAGGCCCGCAGTGAAAAGCGCGGCGTGTGCGCCAAGTTCACATACGCAGGCGAGATCCAGCTTATCGAGCAGGGCTCGAGCTGGTGGTATAACTGGGCGAACGTGCCCACGGCCGGATATCAGTATCAGGTTCAGAACTATGAGAGCAGTATGGATTTCTGCCCCATGGCCTGGAACCGCAACTACAATGCCGAGAATATCCGCAAGTACTGCAAGGAACATCCGGAGGTGAAGTATATCCTGGGCTACAACGAGCCTAACTTTACGAATCAGGCCAATCTGACGCCTGCACAGGCAGCCGAGGGCTGGCCCGCGCTCGTGGCACTTGCCAAGGAGCTGGGCCTCAAGATCGTTGCGCCGGCGCTCAACTATTCGTCGAATCCGCAGTATAGCACGCCTGCAAAGTGGATGGATGAGTTCGTGGCACTGGTTGGACCTGACGCCTTTGACTACACGGCGTTGCACAATTACGGCGGTTTCGGTCTGATGAAATCGACTGCCGAGGAGTTCTACAACAAGTATGGCAAGCAGGTATGGGTGACCGAATGGTGCTACTGGCCCGGTGGTGCAGGCAACGTATATGTTTCGCCCGAGACACAGATAGGCTCCATGGTTGAATGTGTGGAGTGGCTTGAGACGTCGGAGTGCATCTTCCGCTATTCATGGTTCATGGCCCAGGGTGTTTCCGAAGGAAGTAATCAGCCTAACTACGGACTTCTGAAGACAACGGTGGACGCAGACAAGAACATCATCAACTCGCTGACCGAGCAGGGCAAGGTCTACACCTATCTCTGGGAGTACGATCCGGAGTATTACCATCAGCCGGGCACGCTTGTGGCCGCTACGGACTATCACAGCCGCTACGCCGCAGCCATAGGCTCGGGCGCTTATGCTGATGCTCCCAAACCCATTGAAATCAAGCAGCTCAATGCGGGCGCTACGCTTGACTATCAGTTTGAAGTGCCCGAAGCCGGCGACTACAATCTGGAACTGATTGTTTCGGGCGTGGGCGAGCCCTCGCGCTTCGACCCTCTTCTGAGCATCAATTCGGTTGACGCAAACGGCAAGGCCACGAAGCTTTGCGAGGCACGCCGTTTCGCGCTGAGCAACTCGGATGAAAACTACAATACGGAGATTTTCAAGGTAAGCCTTCCGGCCGGCAAGCAGACGCTACGCCTGAAGGACGAGGCTCCGTATCAGCCGTCGGGCATCCGCATTTCAGCTCTGCGGCTGACGTCGGTAGCCGGAATCGATGGCGTTCTGGCCGAAGGCAACAGCGAGAGCACCCGGGTGGATGTGTACAACACGCAGGGTGTGCGCGTTCGCAGCGCGGTGGCACGCGGCGAGGCCACGAAGGGCCTGCCGGCAGGCATCTACGTGGTAGGAGGCAGCAAAGTGCTTGTAAAATAAGACTATGAGAATATGAGTATAGTTATAATTGTCAAACACATCTGGTGATATTATCAGAACCGGGCCGTCCGACTGTGAAGCCGGGCGGCTTTTTTTATGGCCCGATGGCCGTGAATTGAAAAAATAGTATTAACTTTGCATTACGTTTCGGGCCGCGAGACTCGCGTGAGCGTCTGCAGCGGCCGGGATTCAAGCCTTAAAAAGAAAACATCCAAAAAGATATAAGCGAACATGGGAAATGAAAATGCGGAACGCATCCAGACGTCCGTTCTCAACCGACTTGAGAAGAAGGCTGTAGGATGGCTCGTTGAACGTCAGCCCGAATGGGTAACATCGGATATGCTCACCTATTTTGGCGTTTTTGCGGCAGTCATGTACGCTGTGTTCTGCTGGTTGGCCAATGTGAATGTCTATTATTTCTGGGCCTCGTCGTTCTGCCTTTTGCTGAACTGGTATGGCGACAGCCTTGACGGTACGATGGCTCGCTACCGCAACACACAGCGCCCGAAATACGGATTCTTTATCGATCATTCGCTTGATGCGCTGACAACCTGTCTCTTCTGTATAGGCATGGGCCTTTCGCCGATGATGGAGATGAGCATTGCGCTGTTCATAATGGGCGGGTATCTGTGCCTGTCGATCTACACTTACCTTTCGACTATTGTCATCGGGAAGTTCCGACTGACCTATGCGAGCCTCGGACCGACGGAGATGCGTCTGATACTGATAGCCGTGTGCCTGTGCTATGCCTATTTCCCGCTGAAGGAAGTGAGCGTCGGCGTCTTCGGCCAGCAGTGGTCGCTCTATGATTGCGCCGGCGCGCTTGTTGCCGCGGCCTTGTATCTGATCTATATCGTGAGCCTTGCCAAGGACCTGAAGATGCTTGCGCGCGAGGATCCACCCAAGCCTTACCATAAGAAGAAATAAGAGACAGCCGTGGCCGGAGAATCCGACAACAGCACATTCGCGAAGTTGAAGAAGAAGATACTCTACAGCGACGGCTTCTTCTTCACGCTGCTGCGTTCGAGCATGTCGTCGCAGCTGTGCGGATGGATAGATACGCTGACGGCACTGCTGGTGTTCGCGGTGTTCGATCTCTCGGCGTGGCTATCAACGGCTATCGGCGCCTTTGTGGGAGGTGTGCTGAACTGCATAATCAATTATCGGTTCACGTTCCATGCGCAGGGTGTGATGTGGCGTGCGGCGCTTGCGAAATTCGCGTTTGTATGGGCGGGCTCGCTGCTGCTGAACAGCTTCGGCACACAGATCGTGTACACAATGGTGCGCGACTGGGAGTGGCTTCATGATGTAGTGAAGGGCATATCGAACGACGGAACATTCTTTGCCGCGCGCCTTTTCGTGGCGCTGATGGTGTCGCTCTGCTGGAATTTCCAGATGCAGCGCAACGTGGTGTTCAAGCAGACACGTCTTGACCCTTATATCATCCGCTTCCTGGACCGTCTGGGCATAGGGCGTCGCGGGCATAAATGAGCGCACTGTGAAGTGCGCTCCGGGCATGCGGAATGCGAGTTTTTTGGAATGTTGCAATAATTTTATTAAATTTGCGGAAGCTACCGCGCCGCAGAAACAGCGGGCGCGATGTAAAACCCTCATTATCTATACCCAAAAGTCCAAGAGATGATAGTACGAAGCAAGTCACCCTTGCGTATCGGCCTTGCCGGCGGAGGCAGCGATGTGTCGCCTTACAGCGACATTTATGGAGGTCTGGTGCTGAATGCAACCATTAATCTGTACGCCTACTGCACGATTGAGGAAATCGACACTCCCGAGATAATCATAAATTCCTACGATGCAAAGTGTTTCAAGAGCTATCCTCTGGCTCCGTCGCTGGAGATAGACGGCGAGGCTTCGCTTGTAAAGGGTACATACAACCGCATTATGCGTGACTTCGGCATCGAGCCTCGCGGTTTCCGCATCACCACCTACAACGATGCTCCGATAGGTTCGGGCCTTGGGACGTCGTCGTCGATGGTTGTGTGTATTCTCAAGGCATTCATCGAATGGCTTTCGCTGCCGCTTGGCGATTACGAGACCTCGCGTCTGGCCTACGAGATCGAGCGCAAGGATCTGGCGCTTGCGGGAGGAAAGCAGGACCAGTATGCGGCGAGCTTCGGCGGCTTCAACTACATGGAATTCCACAAGGACGACCTGGTGATAGTGAATCCTCTGAAGATCAAGCGTTGGATTATCGATGAGCTCGAGGCTTCGATAGTGTTGTATTTCACGGGAGCATCGCGAAGCAGCGCGCGCATCATCGACCAGCAGCGGGAGAATACGATCAAGGGCGATAATGAGGTAATCGAGGCCATGCATGCGATAAAGCAGTCGGCGGTTGAAATGAAACATGCCCTGCTGAAGGGCGACATGAAGTCTTTTGCCGAGATACTCGGGCGGGGCTGGGAGAACAAGAAGAAGATGGCCGATGCCATAACGAACCCGATGATTCAGGAGGTGTTCGATACGGCAATGGCTGCCGGAGCCATATCGGGGAAGGTGAGTGGCGCCGGCGGTGGGGGTTTCATCATGTTCATGGTGGATCCGGTGAAAAAAAAGAACGTGATAGACGCGCTGGGACAGCTTCCTGGCTTTGTAATGCCGTTCCAGTTCACGGAAGGCGGGGGGCACGGCTGGAAAATCTATGATACGGACAAAGTGTGAGACGGTTATGGAAGATATCATAAAGTCACAGATCGGCGAGAGTGCGCGCGTAAAGCAGGCGATCGCGGAGGATGCGGAACTTGTGGGGCGTATACGGAAGGCAGCCGAAGTGTGCATAGATGCGTATAGAAAGGGGTGCAAGACGATGTTTGCCGGGAACGGAGGAAGCGCTGCGGATGCGCAGCATCTTGCAGGCGAGTTTGTGAGCAAGTTCTATTTTGATCGTCCGGGCCTCCCCTCGGTGGCTCTCACTACGGATACGTCGATTCTCACGGCCATAGGGAATGATTACGGCTATGAGAAGCTTTTTTCGCGTCAGGTGCAGGCTCAGGGGCGGGAGGGAGATGTGTTCATAGGCATCTCTACTTCGGGCAATTCGGCCAATATCGTGGAGGCTCTCGAGGAGTGCCGCCGCAAGAATATCTACACTATTTCGTTGACCGGCTCGAAGCCATGCAAGATGGATGCGTCAGACCTGGTGATAAAGGTTCCGAGCACGTCGACGCCGCGTATTCAGGAGTGTCAGACGCTTATCGGCCATATCATCTGCTGTCTGGTCGAGGAGGCGATTTTCGGCGAGGAGTATAAGAAGTAGCCAATATACGTGAGGTCGCGGAATATGAAGTGCGTAATAATGGCCGGCGGGAAGGGCACGCGGATATCGTCGCTGTTCAGCGATATACCCAAGCCCATGATCAGGATAGACGGCCGTCCGGTGCTTGAACACGAGCTGGAGCGTCTGCGCGAGCAGGGTTTCGACGATATTATCATCACGGTGTCGCACCTGGGCAATGTAATCATGGATTATTTCGGCGACGGATCGGGCCTGTCTCCGGCCACGGGGAAGCCTTTCGGCGTGAGGATCGAGTATTTCAACGAGGAAGTGCCTCTGGGCAATGCGGGCGCGCTGTTCAAGCTGCGCGACAGGCTGACGGAGGATTTCCTGCTGCTGAATGCCGATGCGCTGTTCGATATAGATTTCAAGCGTTTCGTGGACTATCATAAGAGCCACGGGGGCGCCGTGACGCTTTTTACCCATCCCAACAGCCATCCCTATGACAGCGGGCTGATAATCGCGGACGGGGAGCATCGTGTGCTGTCCTGGCTGACGAAGGAGGATGCGCGGCCGGAGTATTATGACAATCGGGTGAATGCGGGGCTGCATGTGATGAGTCCCGCCGTGCTTGACCGCAGCGGAATCGACGGTGATGCTGTGGGCACACCGGGTGAGAACGGGAAGGTGAGGAAGGTTGATCTGGACCGCGACCTGCTGAAGCCTCTGGCCGGCTCGGGCGAGATGTACTGCTACGACAGTCCCGAATATGTGAAGGACATGGGCACTCCCGAGCGCTTCGAGGCTGTGCGCAAGGATTTTCTCAACGGCACTGTTGCGGCGCGGAATCTCGCGCAGCGGCAGCGGGCCGTGTTTCTGGACCGCGACGGCACGCTGAATGTCTACAAGGGATTTCTGCGGGATATCGCAGACTTTGAGCTGATCGAGGGCGTGGCTGAGGCCGTGCGGATGATCAATGCTTCGGGCTATCTGGCGATAGTGGTAACGAATCAGCCGGTGATAGCGCGGGGTGAGGTGACGATTGCGGAGCTTGACGAGATACACCGCAAGATGGCAACCGAGCTGGGGCTCGAAGGAGCATATATCGACGGGTTGTATTATTGTCCTCACCACCCGGACAAGGGTTTCGAGGGCGAAGTGCCGGAGCTGAAATTCGATTGCGAGTGCCGCAAGCCCAAGCCGGGGATGCTGTTGCGCGCCGCGCGGGACTTCAATATCGACCTGTCGGAGTCGATAATGATCGGCGACAGCGCCATAGATGTCGAGGCGGGTGAGCGTGCGGGCTGCCGGGCGTTTCTCGTCCCCAAGAATGAGCCCGGGGCGCTATTGGAGCTCCTCTCGCGGGTGCTCGTCCGTTAGGAGTTCAAGATATTTACGGACTAATGCCCGGGGGCTGAATTTGGCCCTTACGGAGGCGCTGAGATGCTCGCGACGTGCGGGTGTGTCGGCTCGGAGAGCGTCGTGCAGTGCGCGGGCCATGCTTTCTTCATCGCCGTAGGGTATGAGGCTGCCGAGGGAGGGGTCGGAGATAATGCCGCTCTGTCCCCCGCGGTCGAAGCTCACGGGCCATGCGCCTGCGGCCTGGCCTTCGATGAGTGTGCCGGGGAGGGTCTCGTAATGCGATGTGGAGAGGACGGCTGAGGCGTGGGCGTATAGCTCGGCGATGAGGGCTTTGTCTGAGAGCGCACCGAGATGCACGTGCGGCAGCGTGAGCCGGGTGAGCACTTCGGGGTTGCGGATATTGCCGAAAAACACGGCAGCCATGGGTTCGCGGCCGCGCAGGGCATCCAGGCGGTTGAGGACCCGTAGGGCCGTGTCGAAGCCTTTCACGGGATCGTCGAGCCGGGCCGCTCCCATGAGCACAAGGCGTGTGTCCTCGGGGAAGGGCAGGAGGGCTTCGGTGCGTGTAGTTCGCGGTGAGGTGTGAAAGTCATCTACCGGGAATACGTTGGGAATTACCGATATACGGCGTCCGGCCGTGAGCGCGCTTTCGGCGGCTTTGCGTCCGAGCCATGAACTCACGGCCACGAATTCGAGCCAGGGAATACTGTCGTAGAGCCGGATCTTGCGGCGCGCGGTGCGCGCCGCAAGCGGGGAAAGTGCGCGTGCAAGTCCGTGTACGAATGGACATTCACTGCAGGGACGGCTGGCCCGAGTATAGTGCGCACATGTGCCGGCATGATGGCAGATGCCTGTCAGGGGCCACATGTCGTGCATGGTCCATACGATGCGTTTGCCCATTGCGGCAATGCGCCCGATCTCGCTTAGTGAGAGCATGCCCTGGTTGACCCAGTTGAGCAGCACGGCATCGGCTTCGCGGACCCAGGGATGGCGATGCAGGGGGAGGCCGAAGGTGGCGGAATCGATTTTGAAGAGGTCGCGGCGCGAGAAGCCGATATTGGCCCAGTTCCACGCTTCTTCTGCGAGGAACGCGCGCCGCACGGCGAAACGGCCCGCAGCGGGAGCGATGTGCGGATTGGCGGAGCCTTCGGGCGAAACGTGCACGACGAGCATGCGCGCGTCAATGCCCTCAGCGATGAAAGCGTCGAGCAGACGGCGGCTTACTACGGATGCGCCGCCACGGGTGTCGCTATGGTTGAGGATCAGGATTTTCATCGCCGGGCCGGGAGTCTGAGAGGAATGTGCTCGATACGCACGGCCACGCCGAGGAAGAACACCAGGGCTACGGCACGGAGCGCGCCGGCAATCCACGCATTGTGCGTGAGGGCGTCGACGCCGAAGGTGCCGGCGGCGTATAGTACGGCGGTAAGGAGTACATAGAAGCCGATGCGGCGTAAGGGATAGGCCACGGGATAGTATTTCTGGCCCACGAAGTAGCTTACGAGCATCATGATACCATAGCTGGCCAGAGCGCCGAAAGCGCAGCCGTAGAATGATATGCGGGGCACGAGAAGGACGTTCATCAGCAGCATGACGGCGAAGCCAATGAGCGAGAGGTAGGAGCCCCAGATGGTGCGGTCGGTGATCTTATACCACACGGAGAGGTTGAAGACCACGCCGAAGCAGAGTTCGGCAATCATGATTACGGGCACGACGCCCAGGCCGCCGTAGTATCCGCGGCCGATGAAGAGCTTGATGACATTGAGATAGAACATCACGGCCAGGAACACGAACATGGAGGCTATGATGAAGTATTTCATGGCGTCGGAATAGAGCTTGGCCGAGGGTGCGCCCTGTTTCTTGTCGCGCGCGAATATCATGGGCTCGTATGCGAAGCGGAAGGCCTGCAGGAACATTATCATTATGAGGCCAATCTTATAGCATGCGCCGTATGTGCCGAGTGCGGCGTCGGCTTGAGCGGGAGTGAGCTGTGTGGCGAGGTAGGGGAAGATGATGTTGGGGAGGTTCTGGTTCATCAGGCCCACGAAACTGAGGATGAGGAGAGGCCAGGAGTAGCGGAGCATCTCTTTCCACAGCCGGGTGTTGAAGGTCCATCTGAAGCCACGGAGCTGCGGCGAGAGTAGCAGTAGATTGGCGGCGGAGGCTATGAAGTTGCTCAGGAAGATATAGCCGATGCCGTATGAGGGGTTGTAGAACCAGCTGACCGTGGCCGGGGCGTGCTCGGCAAGCCAGGGACAGCCAAGGAGGAAGAAGAGATTGAGGGCGATGTTGATGCCTATGTTGGTGAAGCGCACCGTGGCGAAGCGGAGAGCCTGCGAGCGGTAGCGCAGATAGCCGTAGGGAATGGATGTGAAGGCATCGAGAGCCACGGCCGTAAAAAGGTAGAAGGTGCAGGAAGGGCGGTCGGGCGTGCGCATGAACGAGGCGAGAGGCTCGAGAAAAGCGCAGATGAGCACGATGAAGACCGTGGAGCTGACGGCAAGGGAGATAAGGGTGGTGGAGTAGACTTCCATGGGCTTGCGCCAGCGGTCGTGATTGACGAAGCGGAAGAAGCCCGTTTCCATGCCGTATGTGAGCAGGGCCAGCAGCAGGGCCACGGTGGAGTAGTCGAAGGTGACTATGCCGTATTCGCCGTTTGCGAACACGCGCGTGTACATGGGCACGAGCAGCCAGTTGAGCAGTCGCCCGAGGATGGAGCTTAGACCGTAGATGGCTGTGTCCTTTGCCAGACTTTTTATTCCTGCCATAGTCGTGTGGGGGTAGATGTTAGCCGAATAGACCGAAGTCGTCGTACTTATTCACGCCAAGATGCTTGTAGGCAAGGTCTGTGACTTCGCGACCGCGCGGTGTGCGACGAATGAAGCCTTCCTTGATGAGGTATGGTTCGTAGACTTCTTCGATTGTGCCGGGGTCTTCGCCGAGAGCTGTGGCTATGGTGGATAGCCCCACGGGGCCACCCTTGAACTTGCGGATGATGGTAGTGAGAATCTTGTTGTCGATTTCGTCGAGGCCGTAGCGGTCGATGTTTAGGGCCTCGAGGGCATATCGGGCGATGGCAAGGTCGATCTTGCCTGAGCCCACGACTTGGGCGAAATCGCGCACACGGCGCAGCAGGGCGTTGGCGATACGGGGGGTGCCGCGGCTGCGGAGCGCTATCTCCACAGCGGCTTCGTCGGAAATCTCCACGCGCAGCAGCGCTGCGGAGCGCCGTATGATGCGTGCCAGTACCTCATGGTCGTAGTATTCGAGATGACAGGAGATGCCGAAGCGCGCCCTCAGCGGCGAAGTGAGGAGGCCGGAGCGGGTGGTGGCTCCCACGAGAGTGAAGGGGTTGAGCGTCAGCTGCACGGAGCGGGCGCCGGGGCCCTTGTCGATCATGATGTCGATACGGTAGTCCTCCATGGCGGAATAGAGATACTCCTCGACGACAGGACTGAGCCTGTGGATTTCGTCGATGAAAAGGACATCGTTGGTCTCGAGAGAGGTGAGGATGCCTGCGAGGTCGCCGGGCTTGTCGAGCACAGGTCCCGAGGTGATCTTCATGCCCACGCCCAGCTCGTTGGCCACGATGCCCGAGAGAGTGGTTTTTCCCAGTCCCGGAGGGCCGAAAAGGAGGATGTGGTCGAGAGCCTCGCCGCGCATGCGTGCGGCCCGCACGAAGATGCGTAGGTTCTCGATGATTTTTTCCTGTCCGTTGAAACTCTCGAAGTCCACGGGGCGGAGAGCCTTTTCGACATCGGCCTCGGAGCTTGCGGGAGGCGGAGTCTCGCGTGAGGAGCGGATGTCGAATGTGCTGTTGTCGCGCCGTTCGGAATCGGGATTGCCGGAGCTGTATGTAGTGTCCATATGTGGTGTTCGGGGGCGTTGTGAGATGCTAATTTCTTGGGGCGAGGGCAAAGTTGGTCGAAGCGGAAATGTATGAGACACGACGTTTTAGCCAGGTCTTGAGTTCGGCGATGCGTTTGTCGTGATGGAGGGATGTGGGCTCGCTGTCGCCGTAGCTGATGTGCTCTTCTTTCCAGATATATCCGTCCTCGGTGGCCGCGGGGCGAATGGCTGCCGCGTACTCGTCGAGTTCTTCGAGGAGCAGGGGATAGCACTCGGTCTTGAAATAAGCCCAGCGCGCGGCGAATCGCTTCTGGAACTCGCGGTTGCGCACGATGTGGCGCAGAAATGTGGAGCCGTTCATGTCGCCGTCACCTCCCAGGAGGGTAAGATACGGGCTCCTTGTGGTTGGCCCCCATTCGAATGTAAAGGCCCAGTCGAAATCCCATACCGGACCGAAGTGATAGACGTCATCCAGGCTGTCCTTACGTAGATACGTGCTTTTGGGATGGACGATCTCGGCGTTATGGGCGAGGTTGTAGACCAGGAAGTAATCTACGGCCGAATCGAGGTCCAGTACATCGGTCAGATCGCTTTCGGGCGTGGACGAGGTGATGCTGTCGGCGAAGGCCGTGAAATTGTCGCGCCATAGCTGCCAGTACTCGTCGGGATCGATGCCCTTCTTTTCGGCTATTTCCTTGATGTCGGAATCTTTGACCATGAAGGGGAGACGGCGTTGTTGGCCTCCTTCGTTCCAGCGGTAGGTGTGAGTATAGTCTTCGTCGAGGGCGACATCGAGCTCGAAGAGCATGCCCTCATCTTCGTCTATGTCGACACTGCCGGAGCCGATGCCGATTTTTTCCGTGAGCATATAGAGGCCTTTTGTGTGGCCGTTGAGGTGTACGCGCACGGGCACGGCGTGGTTGGTGAACGGGAGGCCGAGCATCTGTGCGGCCCGGAGAGCCAGGAAGTTGCGGGCATGCGAGCCATCGATGAAATTGGCTAAGAGTGCAAAAGTCTTGGCTTTGGGGAGCCCGCAGACAGAGCGCTTCTTGGCCATCTTGAAGCGATACGGCTTTTTGGGCATGATCCAGGTGGAATTGCCTCGGCCGCGGAATTCGACTTCGAGTTCTTCAATGTCGTCGAAGGCGCCGTGTGCGTCCATGCGCAGGGTCGCCGGGTAAATGTATTCTTTTCCACGGGAACGGATCAGTTCCGTGAGCTCGGGCTCCTCGGTGAGGTTGACGTAAATGTCGGGTATGGCCGCGGGAGTCATGCGGATGCTGTCTACAGCTTCGAGCGGCAAGAAAATGCTGTCGCCCTCTTCGGGACGGATGATGCCCAGAAGGCGCGTGCTGTCCTCGGCGAATGTTGAATAGTTGAATTCCAGTGGACGCGAAGTGTCGAGATAGTGAAAGGCGCTGTCGTTGCGGAATACGTAGACGTATGGCGTTTCGGCCGCCACGCGGAATGCGCCGAGAAGCAACAGGGCTATGATATGGAGGAGGCGTGTTTTCATTTTATCAGAAACTTGTATGTGAAGCCTTTGAGGCTGAGGATGTAGACTCCGGGGGCAAGTTGCGGCGACTGCCAGAAGCCGCGGCCGTCGGTGCGTGCGGAGATTACGTCGCGGCCCTCGGGGGTGGAGAGAAACAGATCGGTTTCGCTTTCGGCGGCAAGTACGTTGAGCTTACGGCCGGATATTTGGACGAGAGCTCCATGGACCGGACCGGAGCTTTCGATGTTTTTCTCCGATGATACAAGGTCATTGAGCAGAGTCTGCCCCTCTTCGGAGGACAGGTCCCAGCCCGTGAGCCCGTTGGCCAGCAGGTCGATATGGCCGGTGGCTGTGCGGAAAGTGAGCAAGTCGTCGCGGAGCTCAACGGTTGTGGCGGAATCGAGGGCGTATTTTTCGGAATTGCCGTCGGCGAAGTGGATTTCGATGCTCCGTGGGGTTTCCACGGCTGCGATAACTCCGCCTGCGAGCAATATGAGAATTACGATGAAAGATAAACGGTTCATGTGTGTGAAGATTATCAGACACGCACGGGGACAGGCCCGTGCGTGTCGGTTTCAGGATATGGGAGAGAGGAGCTGAGAGAATGCGGTCAGATTACGTCTTCCTCGGAGGTTTCGAGAGCTTCGGCTGCGGCGGGAGTCTGCGGCTCGGATGTCACTCGCTCGAGCCATTTGACCATGCCGAACATCACGAACATGGAGATGAGGCATACAAGCAGGAACACACCCCAGGCTTCCCAGATGGGCCATTTGTTGTACATCAGCGGGCCCACCCACAGGAGCAGGTTGCCCACGGCGGTAGCGCCGAGCCAGAGACCCTGACAGAGGCCCTGCATGTGTTTGGGGGCCACTTTGGAAACGAAGGAGAGGCCCAGCGGCGAGATGAAGAGCTCGGCCACGGTGAGGAAGAAGTAGATGACGAACATGATCCACCAGCCGCTCTTGAGCGCTTCGGCCGCGGATGTTTCCATGGTCTTGAAGACTTCGGCCGAAGGATAGCCCTTGGCGTAGGAGTAGACCATGAGGAAGAGATATGTGAGACCGGCGATGCCCATGCCGATGCCTATCTTGCGGGGCGTGGAGATTTCCTTGCCTTTTGCTGCGAGGCTGCCGAAAATCCACATTACCACGGGGGTGAGCACGATTACGAAGAATGGATTCACGGCCTGCCAGATTTCGGGAGCGATGGCATCGGTGCGCACGAAGTCGCGGGCGAAGAGCGAGAGCGAGGTGCCGTTCTGATGGAAGGAGAACCAGAAGAAAATAGCGATGCCCAGCACTGCGAAAAGCGCGTACATGCGCTGCTTGATTTCCTTGGCCATTGCAATTTTCTCCTCGGGCGTGTAGTTCACGCTCTCGACGGCTGCTTTCTTGGGCGGGTTGGGAAGACCGTTCTTGTAGATGATGAAGATGGTCAGGGAGATAAGCATTGCCACGATGGAGGCGATGAATGAGTAGTGGATGCCCGTGTTGAAGACATCGAGATACTCGGTGCAGAATGCGCTCACGTCGGCCGATGCGTCGCCGCCCACCTGCGTGATGAGGGCGTAGAGGTTGTTGGCATTCTCCATATTCATGTTGTCACCTACCGAGAGATACTCATGTGCCAGGGCAGGGAGCGTGGCGTTGTAGGTGAGGTTGTGTACGCCCAGCCACCACGAGCGCAGCATGGGAGCGACAAAGGGTGCGATGAGGCCGCCGATGTTGATGAACACGTAGAAAATCTGGAAGCCGGAGTCGCGCTTGTCGGCATAGCGGGGGGTGTCGTAAAGCTGACCGACGATGGCCTGAAGATTGCCCTTGAAGAGGCCGTTGCCGAAGGCAATGAGGAAGAGGGAGAAGCAGGTGAGGGGGAGAAGCCAGCCGATATTGTCGGAAGTGGAGAGAATGGGCACAGCCAGAATGGCATATCCGATGCTCATGATGATAAGGCCGCGGATGATGGTGCCTTTGTAGTTCTGTGTTTTATCGGCGATGTAGCCGCCGACGAGGCTTAGAATGTATATGCCCGCATAGAAGCAGGAATAGATGATGCCGCTGGTTTCGTCGCTAAGGCCGAATTTGGAGCAGAGGAAAAGGACGAGCACGGCGTTCATGATATAGTAGCCGAAACGCTCGCCCATGTTGCTCATAGCGGCGGGTATTAAGCCCTTGGGCTGGTCTTTAAACATACTTTTGGAGAATGAAAGGGTGTGATGATGATTTATTTTTGCGCTAAGATACGAATTATTTTGCAATCTGTGGGTGCGTTGAACTATTTTTTATGTATCGATGACCTGTAATCCCGTCAAAAATCACTATTTTTGCAGAAAATTCAAAGTCACGTACATTTAAAACACATTCAACCAAGTATGGAAAAAATTCAGCTCAATATTTCCGACGTGTTCTCCAGCGTGAGCCGCGCCGATATCGAGGCTCTTGCCCCCGAGGCCGCAGCCAGCCTTTCGAAGCTCACCGACGGCTCCGGTGCCGGCAGCGATTTCCTCGGTTGGGTGAAGCTCCCCGCCGAGACAGATGACAAGCTGCTCCGCGAAATCGAGGAGACGGCAAAGGCTCTGCGCGAGGATTGCGAATATGTGGTGGCTATAGGCATCGGCGGCAGCTATCTTGGCGCGAAGGCCGTTATCGAGGCTCTGTCCAATTCTTTCGACGCATACCTCCCCGGCGCACCCAAGGTGCTTTTTGCCGGTCAGAACATCGGCGAGGATTATCTTTTCGAGCTCCAGGCCCTGCTGAAGGACAAGAAGTTCGGTATCATCGTCATCTCCAAGAGCGGCACCACCACGGAGCCTGCTATCGCTTTCCGCCTGCTCAAAGAGCAGCTCGAGGAGCAGCTGGGCAAGGATGAGGCCCGCAAGCGTATCGTGGCCATAACCGATGCAAAGCGCGGCGCGCTTCGCACCCTGGCCACATCCGAGGGCTACAAGACCTTCGTGATCGCTGACAATGTGGGCGGCCGTTTCTCGGTGCTCACCCCCGTGGGCCTGCT
>CAZBNM010000037.1:0-21907 GCA_964493495.1 uncultured Bacteroides sp.
CGGCATATTTCTTGAGGGTCGAGGTCAGACCGCGGCGGAAGCCGGTGAGGTGTGTGCCGCCCTCGATGGTGTTGATGTTGTTGACGAAGGAATAGATGGTATCGCTGGAGGAGGTGGTGTACGTGAAGGCCACTTCCACGGGAATGCCGCCGCGCTCGGTGTTGAGGTCGATAACGTCGTTGATCAGGGGCTCCTTGTTTGCGTTGAGATATTCGACGAATTCGCGGAGGCCTTTTTCGGAATAGAAAGTCTCGGTGCGGGGTTTTCCGTCGGCGTCGCGGTCGCGGAGGTCGGTGAGCGTGAGGCGTATTCCGGCGTTGAGGAATGCCAGGTCGCGCAGGCGGTTTGCGAGGATGGAATACTGGTAGACGGTGGTGGTGAAGATCGAGCCGTCGGGCTTGAAGGTCACGGTTGTGCCGGTGGTGTCGCTTTCGCCGGTGATTATAAGCTCGGATGTGGGTTTGCCGCAGGAATATTCCTGGGTGTATATCTTGCCGTTACGGCGAACGTCGGCGCGGAGATATGTGGAGAGGGCGTTAACGCAGGATACACCGACGCCGTGAAGACCGCCGGAAACCTTGTAGGAGCCCTTGTCGAATTTACCGCCGGCATGAAGGACGGTCATGACTACTTCCAGGGCGCTCTTCTGTTCCTTTTCGTGTGTATCGACGGGAATACCGCGGCCGTTGTCGACGACTGTGATGGAGTTGTCTTCGTTGATGGTAACTTCGATGTGGGATGCGAAGCCTGCGAGAGCTTCGTCGATAGAGTTGTCGACTACCTCATACACCAGATGGTGGAGGCCTTTTTCGGAAATGTCGCCGATGTACATTGCCGGGCGTTTGCGCACGGCTTCAAGTCCTTCCAGCACCTGAATATTACTGGCGCTGTATTCTTCGTTATGTTCTGACATATTTGACTGTTATAGCTTTTTCTATTGGAATCGGAGTATTTTATCGGGCAAAAATACGAAAAATTTTGCAAACGGCAAAAGATTGCATGACGAATTCTCACGCGTGTGCGTGCGAGGGAAGGGCAGGGATGTTGTCTCAGGCCATCAGCGTGTGTTTTACGGCGTCGCGTATGCGTCCGGCGAGGGGACCGCCACGGCGGAGTGTGCGTATGACACCGTCGATATAGCGGTCCTTGTTGCGGAAGCCGCAGAGCTGTGCGACGTTGGCGGAAACGAGCATGGATTTCTGGTTGAATACCCGGAGTATGGCCGGATAGTCGGCGTTGCGGACGTATCTGTCGAACTCGTCGCGGAATTTTTCGAATAGCCCGCGTGGGTTGATTTCGGCGGTGAGGTCGCGGAGGTGTTTTTCGAGTGTCGCCGCGTCGCGGCAGCGTGTGTCGACGCGGTATTCCATCGTGCGTTTCACGCGATGGCGGGTGTGGAGCATGGCCTGTTCGCTGAGGTCGGCCCGGAAGAGTGAGATGATGGTGTTGCGGACGTGGCGGAATGCATGGTCGGGGTCCTTGCCGCCGGCTTCAGCCATGGCGCGGACGATGTCCTCGAGCAGGAGCATGTTCTCTATTTCAGCCACTTCGGGGACCATGATGTTCTTGCCTCGGAGGTATTCGACTTCGGATGCGTCGCGGCGGTCGCGGTCGACTATTCCCGTGCTGTCGAGTTTGTGGAAGGATGAGAGGTCGTTGAAGGTGCGGACGGCCTCGATGACTTTGTTGCAGCTGCCGAGGGAGCGCACCGTATGGTCGGGGAAGATGAGGGGGTATAGTTTGGCGTCGATGGAGTGTCGGCTGTCGCCCTCGATGAAGAGGACGGGCTTGCGGGTGCCGACAAGGGTCATGTATAGCTCGGGCGGCAGTCCGTCGCCGGTGGGCATCAGTGTGTAGTCCCAGGCAGGAGCGGCGGGGTCGCAGTCGCGCACCCAAAGAATGTCCGCACCGTTGCGTGAGGCGGCAAATTCGGGGTCGTGGGTGGTGTAGCAGAATGCGCAGTCGGGTCTGGATTCCTCGATCCGGTTCCAGAGGGAGCTTGTGAGGGTGGGATGGAGGAACAGCTCGGGAGAGTCGACGAATATTACAGAGCCTTTCGGGGCGTAAAGGACAGCGCCTGCGCAATATAGCACCGCACGCTCGCCATCGGAGAGGCGTCGGGCGCCATAGGTGTCGGCAGCTGTTTCGTCGCTGTTGGCGAAGCCGCGGGAGAAGAGGATGCGGCCGCTGTCGATGAGGACTCTGTTTCCGGGGAACACGCTCTGCCACAGGGCGATTACGCGGTCGAGGAGGGTGTGTCGGAGTGAGGCGTTTCGGCCATCTGCCAGGGCGAGCTTGTAGCCGATGAGGTTGATCATTTCGTCCTGCATGAGTCGGCCGAGGAGGTCGTCGAGAGGTGTGTGGCCGTCGGAATCGCGGTTGTAGAGGGCCTCGAGGGTGGATACCCGGGCGGCGCGTGGTCCGAGAGAATCGATTACGGCCCGAGTGAAGCGGGTCTTTCCGGCACCGTTTGCGCCGATGATTACGAGACTGTCGCCGGGGTCAAGAGTAAGGACCGGGGCGGGTGATCCGATGCGAGGAGGTAGATTGATTTCCATGGGTGCAAGTTATAAAAAAAGCGCGAAAGAGGCAAATTTTGTCGAGCAAAAGACAAAATTCGGTTGCAAGCGGTAAAGGTTGTATTATTTTTGCGGGGAAAAAAGGAAAAATTAACACCGGAAGCGACGATAGGACCAATTTTATCGCAAAAAATGCGAATGTCAATTGCGAAAAAATTAGTAATTTTGCAACGATTTTCAATAGAAGACGAGTGTCGCAAGCACGGCGATGTGCAGTTCCTATCCTACGGAAAAAACTAATTATAAAAGAGATAACTAAATGAAGAAATCAGCAGTACGCATTATGAGCGTGGCCCTTGGCGGTCTCGTTCTTTCCGCATCTCTCTCCGGCTGCGCCAAGAAAGACCAGTCGGCAATGGCGGGTCTCCAGACCGCTCCGGAAATAGCAGTCCAGACTGTCAGTGAAGAGAATTCCGAGCTTGCCAAGACATATCCGGCAACCATCAAGGGTAAGACGGATATTGCGATCCGTCCTCAGGTTACGGGTTTCATAACGAAGGTCCAGGTGGACGAGGGCGAACATGTGAAGAAGGGTCAGGTGCTGTTCACGCTTGATCAGGTACAGTTCCAGGCTGCGGTATCCCAGGCCGAGGCAGCCGTGAATTCGGCCCGTACTGCACTGAATACGGCTCAGATAACCGAACAGAACAAGAAGATGCTTCTTGACAAGAATATCATCAGCGAATATGAGTGGCAGATGGCAGCGAATTCGCTCGCTCAGGCCAAGGCCCAGCTTGCCCAGGCGGAGGCGGGTCTGGTGAATGCGCGCAAGAATCTGGCATATACGGTAGTTACGGCCCCGAGCGACGGCGTTGTAGGCACAATTCCGAGCCGCGAGGGTTCGCTTGCGTCTCCATCGTCGGCCCAGCCCCTGACGACCGTGAGCGACAATTCGCAGGTTTACGCCTATTTCTCGCTGACGGAGAAGGATCTTCTGGACTTGAGCGAGAAGGGAGGCATTGATGCGGGCATCAAGTCGATGCCGGCAGTGAATCTTGTGCTGGCGGACGGCTCGGTTTATCCTTACCAGGGCAAGGTTGCGACAGTGTCGGGTGTGATCGAGAACACGACGGGCGCGGCCTCGGTGCGTGCGCTGTTCGATAATCCGAACGGTACGTTGCGTTCGGGGAGCACGGGTCAGATTTCGATTCCGGTTGTAAACAAGAACGTGATCGTGATTCCGCAGAAGGCAACTTTCGAGGTTCAGGACAAGCGGTTTGTCTATACGCTTAACGATTCGAACAAGACTGTGACGACACGCGTGACGGTTCAGAATCTGAGCGACGGAAAGACATTTGTGGTTCTGGACGGCCTCAAGCCCGGAGACCGCGTGGTGACCGAGGGCGTAGGCACGAAGGTGCGCGACGGCATGACTATCTCGCCTGTAGAGAAGAGTGGTGCGGATGCTCCCGCCACCCAGGCCGAATAAGCTGAAGGATAATCCGAATTTTCACATTTTTCAAGGCAAAACAAGACAGTGAAACTCGATACTTTTATTAATCGCCCGGTGCTGTCGACGGTGATCTCGATCTTCATCGTGCTGCTGGGTCTGATCGGACTGACGTCGCTGCCCGTGACTCAGTATCCGGATATTGCGCCGCCGACCATTTCGGTGACCACGACTTATACGGGCGCGAATTCACAGGCTGTGCTCAACTCGGTGATAGCACCTCTCGAGGAGGCTATCAACGGCGCGGAGGGCATGACCTACATGAAGTCGACTGCCACGAACACGGGCTCGGCGACGATCAACGTTTATTTCAAGCAGGGTTTTGACCCGGACATGGCTGCTGTGGATGTGCAGAACCGAGTTGCGAAGGCGCAGAATCTCCTGCCGTCGGAGGTAACGCAGGTGGGCGTGCTGACACAGAAGCGCCAGACGTCGATGCTTGTGGGTATCGCGCTGGTGGACAAGACGGATTCGTACTCGCCGGAGTTTCTGGACAACTATATGAAGATCAACATCGTGCCTCAGCTGCAGCGTGTGTCGGGCGTGGGCGATGTGATGTCGTTCGGCGCCGACTATTCGATGCGAATCTGGTTGCGTCCGGATGTTATGGCGCAGTACAGCCTGATGCCGTCGGATGTAGCGCAGGCACTTGCCGAGCAGAACATCGAGGCAGCTCCCGGTGCGTTCGGCGAGCAGGGAAATCAGTCGTTCCAGTACACGATGCGCTACAAGGGACGCCTGACGACACCCGAGGAGTTCGGCGATATCGTGATCCGCGCGCTACCGACGGGCGAGGTGCTCTATCTGAAGGACGTTGCGGACATCGAGCTTGGACGAGTTACCTACGGATTTGCCAATAAATCCAACGGGCATCCGTCGACAATGGCGATGGTGTTCCAGACGGCAGGTTCGAACGCCACGCAGATCATCAATGACTGTCTGAAGCTTGTGGATACGCTTAAGGAGGATCTGCCCGATGGTCTGGAGATAGAGGTTCCGATGAACAACAACGACTTCCTCTATGCATCGATCCACAATGTGTTGCGTACGCTGCTTGAAGCGTTTATCCTCGTGTTCTTCGTGGTGTACGTGTTCCTTCAGGATTTCCGCTCGACTCTGATTCCGGCCATAGCCATCCCCGTGGCCCTTATCGGAACGTTCTTCATGCTTGATCTGATCGGATTCTCCATCAACCTTATCACGCTGTCGGCCCTTGTGCTTGCGATTGCAATTGTTGTGGACGACGCGATAGTGGTAGTCGAGGCCGTGCATGCGAAACTTGACGCGGGCTATACGTCGTCGCGGCGTGCGTCGATCGATGCGATGAATGAAATAGCCTCGGCCCTGATCTCGATTACGCTTGTGATGATGCTCGTGTTCATTCCCGTATCGTTCATGCCGGGCACTTCGGGCGTGTTCTACCGTCAGTTCGGTCTGACGATGGCGATCGCCATCGGCTTCTCGGCCATTAACGCTCTGACGCTTTCGCCGGCACTGTGCGCGCTGTTCCTGAAGCCTCACAAGGATGATAAGCGCACGGCGGCCGAGCGAGTGAAGGAGGCCTACAAGGCTGCCGGCGAGGTAGCCAAGAAGCACTGGGGCGGTCTGAACATTCCGCCGGTGCTGACGGTGATCGGTCTAATCGCCACGATCACGTTCATGGTTCTGGACTGGTACGGCTTCGAGAATCCGATTGAAAGCATCATTGCCTGGTGCGTTGCGATCTTTACGGTTCTTGCGATTTTCGGCAAGCGCTTCCATGCGGCCTTCGAGGCGGGTTACGGCAAGTTGCTGGGGGGCTACGAACGCATCACCTCTTTCTTTGCAAGACACAAGATATGGGCATTCGGGCTGGTAGGCGCGGCGTTCGCGTTCCTGGTGTGGATTATGTCGGTGACGCCGACGGCTCTTGTCCCGAACGAGGATACGGGCACGGTGTTCGTGATGATTGACCTCCCTCCTGGCTCGTCGCAGGAGCGCACGACGGAGGTGATCTCTCAGGTCGACGATATTATATCGCGTGTTCCCGGCGTGGCTATCCGCGAGAGCATCAACGGCTACAGCTTCCTTGCGGGTCAGGGTGCGACGTACGGTACGTTTATCCTGAAGCTCAAGGACTGGTCGGAGCGAACGTCGGCAGAGTCGTCGGATGCGATCATCGGACAGATCTATGCGATGTGCGCCCAGGAGGTGAAGGATGCCCGCGTGATGGTGTTCGCACCTCCTATGATCACGGGCTACTCGGTGACGAACGGTTTCGAGCTTGAGATGCAGGACAAGACGGGCGGAGATGTGAATACGTTCTTCGGCATCGTTCAGAACTTTCTTAATGAGCTGAACCAGCAGCCGGAGATCCAGATGGCCTATACGACTTTCAATCCGGCGTTCCCGCAGTATCTGGTTGATGTGGATGCAGCCAAGTGTAAGCAGGCCGGTATAAGTCCCGCAGTGATACTTCAGACGTTACAGGGCTATTACGGCGGTATGTATGTGTCGAACTTCAACCGTTTCGGCAAGATCTACCGTGTGATGATGCAGGCTTCGCCGGAGGCTCGCGTGAGCCCCGAGACACTAAGTTCCATCAAGGTGCGCAACGGCAGCGAGATGGCGTCGATTTCGAATTTCGTGACTCTGAAGCGCGTTTACGGACCTGACCTGCTGAACCGTTTCAATATGTTTACGAGTATATCCGTATCCGGTCAGCCTAACCAGGGCTATTCGTCGGGCGAGGCACTCGCTGCTATCGAACGTGTGGCCAAGACGGCACTACCCCGCGGCTACGGCTACGAGTATGCGGGCATGACGCGCGAGGAATCGCAGACCGGCTCGAGCGCTACGACCACGATTTTCGGCCTTTGCCTTCTGTTCGTGTTCCTGGTTCTATCGGCCCAGTATGAGAGCTATATTCTGCCTCTGGCAGTGATTCTGTCGATACCGTTCGGTCTGGCCGGTGCGTTTATCTTCGCCCAGATTTTCGGCATATCGAATAATATCTACCTGCAGATCGCCCTGATCATGCTTATTGGTCTTCTTGCGAAGAACGCGATCCTGATCGTGGAATTCGCTCTTGAGCGCCGCCAGGCGGGAATGAGTATCTTCAAGGCCGCGATTGCGGGTGCCACGGCGCGTCTGCGCCCGATTCTGATGACCTCGCTTGCGATGGTAATCGGCCTTCTACCGATGATGTTCTCGTCGGGTGTAGGAGCGAACGGCAACCGTGCGCTCGGCGCCGGCTCTGTGGGGGGTATGCTCATAGGCATGATTTGCCAGATTTTCGTGGTTCCGGCGCTTTTCGTGGCCTTCGAGACGCTTCAGGAGAAGTTCAAGCCGATCAAGTGGGAGAACCAGGAGAAGGGCGGCAATATCGCCAACGAAATCGAACAATATGTACGCTAAACATCACAGAACAGGTATGAACAAGATAAACAAGCTTCTGCTTGCAGGTGTGACGGTTTTTTCGCTGGCTACACTGAGCAGTTGTCACATATATCAGAAGTATCAGACTCCGGATGATTCGGAACTGACGCGCGCATATTCGGAGTCTCTGAAGGAACCGGAGGATTCGTCAGCTTTAGGGAATCTGCCCTGGGAGCAGGTGTTCACGGATCCACAGCTTCAGGAGCTGATCGGTCGTGCGCTTGCCAACAATACGAATCTTCGCAACGCGCAGCTCAATATCGAGGCGGCCCGTGCGGGCCTCAAGGGTGCCCGGCTTGCCTACCTCCCGTCGATAGCCCTTGCGCCGAACGGTGCGGGCGCGTCGTATGCGGGGAGTCCTATCTCGTGGACCTACACCATTCCCGCGCAGGCAAGCTGGGAAATCGATATTTTCGGAAAGCTGCTGAACGGGAAGCGTTCGGCCAAGGCTCGGGTGTATCAGAGCGAGGCCTACGCACAGGCCGTGCGGTCGCAGATCATCGGCGGTGTGGCCACGACCTATTATGCTATTGCGGCTGTGAAGGACCAGCTTGCACTCTCGCGTTCGACGGCCATATTATGGAAGGAGAGCGTGGAGACTATGCGCAACCTGAAGCTTGCGGGGCGCGTAACGGAGGCAGCCGTTGTGCAGGCGGATGCCAACTACTACAGCATCGTGGGCTCGATAACGGATCTTGAGGTGAGCCTCGACCAGCTCTACAATACGATGAGCCTGCTTGTGAACACGCTTCCGCAGAAGTGGCAGGTATGCGACAAGGTGGATCTTACGCTTCCGGTGGCCTATGAGCAGGGAGTGGAGATGAAGGCATTGAGCTCGCGTCCGGACGTGCGGGCAGCCGAGCAGAGCCTTGCGGTGGCCTACTATGCGACGAATTCGGCTCGTGCGGCCTTCTATCCGGGGCTTACGATAAGTTTCAACGGCGGCTTCACGAATCTCTTAGGGTCGATGGTAAAGAATCCGGGCGACTGGTTCTATCAGCTCGCGGGATCTCTTGTGGCTCCTCTGTTTGCCCGGGGCCAGAATATCGCGCGTCTGGAGGCAGCGAAGGCCCAGCAGCAGCAGGCGATGAATACCTTCGAATACACGCTGATGTCGGCAGCCGCGGAAGTGAGCGATGCTCTGACGGTGTATGCGAAGAGCCTCGAGAAGTCGGAGGCTCTGCGTATGCAGGTGACAGATCTTGAGAAGAGCGTGGAGTATACGAACGATCTACTTCTCTATTCGACCGGCCAGACGACTTATCTGGAGGTGCTGACGGCTCAGCAGGGTCTGCTTTCGGCTCAGATTTCGCAGATCAATACGGATCTGGCTCGTGCGAAGGCTGTGATCTCGTTGTATCAGAGCCTGGGCGGAGGACGTTAAGGCCCACGACAGGATTAATCGGTGCGCCCCGCGGTCGTTTCGGCCGCGGGGCGCCGTGTGTTTGAGGGGGGGATGGGGACATAATGACATTTTGATATTTTGACATAATGACATATTGACAAGATGACAAGATAATAAAGTGGCGAAAAGAAAATATGAGATATTTTTGTTTGATGACAAAATTTGTGTAATTTTGCGGAGTAATCATCTATCACATAAATTCAATAGGTATGAAAAAACTCTACTTTTTATCATTTCTATTATGCGCAGCTGTGACTGCAACGGCCATGGAGATGCCCCGCAGCCTGCGTATGAAGCGCGGCGTGCAGCGTGCAGCTGTGAGCGCACCGGTTGCTCTGCCGGCCACAGATATCACCGAGGAGGGCTTTACTGCCAACTGGACGTCTGTTCCGGGGACGGAGACGTATTCGGTGATGGTTTACGAGCCGGGCGAGGCAGCTACGGCGGGAACGTATGTTATTCTTCAGGAGACTTTCGACCTTGTGAGCGAGGGTACTTCTCTGGAGCCATATTTCCCTGAGACTGCTTTTGTGGAGCTGTCGGATTATGACTGGACCTATACTCCGGACTGGCAGGGCTTCTGGCCTGTGTTCGCTCGCGGTATGGTGGGAGGCATGATCTATTCGCCCTACATCGATCTGGTGAATGACGGCGGCAAGTTCACGGTGACCATAAACGTTGCCGGTACGGCCGGAGGCCAGGTAGTGCTTAGCTCGTCGGGCGCGAACGGCACTGTGGAGAAGGCGACGTTCAACCTGGAACAGTCGGGTGTGAATACGTTCACGCACACATTCACGAACGGTTGCCACGATACTTATCTGACGTTTGTGGACAACGGTATCATCAACGATCCTGACGGCGAGTACATGAACATCTACGACTTCCTGGACGACATCACTGTGACCCAGGAGCTGAAGGCGGGTGACAAGACGCTGCGCCTTGTGAGCACTTCGGAGACGCCTCGCACGAGCCAGAGCTTCGCTACGCTTCCTTACCGCTACGGAGCAACGAAGCTGGCCTATGACGTGCAGGCCAATATCCTTATCCCGGGCCCGGACTATCCTGAGGACGAGTATGACTACGAGGTAGAGTATTCGCCTTATTCGGAGCTAGAGTATGTTACGCTGACC
Source organism: uncultured Bacteroides sp. (assembly GCA_964493495.1). Classification (GTDB taxonomy): domain Bacteria; phylum Bacteroidota; class Bacteroidia; order Bacteroidales; family Muribaculaceae; genus CAG-873. The sequence goes on from CAZBNM010000037.1 coordinate 9,982, forward strand.
GCGGGCCAGGATCCCGAGGATCCGGAAGATCCCGAGGATCCGGAAGATCCCGAGAACCCGGGCCTGACGGGCAACACGCTCTATGTGGGCAATTACGAGAATCCGCAGGCTTCGGACATCGAGGACGGCACGTGGTGGAACCGCGCACCCTACCAGTGGTACACACGCTACAGCGGGTCGCAGATCATCTATACGGCCGACATGCTCAAGGGCCTCAAGGCCGGCGACAAGATCACGGGCGTATCGTTCAAGTATCAGGACCAGGGCTCTTTCGCCGCGCTGGAGTGCGAGCTTTATCTGACGGTGCAGAACAGCGAGAAGACGGAATACGTGCAGAAGCCTGACACGGAGAAGTACGAGTGGATTCCGGTGGACTTCGACGACGCGAACATGATTGACTATGCCGCGGAGCTCTACTACATGACTACGGAGGAAATCGAATTTGAGTTCGGGGGCGAGCGTGCGCTTGTCTACGACGGCGCCTCGGTAGTGCTGACTTGCTGGAGCGAGAATCTCGGCGAGGAGGTTTCGGCTGTAGCGAGCGTTGTGAAGTACGGCACGGGTAAGAACACGATGGTGTTCGGCTCGGATACGAAGACATTCCGCGACGTGTACGAGACGGGCTTCAACGAGCCTTACATGACTCCGGAGAAGTTTGTGCCGGTAGCGAAGTTCACGGTTGACACTTCGAGCGGTGTAAAGAAAATCACGGTCGGTGAGGCAGAAGGCCGCGCCGAATACTTCAACCTTCAGGGTATGCGTGTGGAGAATCCGTCGAGCGGCTGCTACATCCGCAAGACAGCCACGGGCGCGGAGAAGGTGTTCATCAAATAAAGAACTTAATCTTTATCACATATTACTTATGAAACTAAACAGACTATTATTGGGGGCGGCATGCACAATGGCGCTCACAGCCTCGGCCGCTGATCTTTCGTTCAGCCCGGGGAAACAGGCGTGGCCTCCGACAGGCAGTTATGAAGGGGGCTCGAGCGCAGTTCTTTTCGACCTGAGCTATTCGAATACCTTCTCGCAGAACATATATTCGCAGAACGAGCTTTCGGCGATCCAGGCCACGGTTAATGCCGACGGGTCGCAGGAGGTTGCGGCCATCAAGGGCGTGAAGCTTCCCTTCTACATGGGCTATGCTTACGGAATAGATGGCGAGGCAAGCATCACGGCCTACCTGACGCCCTACGATGCAGCGAGCTTCCCTGAGAACGGAGGCAAATACCAGTGGATCGATTACCGGACGGAAAGCTCCGTGAAGGGCACGGCCGAGATTTCGGCCTATGATGACGACATCCAGGCGGCTGCCTATGACGAGGACATCGTGATCGTGAGCATTGAATTCGACGCTCCGTTGGAGCTCACGGAAGGTGGCTTTGTGCTGACGGTTGTGACAGAGTCTTCAATGTATGAGGGATTCGGCAATGATTACTGGTTTATGGGTACCTACAGCTATAAGCCCGGAGTGAGCAAGTGCTCGGCCTTCAACAAGAGCTCGAGCTCGAAGAGCGGGCCTATCGCATCGGCGGATCTTTCGAATGTGCTTCCGGTGGTGAACTTCACCTACGAGACCATCCACAAGGAGGCTCAGGGCGGCGGCGAAGTTGCGGGCGATCCGGCCATCTTCAATGTTGGCGATTACGACGGCTGCGCGGGGTCTACGACCAGCACGGGCCAGTCTCTCCCCGGGACGACGCTTGCCTACGGCTACAGCTATTCGCAGATTATCTATACGCCCAACGAGCTGAACGGGCTTGCATCGGTGACAGCCGCCGGCTCGGTGAAGGCGGACATTACGGATGTGACGTTCAAGTTCACGGATGACTCGGGCGAGATGCTTACGGGCATGATGAGCGGCAAGGTGTATGTGCAGAAGTATGAGGGCACGGAGCTGCCTGTTGTGGACGGAAAGTCGCAGTGGGTAGCTTATGATCCGACGGTATCCGGCACGTTCGAGACGGAAGAGTTTTTCTATTCCTACCTTGAGGATGAAACGCTGGAACTAACCGCGAAGCTGAATGCTCCGATCCGATATGAGGAGGGCGAGAGCCTGCTCTTCACGTTCGTAATGGACAGCTCGGAGCTTGAAGGCATGTATGGCGGCAATGACCTGAACCAGTGTGTATATAAGGTTCAGGGCAAGCAGTCGGCCGTGAAGGCAGCAGACCGTGAGCTGGACAATCTTTCGGGCACGGCGGACAATGTGAGCAATTTCGTTCCGGTGCTGAAGCTGGGCTATACGCCAGTGACGGTTTCGGGCGGTGCGAAGCCGGTTCTGTTCGAGAATGTCGAGGCACAGCTTGTGAAGGCCACGCTCGACCCGACCATCGTGGGCTGGGGCGGCGCCAAGGAGGCGAATGCCATTGCCATCAGCTTTGACCTTGTGAACGCATCGGAAGGCGAGAAGTACGACATCACCTTGGGCACGAGCAATTGCGGCACGCTTACGGGCACGCACGGTGTGCTAAGCTTCGTGGGAATGCCTCAGAGCGACCTTGTTCTGTCTGTTCGTCCGCAGGCTGAGGGTGTGCTCGGCGGGTCGACCACTATTGCCCTGAGCGATGTGGAAGCTCTCTTCCCCGTTCCGGCGGTTGAGGTTGCGAAGGATGCTGAGGGCAAGGAGCAGAAGGCTGCCTATGCCGAATATACGGTATGGGAAAATCCGGGCCTGAACAACACGGAGCCTACGAAGAAGACGGCAGTGGAGCTTGTGGCCAAGTTCAAGTTCACGACGACGGCTCCCGTGGCCGTGATGCGCGGCACGCCGGCGGACTCGCAGGTGAAGGCGGTGACGGGCAACAGCCTGCCGGACTGCTTCGCGGACTTTGTGCCGACGGGCGATTACAGCGATTATGCGGCCAATGACGGCATGCTGTCGTACTATCTGAATAACGCGAACGTGTTCTCGGCAAGCATCAGCAAGGGCGAACTCGTGACGCCCGCGAACAAGAGCATAACGGTGAACTTTGCGATGGACTATCCGCTCGTAGCGAAGTCCACCCCCGTGCTTGGCGCAGAAGCTGCGACGGAAGTCGGGACGAAGACCGGCTTCGAAAAGACGGCCGTAAGCAAGAAGTACGATAACGGCGGGTCGTGGAGCAAGGAGAGCTGCTCGGCAAACTTCGATTTCGCCGCGGGCGATCCGGAGATTATCGTCGATGCGACTTATCCGTCGAGCTTCGTGATGTTCGACGACAAGGCTGCGGGCACGCTGGACTTCTATGCACCCGAGGGCCACACGATACACATCAACTTCACGCCGGAGCCTGAAGAAGCCGCATACCGCGTGCCGGCGATGGCTGCTGAACAGGGCGCAGATGACGTGGAATGGACTCCGGTCGAAGGTCAGGTCTACAGCCACGCGAAGACGGATGCGGGCCTGCTGCTTATCAAGACGAAGGATGCCGAGGGCAATGACTCTTCGACTGTGGGCGCCTACGCTATCAGCAAGGAGGGCACGGTGACGGGCATAGAGTCTGTGACTGTGGACAATGCTGCCGGCGAAGCCGAGTACTACGATCTGACGGGACGCCGCGTGGTGAAGCCTGCGAAGGGCGTTTACATCGTGCGCGAGGGCAATGCGGTGCGGAAGATAGCACTGTAAAGCCTCTGGGCAATACAAAAAATCAGGGAAACGGCGCGAATAAGCCGTTTCCCTGATTCGTTTTTAGGAGGGGTGATTAACGGGTTGCGAAGATGTATTCGGCAAGCGCCGTGCGGAAGTTTCCGTAGGCTGCGGAGTAGTCGTCGAGCGATCCGCGGTGGAGAGTCTGGGCCTCGAGGAGGTCGGAAATAGCAACGGTTCCGGCTTCGTAATAGAGGCGGTTGAGGCGAAGGTTCTCGGCGCTCTGTGCTATGGACTGGAGTGCGATCTGCATCTTGCGGTGAGCGGCGGTGAGGTCGTTCCATTTATTGCGGATATTGAGCTGGATGAGCTCGCTATCGTCGGAGAGCTGCGTGCGGGCGTTCTCGAGTTCGAGACGCTTGCGTTTCATGGCGTGCGAGCCCGCCCACCATCCGCTGATAGGAATGTTCACGACGAGCTGCAGGGCGCCGAAATTATGGTTCTGCTCGAGGACGTCGTGGTAATACCATCCGGCACCTACGGCGACTGTGGGAAGGTTCTTGCCGGTTTCCATGCGGACGGCGAGTTCCTTGGCCTTGACGTTGCTTTCGAGGAGACGGTATGAAACGGTCTGCGTGAGTGCTTCCTCGGGATCGACAAACATGTCGAGCGGGGTTTCGGGAACGGTTTCCGGCACGGGCGCGTTGATGTTGACGGGCTTGCGGAAGTCGGCTCCGATATACTGCGAGAGAAGCATCCGGCAGAGACGGATTCCGTTGTCGAGGTCGACAAGCGAGGAGCGGTATTCGTTTCTTTGGAGGTCGACTTTGAGGAGGTCATTGCGGGTGGTGATTCCGGCGTCGACGGCGACTTTCACCTGTGCGGAGAGTGTGTCGAGCATCTCGATGGCAGAGAGGAGTGTGAGCCGTGTGCTCTTGAGAGTGGCGAGCTGCCAGAAGTACTTTTCGGTGGTGAGACGCACCTCGTTCTCTGTCTGTGTGAGCTGGAGGCGAGCGACGGATTCGCCTAATGCGGCGAGACGGTTGCCGTTGACAATCTGACCGCCCACGAATACGGGCTGAATGGCCTGCACGCCTGCAGCTTTGGCTTTCTTGACGAGACCGAGACTCAGAGGTCCGATGCCTATTTCCTGCAGGAGCGGGAGGTCGAGGTCGTACTGGAGCATGTCGTGGTTGGCGATGATTCCGAGGCCTGAAGCTGCGATCTCGGGGAAGTATTTCGTGAATGCTTCCTTGCGCATCTGTGCGGCCATCTCGGCATTGTTCCGCGCATTTTTCAAGGCGGCGTTGTGGCGGACGGCCAGGTCGGCGCACTGCTCGAGGGTGAGCACGGTGTCGGCGGCCACTTCTTGCGCCGCGGCACCGAAGGGGGCCGCGGCGGCGAGCGCCAGGATGAGTATGATGGATTTTTTCATGATGAAATTCATTTTACATGGTTGTCGGGCATTGCGTTAGATCAGATGCGTCTCGAGGGGCTCGGGCAGGGGCTTGTCGGCGCCTTTCTGACGGGCCTTCATCTTCCAGTAGGCAACGGGGATTGTCGTGAGGATGAAAATCATGGTGATAGGTGTGCCCCAGAATACGATCACGCCCATGGGCTGCCAGAGGGCCGATCCTCCGAGCACCATAGGCACGACGCCCATGGTAGCGGCGGCTGATGTGAGGAATATGGGCCTCATCCGGCGTTCGGAGGCATGAAACACGGCGTCCTTGAGGTCCATTCCTGAGTTGCGGAGCTCTTCGGCATAGTCCAGGAGGACAATAGCGTTTCGGACGAGAATACCCATCAGCGAGACGATGCCGAGGACGCAGGTGAGCGAAATGACAGTTCCGTCGATGATCATGCCGATGCCGGCGCCGGGGACGCAGAGCAGAAGCGAGAGGACAAGGAGCGCGGCCACGCCTGCCTGTGCGTAGTGGAAAAGGAGGATGAAGAATATAATGGCGACGGCAAGAATGAGAGCCATGCCGATTTCGGGCATGAGATCAAGGGTGTTTTCATATTCGCCGCCACGGACCACGGATACGCCTTCGGGGACGGGAATATCCTTTATGGCATCCCAGACGGCGGCGGTGCGGTCGAGGACGTTGATGTTGCGTTCGACTTCGGCAATGATGGTGACGGTGGGAATGCCGTTGCGGTCGGATAGCTTTGCGGTGTTCCATTCGGGGCGCACTTCGGCAAACTGTCGCAGGGGAGCCGATGACAGGGCCATTACGGGCATAATCTCTGCGCGCAGGTCGGCGACGGAGGAGCTGTCGGCCGTCGGGGCCTTGAGGACTACGGGAATGCCATAGTCGCCCTCCCAGACTGTGGCAACGGGGATACCGGATGAGTAGCGCATTGATAGGGTGGCCTCTGTGCCGAGGTTGGTCTGCCCGAGGCGGGATGCCAGGACTGCGTCGGGGGCAACTTTCGCGGCGGCGAATGCTATGCCGTCGCTGCTCCGGACTTCGCGAATTCCAGGCAGGGAAATCATCCGTGCCATGATGGAATCGCTGACGGCGGAGATCTGCGCGCGGTCGTCGCCGCTGACGCGTATCTCAATGGGGAATTCGGCGTTGGAGTAGCTTAGCTGCTTGAAGCGGACGATGGCGTCGGGGAAGTAGTATTCGTATTTGTCGGTGTATTCGTTTAGGACGTCGACGGTTGCCTCGTTGTTCTTGGTGTTGACGATGAACTGTGCGAAATCGGGGCCTCCGACCTGCGGGGCGTAGGTAGTCTGGAAGCGGGGGGATGAGCATCCGTGGAATGACGCTATAGACACGATGCGCTCGTCGCGGGCAAGGATTGCTTCGAGGGAGTCGGCAACCTCGGTCGAGCGCCGGACTGTTGCGCCGTCGGGCAGGAATATCTCGACGGCAAACTGATTGCGTTCGGAAATTGGCATCATCTGCATGGGGCGTGTGGCGAAGGCTATGCCGCCGATTATGACGGCCAGCAGGGAAATGACGAGTGTGGCCGTGGGATGGGCGAAGCATACGGTGAGGAGACGGTCGTAACCCTTCTGCATCCATCCGAAGAAGGAGAACTTCTTTTTGCCGCTTGCCACGGCTTCCTGCTCGAGCTTATAGATAGGTTTGCGGATGAGCTTGTACTGGAGGAAGGGGACCATCATCTCGGCGACGATGAGCGAGAGGAAGAGGATGAGGGTCAGGGCCCAGGGGAAGTCGTTCATGAAGTCGCGGAACATTCCGGTCATCGTGAACAGGAAGGGGAAGAATGTGATGGAGATGGCCATCGTTGCCGAGAATATGGCCTTGAAGAATTCCGTGCCTGAGCGTAGTGTCGCGGTCTTGTGGTCGACGCCCTGTGAGATAAGCTCGACGTAGTCGTCGATAATGACGACGGAGTTGTCGACAATCATGCCGAGGCTGAGGATAAGGCATGCGAGGGTGACGGTGTTGAGTTCCATGCCGAAGGCATAGAAGAAGCCGAGAGAGATGAAAATGGCGATGGGAATGGTGCTGGCTGCGATGAGGGCTACGCGCAAGGGGAGGAGCAGGAGCACGACGATGGCTACGGCGACAATGGCGATGAGCAGCTCCTGGAGGAAGTCGATGACGGATGCGTTGACGACGGTCGGCTGGTCGGTGATGGTGAAAAGGGTGACTTCCTCGGGGAGGGTCTTCTGAAAGTCGTCGAGGACTTCCCGGACTTCGCCGCCCATCTCGACGACGTTGTAGCCGTCCTTCATCTGTATGCTCAGGAGGAGGCTTTTCTTGCCGTTGTTTGTGATGTATGATGTCGGCTCGGGGTATTCTTTGCGGATCTGGGCTATGTCGCCGAGGCGGACAACGGAACCGTCGGGGAGAGAGAGGACGATCATGTCGCGTATGGCCTGTATGGAGCTTACGGAACGCTCGACGTAGACGGGCATGGAGTAGTCGGTGCTTTTGAGGGCTCCTCCGGTGGTGCGGAATCCTTTGGCGAGCAGGTTTACGGCGAGTGTCTTTTCGTCGAGAGCGTAATGGGCGAGGCGGGCGGGGTCGAGGGTGACGGAAATCTGTTCGTTCTGCTTGCCGTAGACGTCCATTGTGCCTATGCTTTCGATGCGGCGGAGGCGGTCGCGGAGATCGTCGAGGTATACACCCATCTCGCGGTAGGTCTTCTCGTTGCTGCTCATGGTTAGCAGGATGGAAGATGTTTCGCCGAAATTCGAGATGGTCTCGACGGCGAGAACTCCTGCGGGAAGCTGAAGCTTGACGTTGTCCATACCGAGCTTGAATTCATTCCAGAACGGCTTTGGCTCGGACATGTCGGCGTTTAGCTCGACGTAGATCATTACCATTCCGTCGGTACAGTCGGCGTGGGTCTTGCTTTTGTCGACCTCCTTGTATGAGAAGATGTAGTTTTCGAGAGGTTTGAGGACTTCCTGTTCGATCTGCAGGGGCGATGCGCCGGGATAAACGGCGACGACGACGCCCTGTCGGATGGTGAAGTTGGGGAACTCGTTCTTGTCCATGACCTTTAGGGCGAAGATGCCGAAGGCTATGAGGACTGTGGCGAGGAGGAATACGACGCGGTGGTATTTGAAACCGATGCGGACCAGTAGGGTGGGGCGCCAGTCGCTCTGCGGAGCGGGCGAGGCGGGGTTGTTGTTTTCGCTTGCCATGACGTCAGTATTGAATCTTGGTTCCGTTGCAGACCTTCTGCATTCCTGCTACAATCACGCTGTCGCCGGGGTTGATGCCTCCGGTGATCTCGACGCCTTCGGGGAGGAGGCTTCCGATGCTGACGTACTGCATGCGCGCCCGGCCTGCTGACGCGAGCCAAACGAAATTGCGGTTGTCGGCGCTAAGGAGCACTGCATTGGCGGGGATGATGATGGCGCGGGCTGCACTATCGGATGCGGCGGGTGCTTCGAGAGCTACGTTGCAGAGCATTCCGGGGCGGAGTGCACCGTCAGGGTTGGAGGTCTTGAATTTGACGTCGTATGTTCGCGACAGGGGGTTGGCAACGACTCCCTGCTCGACGAGTACCGCTTCGAGGGGCGCGGAGTTCGCGGCATCGGTGCTGACGATTGCTTTCATGCCGGGTTTCATGGCTCCGATTTCGGCCTCGGGAACGGAGATGCTGACCTTGACATCGCCGATGGAGACGATTCTGACTACGGGCAGGCCCGGGGCTACGGTCTGGCCTTCATCGGCAAATTTTTCGGAGACTATGCCGGTGATGGGGGCGTATATGCGCGCGTCGCTCACGCCTCGGCGCGCAATGGCTGCGGCGCTCTCGGCCTGCCGGAGCTTGCTCTGCACGTCGACCCACTGAATGTCCGGGAGCGCGTCGGCATCATGAAGTTTTTTCAGGCGTTCATATGCGTCGCGGGCCTGCGCGAGTGTGGCTTCGGCAATCTGATTGGCGTTGCGGAGGCTTGCATCATCGATTTCGGCCAGGAGCTGTCCTTTGCTGATTCTTTGTCCGGGCTTGACGTATATTTTCTTCAGGGTGCCGGCGACGGTGAAGCTCATGTCGGCGGCGCCGTCGTTTTCGACGGTACCGGAGTAAGAGCGTCCGGGTGTCCGGTTGCTTCCACGGGCGGCGATTACGTCGACTTTTACGGGTTGGGCTACTGTGGATTTTTCTTTCTTGAATCCACATGACTGGAGCATGACGCTGCCGGCGGCGAGGGTCATGATAAGCAGAATGTATCTCATGTTCTCGGATTATTTATTTGCATAATGGATTTTTATGCAAAGATTGAGAAATATCGTGGTTGTTTCAAGTCCGTAATGTCATGATGAATGTACGATTTGTATGATTTTTCACGCATAATCCGCACTAAGGGCGTGAATACTGACTGAAAAGTATTATTTTTGTGTGTTATGAATGAGAAATCCTTTGTGGCGTTTGTAGACGCTGAGGATGCAGAGGGCATCCTGATGAGGTTCGCCGATCATCAGAGCGGCGTGCTGGTGTGTATGCGGGGGATGATGTCATTCACCATCGGCACGCGGCAATATGATATTTGCCGTGGCGATATGGTGATAAAGCTGCCGTTCATCAATCTTTCGTTTCTACGGCCGAGTCAGGATTTTCAGGGTATGGTGTGTATCGTGGACCTTGAGTTTGTTTTCTCGGCGATCGCGCCGGTGAATCTGGGGGCGAACATGCAGTTCGCGCTCCTACACCCTGTGTCGCACCCGTCGGAGCGGAATATGAAGGCGCTGATATCGCTTATGACACTTATAGAGGAGCGCAATGCGGACGAACGTCCTCTATCAGGGATGATAACGTCGAGCCTGACGCATGCGATGGCGTATCTTGTGCTTGATTCGTATATAAACGCGAGTCAGTCGGCGACGAGGAGCAGTAATGCCGGGGAGTCGATAATGATGAGGTTCCAGTCAGATCTGACCCGTGATTTCAAAAGACACCGCATGGTGGCGCATTATGCGGAGCTGCAGAATCTGAGTCCCCGGTATTTTTCGACGACAATTAAGGCTGTGTCGGGTTATACGCCTCTGTATTGGATAAATACGGCGGTTGTAGCTGAGGCGAAGCGGCTTATGCGCGATTCGAAGAAGAGCATAAAGGAGATTGCGTATGCTCTGAATTTCGCATCTCCCACATTCTTTTCGCGGTGGTACCGCACATGTACGGGCGATACGCCCTCGCGCTACCGCACGTTGTGCAGGATCACCATCGTACAGAAGGATCCCGGAAATATATGATGCGACAAAACATCAGTAAGGGCCGCGGTACGGTCCTTACTGACGGTGTTTACGATTGTCGCTGAAGTGTGGCGCTTATTCTTCTACGGCGCGGAGCTTCTGCACGTAAACCGCCTTCATCATCTTCTTGCGGTTTGTTACAGAGGGCTTCTGGAAGGCCTGGCGGCTGCGAAGTTCCTTCACGATGCCGGTCTTTTCAAATTTACGTTTGAATTTCTTGAGAGCGCGTTCGATATTGTCGCCGTCTTTTACTTGTACGATAATCATTTTTGGTGTATAAAGTTTTTATTTTATTTTCTTGTTTGCTTTAGCGGGGCAAAATTAGCAACATTTTTTTAGATGGCAAAACTTTATGGCAATTTTTTTGCCTCACTGCTGCAAAGTGGGGTCGATTTCGGGTGTGTCGTACCATCTGGAATACATCAGATAGTTGTGCGCGATCTTGATGTTGATTTCGCGGGACTGTTCGGGGTCGACCATCTTGATGAATTTGGCAGGCGCGCCGGCCCAAAGCTCGTTCGGTCCGATTTTGGTGCGAGAGAGGACCACGGCGCCTGCGGCGACGATAGCGCCTGAACCGACCTCGGCGTCGTCCATGACTACGGCTCCCATGCCTACGAGGGCGAAGTCGTGGATTTTGGCGCCATGGATTGTGACGTTGTGACCGATGGAGACGTCATCGCCGATCTCGATTGTGGATTTCTGATAGAGCGTATGTAGCACAGAGCCGTCCTGAATGTTGACGCGGTTGCCGATGCGGATGGAGTTGACATCGCCTCGGAGGACGGTATTGAACCAGATGGAGCATTCGCTGCCCATGCGGACGTCGCCGATGATCGCGGCTCCGGGGGCTATGAAGCAGTCCTTGCCGATCACGGGGGTGAATCCGCGGACGGGGACTATTGTACCTTGCTGCATGTTATGAGGGATTTAGCGGTTGTTATTTTTTCTCTATGGGACGGGTTTTTTCGGCAAGCCACCGGGCTGTGTCGGGGTCGAGTTCGGGGGTGAGGAGCTCGCGGACGCGGGCCTGGTAGTCGTTGAGCCAGCGGAGCTCTTCGTCGGTCATTATTTCCGTTTCGAAGAGTGAGGGCTCGAAAGGACAGAGCGTGAGCGTCTCGAACTTGAGGAAGCGGCCGAATTCCGTGGTCATGGCCGGAACGCAGAGCACGAGATTCTCGCAGCGGATGCCGTGTACGCCTTCTTTGTAGACGCCGGGTTCGTTGGAGATGATCATGCCGGGGCGGAGGGCAACGTCGACATAGTTGAGACGGATGCTCTGGGGGCCTTCATGGCAGCCCAGGAACTGTCCCACGCCGTGGCCGGTGCCGTGGAGATAGCTCATGCCTTCGTGCCAGAGATACTGCCGGGCGATGGCATCGAGCTGCGCGCCACGGGTGTCGTCGGGAAATATCATGCGGGCCAGGGCGATGTGTCCTTTCATTACCAGCGTGAAGTCGTGCCGTTCCTCGGGCGTGGGAGTGCCGAGGCAGATGGTGCGCGTGAGGTCGGTGGTAGCGTCGGGATATTGCGCGCCGGAGTCGATGAGCAGAAGGCCTGCGGGGCGAAGGGTTGCGTTGCTCTCGGAGGTCGCTTCATAGTGGACGATGGCGCCGTGGGGGCCGTAGCCGGCGATGGTGCCGAAGCTTTCGTCGAAGAA
>CAZBNM010000038.1:0-21828 GCA_964493495.1 uncultured Bacteroides sp.
TCGACGTTTCCGTTGTTGACCTCACCGTCAACCTCGCTAAGCCCGCTACCTACGAAGAAATCTGCGCTGCCATGAAGGAAGCTTCTGAAGGCGAGCTCAAGGGTATCCTCGGCTACACCGAAGACGACGTTGTTTCCAGCGACTTCCTCGGCTGCCCCCTCACATCCGTTTTCGACAAGAAGGCTGGCATCCAGCTCACCCCCACCTTCGTTAAGGTTATCTCCTGGTACGACAACGAAATCGGCTACTCCAACAAGGTGCTCGATCTCATCGCTACCATGGTTAAGATCAACGGCTAATAGCCTTTGACCTCCATAAAACTCAAGAGGCTGCCCAAAAGGCAGCCTCTTCTTATTTCTCCCCGCCTGTAGGGACATGCCTCCGGCATGTCTTCCACGCCCCGAATCCCCCCGAAACTTACCTCCACGGACGGATCCTCGCCAGGCTCGCTTCTCCGCGCGCAAGCCGGAGAAAACCCTCCACAGCCCGTTCCGCAAGCACCTCGTTCGCCCGCGCGAGATCCGGATATTCCCGCCCGTAAGCCATCGAAAGAAGCCTCCGCTCAAGCGCAGTGCTAAGCTGCAGCCGCATTGCCGGCCCGTGTCTCTCCGCCGCCTCTCCGGTCAGCGTCACGCTCAGCAGCTCCGGATCCTCGCTCGTCATGTAGGACGTTGGCGTGAACGTGAACGCCCCGATATGTCCGCATATCTCACCCATCAGCAGGCCCCATGCCGTCAGGCATAGCCGCTTCAGTGCATTTCCGTGTTCCCGCCGCAGCAGCGCTGGTCTGTTCGTGCTCTCCGTGCTCGCGCTTAGCAAAGCTGCGTCAGCATATACCCCCTGGAGCACATTTGTCAGCGATAGCGTTATCTCCATGGATCACGCACCCCTCCTTTCCATAGGCTTCTTGCGTCGGAACGCCACGCACTTCTCCATCCGTTTGGCTATCAGACGCCAAGCCGTCTCCCGCGACATATAGTAGCGGCTCGGACGCTTGAAACATAGCACGAAATTGATCGCTCGCTCAGTCTCCAGCCATGGGCGCGCACCTAACTCGCAGTCCACATCCGCGCAGAACTCCTCCCAGAGTCCCCGCTTGAGCTTCTTGCCGCTGCGATGTGCGCGGTACACATCCATCGCCCTCTGCTGGCTCACGAAATAACGCGGAGGCCGCATCTCAAGTGTCCGGAAGGCAAGTGCCCGCAGCTCGGCGTGTGTCCCCGCTCCACCCTCCGTGTCAAGCAGCCGCTCGAAGGCGGCCACGTACGCGTCGTTCCGACGCATGGTTTCTGTTTTGTACATAGTTCGATTAGTTAAGATAAGGTTTAAAGAAACATTTTCCCGCTTCCCCTTTTCGCAGGCAAAGTTAATACATTAATTGCAATTGTGCAAATTTATTTGCAATTATTTTTGTATTCGTGCAATTATTCCCACCTTCCGCCCTCGTTGTTCGAGAAAACTGCCGAATGTATCAAGCAGATCCGCAAGGGCTATCGATGCCGTCTCCACTCGGGCCCGGTAGTTGTCCCTTCCCACCGCGGCAGATACATTTCGCCCTAATAGCACATCGCTCACCCCCGTACTGTTCTCGAAAAGCTTCATCTGTAGCGACAGCAGCTGACACGCTCCCTCGGTCGTCCCACGGGTCGCCACTTGCTGCGGAAGCACCTTTCCCTCACGCAGAGGGATCACCGCATCCGGACTTGCCCACCGCTGCGCCACTTCTTCCAGACGCACATTGTCCGGCAGTTCGTTGATCGGGAAAAGAAGAGCCCCTTTCGCCGACGAAGCCATGATGTGGTCCGCTATGCTTATAAGCCTGTTTATGTACTTCTGGTTTTCGATCAGCCCCTCCACGAACGAATGAACCTCCCCGTCCGTCATAGGATACAGCTTCACCACAAACGGATGACCACCGCCCCTGTATGGCGAACCGTAGCTGTCTATGCACCTCCCGTCAGGCGAGAATATCCGGCATCGCCAGCCGAATTTATAGCTCCCCTCTTCCGTTCGCAGCGCATCAAGGGTCCATACCTCGATCACTCGCATCTTTGCCGCGTCGTTAGCCAGGAAGAATTCCTCGCTCCCGCTTGCCGGCATTCCCAGAGCCTTCTCCGGTGCATACGCTCCCGCTGCTATGCATTCTCCGAATATTTCCTCCAGCTGGCGCCCGCGGGCCGGATTTCCGTGGCTGTATCGGCTCACAAGCTCCGGCAGTCCCATATCGTGAAGCATCCCCACAAGTTCTATGTCCGTCCCGCGTGGGTCCTTGTAGACATTCACGAAGAAAAACCTCGGGTCAACATTGTCAACCCACACACCCGTGCCTCCCTCTCGGCATTCGTTCGATAGCCGCTGTATCGCAGCTCCCGAGATCAGGAACTCCTCCAGCATGCGGCTGTCAAGCTCCCCCAAGGCGTTCCGGCGACTCATCGCGTCCTTGTAGTCTCCCGCCTCGCCCGCATGGGTCCTGAACTGGCCCACTATCGTTTTCACAAGCTGACGGATCAGATTGTTCGTAAGCGGCGTGCGCCCCTGACGGACTATCCTTTCCCCCTCCGTCAGACGGATGCCGTGTCTACGCGAGACACACTCGTCGCTCCATTGGTCCCCGTAGGTGAAGCGCTTGCAGCGCTCGCGTCTTGCGCGGAAGTCGCTCCCTCCGTTCCAGGCCTCGCAGGCACGCTTCAGTATTGTCTTGTCCTTCTTGTCGTTCATAGTAGAAATTCCGTTTTCATTCTTTCAAAAATCCATGTCAGTCCCGCTTCCTCAAGTGTATATTTGTCAGGTCCCGGGTCTCGCACGCCACGTGCATACACCACTCCTCGGGGGCTCCACGCCGGACTCACGATTATTGTCCGCCCGTCCATTCCCGTTGTGGCAGCTGGTGAGTGGGTTGTCGGAGCCGTGTACGCATTGTCGGCAAGCATCCTTAGAGCCTCGCTCTCATCCGGGCCCTGCACCTCCGCAGTAGCCTCCCAGCTCTCGAGCTTTATCTCATAGACCCGCACCACATCCGCCGGAAGCTCTATACGACCCGTGTTTGTCCCGTGGTAGACCGCATCCGGCAGACACTCGCTCACATCCTCCGACGCCGTCAGTTCTCTTGGCCCATTCAGAAGCAATTCCGTGTAGACTCTGCGCATTTGCTCCTCTAATAGCCCGTTGAGCGCCACGCCGTCTGTCGCCTCGATCACGCAGTCTGAACGAAGATGCTCGAAGCCCCCGGCAAGCCGGAAACGTTCGAGCATCTCGCCCTTCGAAAGTGTTATCTTCATAGCTTCGATTTTCTTTCAAGGGATTGCTTGTTCATCTTACACACTTCACGACTTCGATTCGTGCTTACCCTTCACGCGAAGATGTGTTCCCGGGTAGCGCAGTACAAGGCAGCTCGCCTCAGTCAGGACCACAGCATCCGAGTTGCGCTGACCGCTCTTGCGCAGATCAAGCTTTTCGCAGTTGAAGGGGATGTGCACATACTTCGTCAGGTAGTCCGGGTCAAGGATGAAACCGTCGCTCCGGTGCCCGCACTGATCGAAGATTTCCGAGTGAAGCACGTAGAGCGTGCCGAAGTTCGAGCGGATTTCCCTGAACTCTATACCCCACTTCACGAAGCTCTCGCCCCCTTGAACCGTCTTGCTGTACTCCACGTTGCTCAGTGCCTCCATCAGCTCCGTACCCGCAAGTAGAATCTTGCGCTTCGAGCCCGTCCGCCCCACGAATGCATCGCTGCAGAGCTTCGTCAGTGCTCGTTGGTCCAGCTTGTCAAGGTTCACCGTCGTCTCGGTGCCCGCCTGGGCCCAGATGCCCCCGGTCAGATACACCTCCTGCTGCTTGTTCGCGTCGAATAGCTTCGTTCGGCGTCCGAAGAGAAAGCTCTTCTCCATGCCCAGACGCATGTCTATGATCGCTGCCTCCTCCTGGTCCGAGAAGCTCCAGCCCAGCTCCTTGCGAGCTATCTTCATTAGCGTCGACTGCTCTACCTGCATCTTGAAGATCTGGCAGTTATTGTAATCCTTCGACGGAAGGGCCGAGAACTGAGCCGTCTGAACATCCAGTTCCGCTGCCGCGCGGCCCATACGGATCAGCTTCGCACCCTTTGCCAGCAGAGGCATCGTGTGGATCGGCTGGCCTCCGCCCATTCCCGTTGTCACACTCTCCTTCGGATTCGTCACCATCACGCGGTAAGTCTGAGGCTTCACCTTCGACAGAACATACATAACCGTCGGCTCATCGTTCTCCGGAAGTGCGAGCAGCGTTTCCGTCACATCCAGCAGCCCGCTCTCGATTTCGATTTGCGTCGAATAGCCGCCGCCGGCCTCTTCCTCAAGCGTCTGCTCCCCGCCCACGCTCTTCGCCAGCGTCACCTCCGTCGGGCGCGTATCTACCGAGGCAAATTCCACGCACATCCCGTCCGTATGACGGCTGCCCGCACAGCGGCTCAGCTGATCGATTGGTGTCGACATCGGGCGCACCTTCACGATGCGTTGGTCTATTCCGTTCATTACAAGACCCGGAGCCGCAAGATTGGCCGCGCTGGTCGTTAACGGCTGCGAAGCCACATGCTTCCCGCCTGCTACACCTTCCAAAAGATTCTCTTCAGTGTTCATTGTTTAGATTAAGTTTTTTAAGTTTGAAAATTAAGTCCTTATAATTCGAAAATTGCCATCTCGCCTCCCCCGCCTGTAGGGACATGCCTTTGGCATGTCTTCAACGCCCCCGCCTCTCGCCTTCCCCAAATCCCGATTGGCCTGTCCTCACTTCTCCCCTCGTCCGTCCCTCCCTAACCCCCCGATTCCCCACGGTAAATCTCGATAAATCATGATTAATCCCGAAAAATCAGATTTGCTTGCCTCCCGGGGATTCCTCTAATCATCCTCCCAAAAACTTCTCCGGGGATGGAAGAGAAAGAAAGGCATCCCCTCCTCCTGCTCTTCCTCGGCTGCCTCGCGGGCCGCCGCGTCCACCGCTTCCGAGCTGTAGAGCCTCTTCTCTGCCGTCGCCCCCTCTTCAGGCTCGTAGGGTGGGGGAATTGTCTCTGTCTTGTTCATCTGTTTGATTTTTTTAGTGTTTGAAATTATACTTTTCGTCTTCCGACACCGCAAAGTTACGCACATCGCCCCCCGTCCTCGTCCATTTTCATCCGCCCACGGACAGTTAACATTTCGTCTATTCCACGAAAATGCGTATCTTTGCACTAATTATGAAAGCAATACGACTGTTCCTCGCCGTAATCGCATCTATCGTCCCGATTTGTCTCGCGGCCGAGGGACCCGATATTTTCTGGCGCGAGACCTTCCATAATTTCGGCGCCTTCAATGAGGACGACGGCATCGCCCGCACCGCATTCCGGTATGTAAATACCGGCGATGAGCCCCTCGTCCTCCTGAATGTCCGCACAACCTGCGGATGCACCGTCGCCGACTGGTCTCGAAAGCCCCTCGCTCCCGGCGATTCCGCCGAGATCGTCGTCGATTACGACCCCGCCGGACGCCTCGGGCGCTTCGAGAAGGGTGTGATTGTCGATGCCAATACCGAGCCGCGACGCACACGCCTAACTATCAAGGGCGTAGTTGTCGGAGGCGACGCTTCTGTCAACGCGCAGTACCCCCTGCGCCGAGGCCCCCTTGCCTTGCGCAAAGGCACAGCACTCGTGGGTGATGTCATCAAGGGCAAGCTCAAGACCGTGTTCGTCAACGCATACAACGCATCAACCGACACGATTGCCCCCCGGATCGGCGAGCTCCCCGACTGGCTCCACATCTCCCTCGAGCCCGCCCGCATCCCCCCCGGCGAGCAAGCCTCATTCATCGTCTATTTCCGCTCCGACCGCTGTCCCGATTGGGGCATTTCCGAAACTGTGGCCCGGATAGCTCCTGATTCCGATCTTGAGTCCTTCGATTTTCCCGTCGTTGCAAGCGTAGTGGAGGATTTCAGCAACCTGTCCGATAAGGACTTGGCTCGCGCTCCCGTGCTTGCCGTCGAACCCGAGCGCATAATCGTGCCCGAAGTCAGCACCGCTGATTCTGCTCCCGTCAAGACCTCCTTACGCATTTCAAATAAGGGCCGTTCCCCATTGATTATCAGGCGTATCTGGTCGCCTGATCCGGCCATCGCTGTTGAAATGCCCCGGAACACCACACTCAAGCCCGGAAAGCATGTCGACATTTCCTGCTCCATCAACCCCGAAGCACTGCAGGGCCACATTCTCAACTCACGTATCACCCTAATCACCAACGATCCGGCAAATTCCGTAAGCTCAGTCCGCGTCGTTGGTCAAATCAATCCCTGAAGATGTCCAAAATAGCCATAATCGTGGCAATGAGCAAGGAACTTGCGCTCATCACGCCACTGCTCAGCGACCATTCCACCCTCACTGTCAATGGGTTCGTCTTTCATACTGGCCGGCTCTCCGGCCGCGATGTCGTGGTCATGGAGTGCGGAATCGGAAAAGTCAACGCCGCCGTCGGCGCACTCACCCTCATCGAAAACTTCCACCCGGCTCTCGTTATTAACACCGGCGTAGCCGGTGGAACCGGTGCGACACGCGTCCTCGACCTGATTCTTGCATCCGGTGTCGCTTATCACGACGTCTGGTGCGGGCCCGGCACCGAGCCCGGACAGGCTGCCGGATGCCCACGCATCTTCCCCTCGCCGCTTCCCGACTCACTCGCCGCCGAGATCGGTGCTCGAAGCGGAATTATCGCCTCCGGCGATATTTTCGTCTCCCGGCCCGAGGAAGTGCGCCATATCCTCGAGCTCTATCCCGATGCCGTGGCATGCGATATGGAGAGCGCGGCTATTGCGCAAGTGTGTTATATCAAGGCCGTTCCGTTCGTGTGCATACGCGTCGTGAGCGATACACCCGGCACTGCCGACAATATCGCACAGTATCAGAACTTCTGGACCGAAGCCCCCGAGCGAACTTTCGCCGCCCTCAGATCCCTCCTCCCCAAACTCTGAAGCCGCGTGAAGGACATTCCCTCATCTCCCGGCGGTCGCAAGATCAGGGCGTGGGTGGCCGAGGGCGAGCACGAATCCCAGGACTTCAAGCTCACCATATCCGATGCCCGCAAAATTGCACGCTCCATTTCCGCTTTCGCAAATCGCGGCGGCGGTCGACTCCTCATCGGCGTGAAGGACAATGGCGTCATTGCCGGCGTCCGAAACGAGGAGGACGTGTTTGTTGTCGAGCAGGCCGCATACCGGTATTGCTGCCCGCCACAGCAAGTCGATTTCCACGCTTACACTGTCGATACCCACGTCACCGTTATCGTCGCCACGGTTGCCGAGGCGTTCGAGCGTCCTGTCGAGGTTCTTGAAGCCGACGGTCATAGACGCGCCTATGTCCGGGTGGCCGATGAAAATATTCTTGCCCATCCGCTCATGGTCCGCGGGTGGCGACTGCGTGCAAATTCTGCCCCGGGAGCCCTTTCTATCGGTGCAGAGGAAAGCCGCATACTCGCGTATCTGGCCGAAATCCCTGCCCCGGGAATAGACGAGCGCGACATCGCTGTCGCGCTCCATATTTCTCTCGACCGAGTCGAAAGAATCCTCGAATCGCTCGCCGCCCTGGGACTGCTGAATTTCACCTTCGACGGAACTCGTTTCCGCCTGGCTCCCACGTCCTTAGCTTAGGGTAAAGGCTTCTTTTGAGGGAATGTATGCTTAATTTTTGCGGATGAAATCAATTATCCGCTCGCAGGCGTGCCCGTCGCCGTAAGGATTGGCTATCAGGCTGTTGGCACGATAATAGTCTGCATCATCCAGAAATCGCGCCGCCTCGTCCACGATTTTTCGCCGGTCCGTGCCCACAAGCCGGATGGTTCCCGCCTCAAGCGCCTCGGGACGTTCCGTCACCTCCCGCATCACAAGCACGGGCTTTCCGAGCGACGGGGCCTCCTCCTGAATCCCGCCCGAGTCCGTGATAATCAGATAGCTGTGCATCATCATATACACGAACGGCAGATAGTCCAGCGGCTCGATAAAGAACACGTTCGGGTGTATCGTGCCCCCGAATGTTTCCGCGATCGGACGGCGGACATTGGGGTTAAGATGCATCGGGTACACGAAATCCACTTCAGGGTATCGCTCTGCTAATTCCTTTATCGCTAATGTGATGTTGTGGAAGCCCTCGCCGAAATTCTCGCGTCGGTGGCCCGTCATCAGCACCATACGGCGCTTGCCGTCCCCCAGTCGTGACGCCGGATCATAGCCCTCCTCGGCAAGCTGACGGGAAAGTTTCGACGACAGCTCGGGGTCGTTCTTGATCTTCTCCACAACCGTGTGGAGCGCGTCGATGACCGTATTGCCTGTGACTGTGATCATTTCGTCCACGACATTTTCCTTCAGCAGGTTCCCGCGGCTCTTTTCTGTAGGCGAGAAGTGAAGCGTGGCGATTCGTCCCGTGATGCGGCGGTTCATTTCCTCGGGCCATGGCGAGTAGATGTCGCCTGTCCGAAGTCCGGCCTCCACGTGCCCTACCGGGATCTGCTCGTAAAAAGCACTCAGTGCTGCTGCCGTCGAGGTCGACGTATCACCGTGAACAAGCACCAGATCAGGCCGGTCCTGCTTCAGTATGTCTCGCATGCCCGTGAGGATTCGGCAGGTTACATCTGTCAGGTCCTGACCCTGCTTCATGATGTCAAGGTCATAGTCAGGAGTGATTTCGAATAATCGGAGCACCTGATCCAGCATTTCACGATGCTGCCCCGTAACCGCAACAACCGTGCGGAATTCATCCCCGCACCTTTCGAGGGCTTTCACAAGGGGCGCCATCTTGATTGCTTCCGGACGCGTGCCGAAAATGAGCATTATGGTCTTCATCAGAACTGTTTCGTTAGATACCACCACACAAATCGCAGATAATCAATGTCATGCTTGATGCGTTTTGGCTGTTTGTATAAGCGATAGGCAAATTCGAGTTTGTGCTCGGCCATCCATCTCGGCGCCCGGGGCACATTTCCTGTATATACATCGAAGCTCCCGCCAAGGCCCTGATAGATAGCCTTATGGCGTTGAAGCATGTCGTTCATTAATATTTCCTGGGTCGGCGAACCCATGGCCACGAAAACCACATCCGGCTTCTTCTCGGCCACATCCGCGATTAGCGCTTCACGCTCCTCAGCCGTCTTCAGGTAGCCGTCCCGATGACCCAGAATGCGGATATCCGGATATTCAGTCCGCAGCTTTTCTACCGTTGCTTCATGCACAGCAGGCTTGGCGCCAACGATATAGAATGTCTTGCTGTCGTGAAATCGCTCGATTATCTTGAGCCACAGTTCGCACCCCGCGATTTTCACTGCATCCTTCGCGCCCTTGATTTTCGCGGCAGCCACCGCTCCCGCACCGTCGCAGTACGCGATATTGTTGTTGATGATGGGTAGCGTCGTCTCGTTCGCATCCAGAAGCTTGTGCGCGTTCACAGCCACAAGAATCCCTTTCCGGTTCTCGACAAAATCTATCAGCTGTTCCGTCGAGGCAAAAGGATAGACTTTTGCTCCGCGGATGTCCACGCGCTCGGGAAAGTTACTTGCTGCTTTCTCTACTCCCGGCATGCTCACTTCTTGAAAATTCCACAGAAATCAAGGATCACCTTGTCCTCGCGCCACGGAAGCGAGCGGAATGGCGTGTGGGCCGTCAGGAATACCACGATGTCTGCCTTCTCATATGCCTCCATATAGGGTGTGAGCTTGAACACTCGGTGCTCTTCCACGTTCGGCTCCACAACCAGGATGTCCGCGTTGTTGCAGCTCTGCATCACTTTCGTGATAATGTATTTTGCAGGACTCTCGCGCAGATCGTCGATGTCCGGTTTGAAGGCTACGCCCATCATCGCCACAACAGGCTTGCGGCCCTTTTCGAGCTCGAAGCGGAGCATCGCGTTCATCACCTTTTCCGCACACCAGTCGGCTTTGTAGTTGTTCACCGAGCGCGCCGTGCTGATTATTTTCGATTCCTGCGGAAAGGCCGCCGTGATGAAATAGGGGTCTACAGCGATGCAGTGACCGCCCACGCCGCAACCCGGCTGAAGAATATTTACGCGAGGATGACGGTTGGCAAGCGAGATCAGCTCCCACACATTGATGCCCGCGCGGTCGCATATCAGCGATAGCTCGTTGGCAAACGCTATCTGAACGTCGCGCGACGAGTTCTCCGTAAGCTTGCACATCTCTGCCGTGCGGGCGTTCGTGGCGTGAAGTGTACCCTCCACAAAGCGCCCGTAAAATTCCTTGGCCTTGGCCGTCGAGGCCTCGTCAAGTCCGCCTATTACGCGGTCGTTATGAACAAGCTCGTATATCACGTTCCCCGGAAGTACGCGCTCCGGGCAGTAGGCAATGTAGATTTTCCCTTTGAGCTCCGGACGTTCGGCGAAGATTATTTCAGCCATCGCCTCGGTTGTCCCCACGGGCGAGGTGGATTCGATCACATACAGGTCTCCCTCCTTAAGGTAAGGGATGACAGCGCGGGTAGCCGCTTCGACATACGAGATGTCAGGCTCGTGATTGCCCTTGAATGGCGTGGGCACAACCATGAAGTATGCATCCGACTCTTCCGGCTTGGACGAGGCGTGCAGCTTCCCTTCCGTTACTACCTCACGGAGGTATTCGCCCAGACCGGGCTCGATTATATGTAGTTCTCCTGCATTTGTTTTTTCTACTACAGAGGGGTTTATATCAACGCCTACAACATCAATGCCACCATTGCGTGCGGCAATTATCGCAGTAGGCAGCCCAATGTAGCCCAGGCCCATAAAACAAGCTTTCATAAGTTATATCAGTATAGATAAGTCAAATTTTTTTGATACCGCTGCAGACGGTACTGCAAATATAGAAAAAATAATCCGTATTATTGCCTTTTTTCTGCTAATTCCTCTGAAAAATAGGTGCGAATCACGGAATCCGGACTTATTTCAAGAGTCATGAGCTTCTTTTCGTTTACCCCTGCGACAATTATGGCATTGGCGCCGGCTTGCCTGATCATTGTGCCGGTCGAATCTGCGCCCAGCACCATTGCGGCTGTCGCAAGCGCATCCGCAAGTGCACATTCATAACCCGGCAGTATGACTGTGGCTCCCAGCACATCGCTCTGCACAGGGCGTCCCGTGCGGGGTGAGATCGTATGTCCGTAGCGATGTCCCACCGAGTCGGTGCGATAGTTGCGGTAGTTGCCTGAAGATGCGATCGATGTCACCTCGGGCCCGAACTTCCGCATGCACAGGCTCTCGCTCGACCCGGGAGTATAGTTGGGAGCTTCGATCATGATATGCCACGGCTGATGGCGCGAATTTAGTCCGGACACCACAAGCTCACCGCCGATTTCAACCTTGAAGTCGATGCATCCGTTCCGCGACAGCATTTTCGCTACTCGGTCCACACCGTAGCCTTTGGCAACCCCTGAGAAATCGAATCGCGTCAGCGGATGGGCTTTCGACAGGATTCCCTCCGAATTTACGTTGCATTTTTCTATGCCCACAAGTCTTAGGGCTTTCGCAACATCCGAGTCTTCAGGCGCGGCATTGCTCGAGACATCCTTTGTGCCGAAGCCCCAGAGGTTCACAAGCGGCCCCACTGTCGGATCAAAAGCTCCATACGAAAGCCGGTGGGCCTTCTTGGCTACTTCAATAGCCTCGATGAGATATTCGTCAGCTCGGAACGTAAGAGACGAATTGATGGCCGAAACTGTCGATACCGGATTGAACATCGACAGCGAATTGTCCACGCGCTCCAGCTCCGCAACGATTGAATCCGTCAGATCCACGGGTGAATTGTAGACGATATGGTAGGTCGTTCCCCACGTAAATCCCGAAATTTCACGGAAATTATCCTCCTTGCAACTTGCAAATGATAAAAATAATACTGATATTAGCGCAGTCAAACAGAAATGTTTCATGGTACTAATCGATTGATTTCCCAAAGTTACGCTTTTTTTTCGGGAAAGTCAACCGTTGGATGTCGTGATGCGTTACAAATCAATAACATAACAAACACAATGTGATAAAATGAAGAATTTTGTATTTCTTGCCGATGGTTTCGAGGAAATCGAGGCGCTCGCAACTGTCGATGTTCTACGTCGTGCGGGCATGGATGTAAAGACCGTTTCCATCAAGAATGAGAAGCTCGTCCGTGGAGCTCACGGAGTCGCCGTCGAGGCCGACATAACCTTCAAGGAAGCTGACTTCAGCAATTCCGATTGGCTCATCACCCCCGGCGGCATGCCCGGCGCAAAACATCTGCATGAGTTTGCCCCGCTGAACGACCTGCTCAGGATTCATCACGGCCGTCTGGCTTCGATTTGTGCCTCTCCTTCGCTTGTCCTCGGGCCCACAGGTGTGCTCAAGGATCTTCCCGCAACCTGTTATCCCGGCATGGACGAAGGCCTCAGGGCAGGTGGAGCAATCCTCAAGGAGGACATGGTCGTTGTCACTGACCGAATTATCACAGGTCGCGGCCCCGGCGCTACATTCCAATTCGCCCTCGCCATTGTTGCCGCTACACTCGGTGCATCCCACGCCCGCGAAGTCGCCTCAGGCATGCTCCTCGCCTGAACTGGTTCTTAAATAGTATAAACCGCAGATTGCAAAGGTGCTCCACCTTGTAATCTGCGGTTTGTATTATTGTCTTGATCTTTTTCTATTTCTTGGGCTTGCGGTGGTCGTTCACGAGCTTGATGGCGAAGATGATGGCCGAGCAGATCGTGGTGATGACGTTGGTGATGACCAGCGGCCAGTTCTCGAGTATTATGCCTTGAACGACAAAGAGTATGGACCCCAGCCCGAGCATGCAGAAGGTGGGCATCGCTATCCCGTCGGTATTGCGGGTGCGGATGGTGGCGATCGCCTGCGGCAGGTATCCCAGTATCATGCACAGCGAGGCTGAGTAGCCGATGATGTTCAGTAGTAGCATGGAGAGAGGTTTTTAGGAGCGTGTTCAAAAAAGTTCCTCCCGCCGAAGCCGGGATGGCTGGGCGGGAGGCTGGTTGATGTGTTAGTTCTGTAATTGTGTTATATCGCAGCAGGATTGTTTAGTCCTGTTCGAGGGTGCAGATGCTTACGCGGTTCCAAGATTCCTCTTCGAACATGTTGCCGATGCCTTCGCCTTCAGCCGTGATGCGGTCGGCCTTGATCTTGTACTTGTTCACGAGAGCGTTCTTCACGGATTCTGCGCGAGCCTTGGCAAGCTTAACGTTGAAGTCGTAGTTACCGTCCTTCGAAGCATAGCCCTTGATGACTACCTTGCTGGCGGGGTGGCTCTTCATGTAGTCGGCGATCATCGTCACGTTGGGGAGCTGGTCGGAAGTGATAACGCTGCTGCCGATGCGGAAGAATACGAAACGTACGCTGTTGTACTGGTTGGCTACTTCTTTCACTACCTGTACTTCGGGCTTCTTGTTCTTGCAAGCTTCGAGTTCAGCTGCGAGCTCGCCTGCCTTTGCCTGCCATGCGCCTGCAGTTGCTACGCATGCGTCGAGCTGGCCGCGGAGGTCGTTGATCTGGCCGTTGAGGGCGTCGATTTCTGCCTGGTTGTAGGGCTGTACGCACTGGAAGCCGGGGCCGAAGTTATAGGTAAGACCTGCCATGAGGTTGAACGTGGCGTTGCGCTTGTCATATGCCGTTGCGCTCATTTCCCACTGACCGGGGTTGTAGAAGCTGCGGCCATTGTTCATGTTCCAGTTGATGCTGGGCTTCAGGGAGATGGTCACGTGCTTCGATACGTTGAAGTTGAAGTTCAGGCCAACCTTGGTCTCGAAGTAGTTCCAGTCTTCGCGATCGCCCTGCTGGTCGTTGCGGCTGATGTACTCGTGGCCCCAGCCTGCGCCGGCTACTGCTTCAATGGTGAAGGGGCGGACGCCGCAGTTGTAACCGCCGAAGAGGTTGAAGAGATCAACTGCGCCATATAAGCCTACATAAGAATTGTCGAATGCGGTGGTCGAATGAACGTGCCCTCTCCAAGAGGAGGTGTTCACGGCAAATGCGGATTCTACGCCCATTGCGAATGCCGGTGTGATCTGCTTCTGGATGTGCAGGCCTGCTACGCCGCGCATGTCGCCCCAGAAGGGTGCGCGATACATCGGGGTGGTGACACCGCCGTCGAGGCCTATCGACCAATTGTCAAAGAAACCGGGCTGCTGAACAGCCTGTGCGTTTGCGGCGAGTGCACCCAGTGCTACTGCAGCCGAAAGAAGTACTTTCTTCATAAATAAAAGCTGATATTGTGTCTATTCGGGGACAAAGTTACGTTAATTTATTGAATTGTGAAAATTTTTCTTGAAAAAAGCGTTACACTTAATGACTTGTCTTGTCTGCGCGGTGTCTTGTTCCGCCGTGCATGTCTTTCAAACAAGCCGGATTCGCACTTTGTTTTTGATATTTTAAGTTTTAACACAATTAACTTAACGAAAGGTTCGATTTAACGCTCTGAGTTGTCTT
The DNA here is from genome assembly GCA_964493495.1 of uncultured Bacteroides sp. Classification (GTDB taxonomy): domain Bacteria; phylum Bacteroidota; class Bacteroidia; order Bacteroidales; family Muribaculaceae; genus CAG-873. Next base: position 14,429 of record CAZBNM010000038.1, read on the forward strand.
CCGGCAGGTATGGCTGGGCATCCCAGCCCCCTCCAAGAGCCTTGTATAGAACTATGAGGGCCAGATATTCATCGCGTATGGCATTCGATAGTCCGGTCTCGGCATCGAAATACCGCCGCTGGGCATCAAGCACATCGATGTAGCCGATGGACCCGGCCCGGTATTGCAGGTATGCAAGTTCCACATAGCGGCGCGCGGCTTCGCGCAGCTCACGCCGCAGCGCCGTGGTGTTGCGACGTTCGCGCATGGCTGTGGCCGCATCGCTTACATCGCGGAATGCGTTGAGCACCGATTTCTCGTAAGTTGCTTTCGATTCATCGTAGGACGCGAGAGCTGCTTTGTATTTGCGCTTGTTTCGTCCGAAGTCGAATATAGGCCCGGTTATGGAGCCTAATGCATACGTCCAGGGCGAGGAAAAGAAGCGTACGAACCCGTCATCCTCGAATCCGCCTGTCAACGACAGCCGTAGCTTCGGAAAGCGGTCGGCATATGCCACACCCACGGATGCAAGGGCTCCGCGGAGCGACTCCTCGGCCGCACGGACATCCGGGCGTCGTTGCAGTAGGGTTGAAGGCAGCCATTCGGGAAGTCCCGACGGAAGCTCCTGATCCATTACCAGGCGGCCGCGACGCAGCTCATCCTGCGGGAAACGCCCCATGAGCATGGTGATGGCATTGCGCGAGGCCACTATGCGTTGCTCCAGATTAGGCACCAGAGCCGCAGCCGTCTGATACTCGACCTGGGCCTGACGGTAGACGATTTCGGACGTCAGGCCTCCCTCGAAGCGCAGTTTGGCAATGCGCAGGGCCTCGGCGCGGGTGGTGAGCGTGCGGCGCACGATGGCAAGTTCGTTGTCCAGAGCCACAAGCGTGTAGTAGAGCGTGGCGGCTTCGGCAATGAGACTCATGCGCACGGCGCGCTCGTTTTCCTGCGAGGCGCGGTAGTCGGCGCCGGCTTTCCTCCGGGCCCAGGACAGGCCTCCCCAGAGGTCCGCTTCCCACGACACAGTGAATTTCAGTCCGCTTTCGGGCTCTATCTTAGAGCCGTCGCCGCGGGTATTGGTGCTTTCGCGGTCCACATAAGCTTGTCCCGAGAGGGTGGGGGCGAAGTTAGCTCCCGCAAGCCCGTAGAGTGCGCGCATGCGCTCAAGGCGCGCCCGGGCCGCCTCGAGATCGCGGTTGTGTTCGAGGGTCTCGTTGATGATGGCCACAAGCGACGGCTCGGAATAAAGCTCCCACCATTCCATGTCGGCCACCGTCAGCGAGTCGTTGAAGGTCACACCCGCTATCTTGTCGGGCACACGCATGTCGGAGGGCTGGCAATGGCGCACGCCCGAACATGAAGCGAGCGTCAGCCCCGTGCCGGCAATCAGGATGGCCGCTCCCGTGGCGCGGGCCTTGCGCCGGGGATAGAGCCGGAAGTTTCCACCACTGCGCACCACCGTGCGAACGGCCACATAGAAGAATGGCACGAATACGATTCCAACGGTGATGGCTACAAGCATTCCGAAGAACACGCCCGTGCCTATGTCGCGGCGTGCGGCCGCGCCGGGTCCGGTAGCTACCAGCAGGGGCAGAAGACCCAGCATGAATGCCAGCGAGGTCATGACTATGGGGCGGAATCGCAGTCGCGCTGCCTGTAGAGCGGCCTGGCGCGGTGTCTCTCCCGCGTCATCGGCTTCTTTGGCGAATTCCACGATCAGGATGGCGTTCTTTGCCACAAGACCTACAAGCATGACCAGACCTATCTGGAAATAGATATTGTTTTCAAGCCCTGTAACGGCGATGCCCAGATAGGCCCCTAACAAGGCCACGGGCAGCGAGAGAACCACCGCCAGTGGCACTGTCCAGCTTTCGTAGAGAGCCGCAAGGAAGAGGAATACGAACACCAGCGCCAGACCCAGCACGAGACCTGTATTGCCGGACTGGTGTTTCTCCTGATATGACAGTCCGCTCCATTCGATGCCGATATTGTCGGGCAGATATTCGTCGGCGATTTCCTGAAGAGCTTCCATGGCATCGCCTGTGGAATAGCCGTGGGCCGCTTCGCCCGAAATTGTGGCGGCGTTGAACATGTTGAAGCGGCTTACCGTGCCGGGCCCTGTGGTGTAGTGGCTGCTTCCGAGAGAGGTTACGGGCACCATCGCACCTCCGGGACCCCGTACGAAGAACAGCCCCAAATTCTCGCGCCGCGCGCGGAATTCGGGCGACGCCTGGATATAGACGCGGTAAATGCGGTTGAACATGTTGAAGTCATTCACATACACCGAGCCCGTGAAAGCCTTCATGGTTGAGAAGATGTCACTTACGGGGATGCCCTGAAGCTTGGCTTTATCGCGGTCCACGTCGAAGAACAGCTGCGGGATGTCCGCCTGCATCGACGAGGACAGCGACTCGAATTCAGGACGGTCCGCGGCGCGAGCCAGTATCGTGTCTATTGCCGCCCGCAGGTCGTCGTAGCCGGCGTCGGCTCGTGCCTCGACTACCATCTCGAAACCGCCCGAAGTTCCCAGGCCGGGGATGATGGCCGGCGAGAAGAGATAAACGTTGCTCTCGGGATATGCCGATAGCTCTGCACGGAGACGTTCGCGCACGGCTGCCAGCGAGCCCGTGCCGCGTTCTTCCCAGGGCTTGAGGATAACGGTCAGGAGCGCGTGAGCCTGATTGGTGCCTACGCGCGGCGACGAGCCTGTCACGTTCAGCACGTACTCCACATCAGGGTCGTTCTCCAGATAAGCGATGGCACGTTCTGTCACGGCGCGCGTCCGTTCGATAGTAGCGCCTTCGGGAAGCTCAAGCTCGACGGTGAAATATCCCTGGTCCTCCGCTGTCATGAATGACTGCGGCATGATGCTGTTGAACACCCAGATGCCCACAAGCACAAGCCCGAAGGCCGCTATCATCCGGCGGGGATTCCGGAAGGTGCGCCCCACCATCCGGCAGTAGAATTCGTTGCCGCGGCGGAGCCAGTAGTTGATCAGGCGGAAGAAACGAGGCTTGCGCCTGTCCTTGCGGGAGGGACGAAGGAGCGCCGCACACATTACGGGCGAAAGCGTCAGGGCCACGACCGTCGAGATTATCACGGACACGGCGATCGTCACCGTGAACTGGCGGTAGAGCTGACCCGTGATGCCGGGCAGAAAGCTTACCGGCACGAAAACCGCACATAGCACAAGGCTCATTGCTATGAGAGCGGAGCTCAGACCTCCCATGGCCTCGCGGGTTGCCTCCTTGGGGCTGAGTCCGCGCGACTCCATGATGCGGTCCACGTTCTCTACGACCACGATAGCATCGTCCACGACTATACCGATAGCCAGGATAAGGCCCAGGAGCGTGAGCATGTTCAGCGAGAAGCCGAAGATGAGCATGGCGCCGAAAGTGCCGATAAGCGAGATCGGTACGGCTATGACCGGAATGAGCGTGGCGCGCCAGTTCTGAAGCGACAGGAACACAACGAGGATCACCAGCAGCAGCGCTTCGAAGAAGGTGCGGTAGACGTGGTGGATCGACTCGGAGATGTAGGTTGTCATATCGAATGGAATGGCGAAGGACAGGCCTTCGGGCAGCGTAGCCTCGATTTCTTTCAGCAGTTTCTTGACTTCAGCAGCCACATCCAGTGCGTTTGCGCCCGGCAACATCGATATTTCCATGATCGCTGCGTTGCCTCCGTTGATACCGCTCTCGGTGGAGTAGCTCTGGGCTTCGAGGCGCACTTCCGCCACATCGCGCAGACGCAGCAGCGAGCCGTCCTTGTTGGCACGCAGCACGATATCCTCGAATTCGGCTACAGTGGACAGGCGTCCCCGCGCGATTATAGGCACCGTGAGGTCGACACCCTCCATCGGGGCCTGGCCCAGCACGCCGGCCGCTGATTCGCGGTTCTGGTCCTTGAGCGCGCTCTGGATGTCGCTGACCGTGATGCCCATGTCGGCAAGTTTGTCGGGCGCCACATGGATGAGCATGGCGTAGTAGCGCGAGCCCACGTTCGACACACCGCCCACGCCCGGAACGCGGCGCACGAGGTCCACGACATTCAGCGTGGCATAATTGCTGAGGTATATCTCGTCGTATTTGGAGTCGTTGCTCTGCAGGGCCACGGTCATGAGCTTGGCCGCGGTAGTTTTCTGTACCGTGATGCCGTTCTGCACCACCTCGGCCGGCAGACGCGCCTCGGCCTGCTTGACGCGGTTCTGTATGTCCACGGCCGCAAGCTCGGGATCGATGCCAATGTCGAAGGTCACCGTGGCGTTAAAGCCGCCGGAATTGGAGCTAGAGGAGTTCATGTATATCATGCCCGGTGTGCCGTTGAGCACCTGCTCGATGGGAGTGGCCACGGCTTGTGTCACGGTCATGGCATCTGCGCCCGGATATGAAGCGGACACGCTCACCACCGGCGGAACGATGTCGGGATATTGATCCACGGGCAGCATCGTCAGCCCGATAGCACCCACGATAGTAATGACGATGGAAATTACTACCGAAAAGACGGGATGGTCGAGGAAGAAATTCTTTTTCATTGCTGTGAGGCTGCCTCAGAAGTAGATTGTACGGGTGCGACTTTCATGCCGTGCCGAAGCTTGTGATAGCCTTCCGTGACGATATGCTCACCACGCGCTATGCCGCGGTCGATTATTATCTTGTTGTCGCCGACTTCCGGGCCGGTTTCCACGAATCTCTTTTCAACTACACTGTCGGGACGCACCACATAGATGTATGCGCCGCCTTTTTCCACTACGATTGCCTTTGAGGGCACGGTGAGGGCGTTGCCGCGCACGTCCATGAGAAGCTTCACGCGCGTGAACTCGCCCGGCAGTAGCCGCGAGTCGGGGTTGGGCATAGCGGCACGGACGGAGAATGTGCCCGTGGCCGGATCCACCTGCGGGGATGCGAAGTCCACGATGCCGTTATGAGGGTAAATCTGGCCGTCGGCCAGCGTGACGGTAACGGTCGGCTGCCAGCCGCGCGAGTCATCGCGCGAGCCGAAGCTCACGTTTCTCTCTTTGCTGCGAAGATAGTCGTTGGCCGTCATGGAGAAGTAAACCATCACCGTGTCGCTGCGCACGATCGTGGCCAGCAGCGATTTGCCGCCGGGGCCGACAAGCGTGCCCAGGTCGGCCTGCGGTTCGGTGATGATGCCGTCGGAGATAGCCTTCACTACGGTATAGCCCAGGGTGAGTTCGGCTTGCGTGAGATCGGTCTGTGCAACCAGTACCTCGGCCGTGGCCGTTTCGTAGGCCGTGCGGGCATTGTCGTAGTCGAGCTGCGAGGCTGCGTTCTGCTCGTAGAGCGGCTCGATGCGGCGCAGGTCGCGTTCGGCCTTTTTGGCATTCACGCGTGCCTTGTTGAGCTGCGCGCGCGCCCGCTCGGCCCGCGCCTTATATAGCGTTGGATCGATCACGAAAAGCGATTGCCCTTTTTTTACGTGCATGCCCTCGTGGAACAGAATTTCCTGCAGGTAGCCTTCGACCGGGGCGCGCACCTCCACGAATTGCTGGGCGCGGATACGTCCCACGTACTCGCCGTAGATATTGACGTTTCCCGTTTTCACTTCTTCGAATGCCACTGTGGGGAGCGGGGCGGGCGCCGGTTTCGGTTTCAGCAGATGCCAAAGTCCCCAGGCGGCAAAGGCCAGAATGACAATGGCGAAAACGATAAAGAGGATGCGGCGGATATTGCGGCGCAACACGGTCCGGCTGACGTGGATTTTCTTATTCATACGCGAGTGCGATTCTTTTCGGCAAAGATACACATTATATCTATAATGACGGGTATCTTCGTAAAAAAAAGAAGAATGAGGCTGCGCCTATTTTACAGGCTCATTTCTCGGGACTTGATTTTGTAGTCTGATAAATTATGAATAACTTTACGACGCGTAAAAATGCGCAACCCAACGTGTAAAAATACGCACTACACTGCGTAAAATGCAAGCACATGTATAAAAGGTCAGAATATCAGTTAATTAAAAGCCGCCTTGAAGAGCCAAGAAGGTTCATGCAGGTCGTAATGGGGCCACGACAGATAGGAAAATCTACAGTTGTGAAGCAAGTGCTTCATGACTTGAAGCAGCCATACCTTCTTTTTTCAGCAGATAATGTGCCTGCTACAGACCGTGCTTGGATATCAAATTGCTGGGCATCCGTAAGAAGTTTGCAAAAAAGCAAGGGTTATGATAGCATTATTCTTGTCATTGACGAGATCCAAAAAATACTCAATTGGAGTGAAGTCGTGAAGAAAGAGTGGGACGATGACTCTTTCAACGATAGGAATATTAAGGTATTGTTGCTTGGAAGCAGTAGGGTGCTGCTTGAAAAAGGTCTGTCGGAGTCTCTCGCGGGAAGGTTTGAAGAAATACGAATGACGCATTGGAGCTATCCGGAGATGAGAGACTGCTTCGGTTTCAACTTTGACCAATATATTTTTTACGGGGGATATCCCGGGTCTGCTCCGCTTATAAATGATGAAGACCGTTTTCAGCAATATATCCACTCTGCCATTATTGATGCTACGATCAATAAGGATATACTGATGGATACCCCAATAAGCAAACCTGCTCTTCTGCGTCAGACCTTTGAATTGGGAGCGGCATATTCAGGATCATTACTTTCTCTGACTAAAATGGTAGGGGCATTACAGGATGCAGGCAATACCTCAACTCTCGCCGGTTATCTGAATCTTTTGAACGACAGCGGTCTTGTCGGAGGCTTGCAGAAATTCAGTATGGATACAGCCCGCAGAAAGGCAAGCATACCCAAATTACAAGTATATGACAATGCTCTTAAGACTCTGTATAGCTCATTGACTTTTGATCAAGCGATCATAGATAGAAAGGAATGGGGCCATATATTGGAATCTGGCATTGGAGCATATATTGTCAATGAGGCATTTGCCAAGCGATTTGATGTATTTTATTGGAGGGAGCGTGATTATGAAGTCGACTTTATATTGCGCCGAAAAGACTCCTTGGTAGCTATTGAAGTAAAAGGGAATGCAGAAAAACGAACTGAAGGTCTTGAGAAGTTCATAGAGAAATTCAATCCCCAAGAAGCTTTCATCGTAGGAGATGGTGGCATAAGACCGGAGGAATTCCTCTCAATGGATTTGCGCAAACTCTTCTAATGACGGAAACCCTGTGCGCTATACTTGGTAAAGGACGCGCGTGGCTTATTGCTACATAGCTCTCCCACGCCGACCTCGAAAATCGGTGTGGGATTTTTTTGAATTTTTCGGGGTTTTAGTACGCTGCATAGCTTAATATTTAACATTGATTGCTCACCGCTTGGAATCCGCCGTAATATGCGGATATATAAAGAAAATTGGGAACCGGCTTTTGTGCTGATTCCCATTCTTCTTGCTTTGATTTTGTCGGGGTGACTAGACTCGAACTAGCGACCTCACGCCCCC
>CAZBNM010000039.1:0-21755 GCA_964493495.1 uncultured Bacteroides sp.
TGGATATCAAGGAAGGCGTGGCCGAGGCCAAGGCTATGGATATCATGCAGACCGCATCGATCCTGAACCTTATCACCCGTCTTACGGGTGTGACCAACGACTATGCCATGACCGAAGGCTCGGACGTCGTTGTGATCACCTCGGGCATTCCCCGCAAGCCCGGCATGACGCGCGAAGAACTTATCGGCGTAAACGCCGGTATTGTCAAGAGCGTGGCCAGCAGCATCCTCGCACACTCGCCCAACGCCATCATCGTGTGCGTATCGAACCCGATGGACACGATGACCTACCTCCTGCACAAGGAGATGGGTCTTCCGAAGAACCGCATCATCGGCATGGGCGGCGCCCTGGACAGCGCACGCTTCAAGTATTTCCTGAGCATTGCCCTGAAGGCCAATGCCACGGAGGTTGAAGGCATCGTTATCGGCGGCCACGGCGACACGACGATGATTCCTCTGACGCGCTATGCCGCCTACCGCGGCATCCCCGCCTCAACGCTGATTCCCGCCGAGCAGATGGAGAAGGTTGCAGCCGACACGATGGTTGGCGGCGCAACGCTGACGAAGCTTCTGGACACCTCCGCATGGTATGCTCCCGGCGCAGCTGCAGCACAGGTCGTCGCCGCAGTGCTTCACGACCAGAAGAAGATGATCTCCTGCTCGGCCCTGCTGGAAGGCGAATACGGCGAGAAGGATCTCTGCATCGGCGTTCCCTGCATCCTTGGCAAGGGCGGCATCGAGAAGATCGTGGAATTCGACCTGAACGAACAGGAAAAGGAACTCTTCCACAAGAGCGCCGAGGCTGTCCACAAGACCAACGCCGCTCTTGCCTAAGAGCCGCGTGCGCACCTAAGCCAGGACATTACATCAAGAAGGCCGGCCCGAACATGCGGCCGGCCTTCGTTGTTTCCCTAATGTGAAAACAAATAATAAACGGATTATGAAAAAGTTCATGTATATCTTTGCCGCAGGCCTTCTGGGCCTTGCAGCCGTGTCGTGCGGCTCGAAAGGCGAAAGCACCGACAATGGCAATGTCATCGCATCTCCAGAAGCGGGAGCCAACGGCATCGTCACGCTTACGCAGGGCGACTACTATTCGCCCGCACAACCTGTAGACCGACTTACGGTGATCGATTTCAACGCCAAGTGGTGCGGCCCCTGCCGTGCGTTCGCTCCGGTGTTTGAAGAGGCTGCGAAGGCCTACAAGGGCCGTGTGACATTCGTGAGCGTCGACATCGACTCCGTTCCCGACATGATGCCCGAATTCGATCTCGAGCCCATCATCCCCACAGTCCTGATAATAAAGCCCGACGGCTCGTACACGTCCTATGTAGGCACAGGCGATCTGCTGCCCTACGACAAATTTGCAAAACTGCTGGACCAGAACCTGAGCGACGCGAAGTAAGCGCCATAGCGCCACAGTGGCAGCAAGGTCGAAGTTATGACTCCTGAGATTTCAGTCATCATCCCCTCGTATAACGGGGAAGAGTACCTGAAGGACGCCATCGAAAGCGTGCTCGGGCAGGACTTTACGGACTTCGAACTGATACTTGTGGACGACGGGTCGACCGACAGTACCGGGAGCATTATGGACCGTGCGGCCGAGGAAGATGCGCGATTGCGCGTGATCCATCAGCCCAACGGAGGCCTCTCCGCCGCCCGCAATTCTGCACTGGACGCGGCCACAGGGAGATGGATCTATTTTCTGGACAGCGACGACCTTATGGCACGCGGAGCACTCCGCACGCTTCACGAAGCGGCTGTGCGCGAGGGTGCGGAAATTGCTATCGCACCTTACCGCACCTTCGCGGGTGAGCCGCCGAAGCTACCCTTAAAGGCAAGACCACGAATCCGCGTCGTAAGCGGCACGGAGGCTACCGAGCTTGCACTCTACCAGCACGGAGTGGACAATGCCGCCTGCGGCAAGCTTTACAAGCGGCGTCTGTGGGAAAAGCTGCGCTTCCGCAAGGGAATCCTCTATGAGGACCTCGACATCTTCTATCGTCTATGGCCTGCGGCAGAGAGGGTGGCGATAGTGGAAGACCCGCTATATCTCTACCGCATGCAGCCCGGCAGCATCCTGCACCGCTTCAACCGCCGGAGGCTGGACGTGCTTGACGTGACGGACCGCATGGTGGAGTGGATCGAGCGTGAGCACCCCGAACTGAGAGCGGCCGCACACGACCGCCGCATGAGCGCACACTACAATATGCTGCTGCTGATGGCGCGTCACGGATTCGACGATGCTGCCTCGCGCGAGCGCTGCGAGCGTGTGATACGCGAGGAAGCTCCGGCCAGTCTGCGCAGCGGCCGCGTGCGCGCCAAAAACCGTCTGGGGGCTCTGGTGTTCCTTGCAGGAGGTCAGCGTGCGGCCATCGCGCTCTCAAAACTTATATAACTGATACTTAAGCATACACGAATACTATGAATCTCTCTTCTATCCACGAAAACATATTCAATAAATTAGGGATCCGCGAACTCAATGCCATGCAGCTTGCCACGAGCGAATACTCGCTTCCGGGCAAACTGATGCTTCTGGCGCCGACGGGGTCGGGAAAGACTGTGGCCTTCACCATTCCGCTCTTGCGCGGGATGCAGCCACCCTGCGGGGCTGTGCAGGCCGTGGTAATGGCACCGAGCCGCGAGCTTGTGCTTCAGATTGCCGAAATAGTGCGCACAGTGGCGGGCGCCGAATACAAGACCACAGCTCTCTACGGCGGCCACGCCATGAGCGAGGAACAGCGCTCGATCGAGGGCGGTGTGCCGGACATCATCGTGGCCACGCCCGGGCGTCTGCTCGACCATCTGCGGCGCGGAGGCCTTTCGCTCCATGATGTGCACACGCTGGTGCTCGACGAATTCGACAAGAGCCTCGAGCTGGGCTTCCGCGATGAAATGAGCCGCGTGATGGGGCGTATGCGCAGCCTGAGGACTCTGATCCTCACCTCGGCCACACGCATTGCGGAGATGCCGGAATTCGTGGATACCAAGGGCCTGCGCGAGCTGGACTTCACGGTGGCTGACGCGGCTCCCGCGCCCGTGTTGCGCGTTCACAGCGTAGCTTCCGACAAGAAGGACAAGCTCGAGGGCCTGGATGCCCTGCTCCGCTTCATAAACTCTCTTGCACACGAGAGCGGGTCGGCGGAGTCGCCAAAGGTCATGGTGTTCGTGAACCACCGCGAGAGCGCCGAGCGCGTAAACAGTTTCCTGCAGCGCGCGGGCTATCCGACTGCCCTTTATCACGGCGGCCTCGACCAGAACGACAGAGAGAAGGCCGTGACGCTGTTCAACAACGGTTCTGCTCCGGTGCTCGTAGCTACGGACCTTGCAGCCCGCGGACTCGACATTGACGATGTGGCAGCCGTAGTGCACTATCATCTGCCGTTGCAGCCCGAAACCTGGACGCACCGTAACGGCCGCACGGGGCGCATGGGCGCCGACGGCGACGTGTATGTGCTTCTATCGCCGGAGGAGGCCACGCCCGACTTTGTCGATGCCGACCTGACGGACGCCGTGGAGCTGCCGGAGGTGGCTGGCGCAGCGCCCTCGGCGGCAATGCAGACCCTCCACATCAACGCCGGCAAAAAAGAGAAGATATCCAAAGGCGACATCGCCGGTTTCTTCATGAAGCAGGGCGGCCTCAAGCCGGGCGAACTGGGTGCTATCGAACTAAAGGACCATCAGGCCTACGTGGCAGTGCCCCGCGGGCGCGCCCGCGAAATAATCGCAACTCTGGCGCCTCACAAGCTCAAGAACACACGCGTACGCATAACTCAAGTAAAATAGGCATATGAAAAAAGACATACCCGTACTGCTGCTCACGGGCTATCTGGGCAGCGGAAAGACCACATTGCTCAACCGCATCCTCGACAACCGCCGGGGTATCCGCTTCGCCGTAATCGTCAATGACATCGGCGAAGTCAATATCGATGCATCGCTCATACAGAAGGGCGGAATCGTAGGCAACGAAGGCCAGGACGACCTTGTGGCGCTCCAGAACGGCTGCATCTGCTGCACGCTGAAAATGGACCTCGTGAAGCAGCTGTCGGACCTGTGCAAGTCCGGGAAATTCGACTATATCGTCATAGAGGCAAGCGGCATATGCGAGCCCGAGCCCATCGCACAGACCATATGCAGCATCCCGGGCATGGCGGGCGAGAACCACGCAGGGCCGCTGCCCGTACTCGACTGCATCGTTACGGTCGTAGACGCCCTGCGCATGCAGAGCGAGTTCGGATCAGGCGACGCGCTCAAGCGCGAAGACCTCGACGAGGAGGATATCGAGAACCTTATCATCCAGCAGATTGAATTCTGCAACATCGTTCTGCTCAACAAGATTTCCGAGGTAAGCCACGAGGACGCGGACCACATCAAGGCCATCATCCGCGCGTTGCAGCCTAAGGCTGAAATCATCGAGTGCGACTACGCGGATGTGGACCTCGACCGGCTGCTGAACACAAAGCGTTTCGATTTCGAGGATGTGGCCACATCCGCAACATGGATTCAGGAAATCGAAAAGCCCGTGAGCGAGGAAGAGGAGGAACACGCCCACGCCGTGGGTCATGACCGCCACGAACATCGCCATGAACATGAGCATGACCATGAAGATGAGCATGACCATGAAGATGAGCACCATCACCACCATGAGCATGACCATGACGACCACGATGGGCACGAGCATCATCATCACCACCATCATCACGACCACGAGGAGGGCGAGGCCGAGGAGTATGGCATCGGCACATTCGTCTACTATCGCCGACAGCCTTTCGACCTGAACAAGTTCGACTGGCTATGCTCCAAGTGGCCGGCGAGCATCATCCGAACCAAGGGTCTGGTGTATTTCAGCAACAACAAGGACATGTCCTATCTGTTCGAGCAGGCCGGCGTACAGAAAAACCTGCGTGAAGCGGGCTACTGGTTCGCCACTGCGCCGCAGGAGCAGATAAGCGATATGCTCCGTCGCGACGCGCAGTTGCGCCGCGACTGGGACCCCGTTTACGGCGACCGCATGATCAAGCTCGTCATCATAGGCCGCGGCATGGACCGCAAGGCTATCACGGACGCCCTGGACGACTGTCTGGCGTAATCAAACCATACGGGGTGGAACGACGGATTGTTCCTCCCTCGCTTCACTTTCTGAGAAAGAATCTCGCGCAAGAGAGAAACAGGCTTCCGGCTACCAGCAGAAATGCAGAGGTGGCCGGAAGCATCAGTCTGTCCCAGTCGTTCTCTGCCCCGGCGATGGTCACGGAGGCCATACAGATATAGAGGCCTGCAAGGAGCCATCTGTAACACGAAATTCCGCGCCGGCGGATATCACCTAAAAACACAACCAGACAGAACGCCGCAACGATGAAGAACGCCGTGCTGAAGGTGATTGAGAACAGTTTCAATACGTAATACAGATGCGGATAGGCATAACACCCCACAAATAATCCGGGCCAGGGCAGGACCTTGGACAGTCGCTCATTCCGGAGATATTGAAGGAGCCGCCGATGATGAAGCTTCATTTCGTCGCGGATCCATCCGTCAAACTCGGAAGGCTCAAGTTTTGTTTCCAATGCCTTCCTCTCGGACCATGTGTCCTCCAGTGTCCCCGCCTCCGGGCGCAAGGTGAGTATCGAATCCATCAGAGCGGCCACCTTTGGATTGCGGATTTCCTCAAGCTTGATCACACCGGCCTCCCTGACGGTGCAGTAATTATTATAACTACTTATCAGAGTGGCCGACTTCATGCCGTAAAGCCTGTTGATTTCATAGCCATACCACCCAGCGAGAGCAAAAGCCACGCAACACATCCCGAGCCCCACACGGGCTACACGCCGCACCGTATGCTTAAACACCGACAGGAGCCAGAATAGACCGAAGAGAAAGGGCAGGAACAGAAATACGGGACGCGTGGCCATGAGCAGAATCATCACGACTCCGCTGCCGATGGCCGGGCGCAGCTCGCGGCGATTATAGGCCTCGAACGTGAGCCACAGAAGCGCCGTCATCCCCGCGAGCGAGGGCACGTCCGTCATTACCATGCAGTTGAACTGCAGGATGCCCGGAGACAAAGCGTACACGGCCGTAAGGAAGAAGGCCAGCCGGGGATTGTCGAGAAAACCTTCGGCCAGCTTCCTGAACCAGCTGATGGAGCATAGATAAAGCAGGCTCTGGAGCGTGGCGATGACATAGAGGCCCCCGCTGCCAAACAAGGCTTTTACGCAGCCGACAAACAGCGGATACAAGGGCGTGCGCTCCGCGTCGGGCTGTCCTGACAGAATAGTCCGGAATGCCCGGTAATACGAAAAGGAATCAGCCGTCTCATTGCCATGCACAGAAATCTGCCACACGAAAAACACCATCTCCAGAAGGGCGATGACATAGATCAGCATGTAGGCGCGGGAGGCTGTAAATCCTTTCATTACACACATGTTTAGTGCGCAAATTTAAGGAAAATCCCCGAGGCGCGCAAACGGCGTTTTCGTATTCGGGATTTTTTCAGTATCTTTGTTTGTGTAAACGAAACGGACCATGAATGATTCACATCTCAAGCAAGGGCCCGGGCGGCTTATCGAGCTGCCCGTGGTGAGCGATCCCCGCGGGTGTCTGGGTTTCATCCAGCGCGAGGGGCCGCGCGGAGCCTTGCCCTTCGAGTTGCGGAGAGTATACTGGTTCTACGACATACGCGGCAGCCACCGCCATCCGCCGCGCGCGCTACGCGACTGCGAGGAGCTGATCGTGGCCATGAGCGGCAGCGTGCTCGTGCGTCTCGACGATGGCCGCGGCGCCCGGGCCGAATACCGCCTCCTCAGCCCCGGCCGCGGGCTGCTCGTGCCTGCGGGCACATGGCGCGAGGTGAGCGAGCTTGCCACGAACACGGTGCTAATGGTCCTTGCCTCGGCTCCATACTGTCCGGACGCAGTGGTCCGCGACTATGATGAATTCCTAAAACTCTGCGCCAATGGAATGTGAAGCCCACCGCAAGTCATGCACATCCCACTGCCGGCTCATCGCCCTCGAGCGCTTCGGGAGCCTCGAAGGCACGCTCTCGGTTGTGGAGAACGGCCCCGCGTCGCCTCTGGGCTATGATGTGCGCCGCGTATTCTACGTGTTCGACACGCCCTCCGGAGCCGAACGCGGTGGACACAGCCATCACGGCGACCACGAGACGCTCGTGGCCCTGGCCGGAAGCTTCGATGTACTGCTCGACGACGGAACGCCCGAGGGCCTGCGGCGCGTGACGCTCAAGAGCCCCGACACCGGACTGCTGATTCCACCCGGCATATGGCGCTCTATGGAGAACTTCTCGGCCGGAAGCGTGTGCATGGTTCTGGCCGAACTGCCCTATGAGGAAGACGATTACGTCCGCGACTACAATGAATTTCTAAGGCTTACATCTGCCAAGCGATGAGCAAACGATACGAATTTTTGAATCTCGGCACTGTCAACGCCCCGTATATGGAAGATATCCGGCGCGCCATCGACCGCGTGCTCGCATCAGGACGCTTCGTAGGCGGTCCGGAAAACGATGCTTTCGAGCGCGAGCTCGCGCAGCTCACGGGCACGGCTCATGCCGTGGGTGTTAGCAATGGCCTCGATGCCCTGCGGCTCATATTCCGGGCCTATATCGAGCTTGGACGTCTGCGCCCCGGCGATGAAGTAATCGTTCCGGCCAATACCTACATCGCCTCCGTTCTGGCCGTGACGGACGCCGGGCTCGTGCCCGTGCTCGTCGACCCCGACCCCGCCACGATGAACCTCTCCTCCGAAGGCATGCGACGCGCCCTCACGCCCCGCACCCGCGCCGTTCTGCCCGTGCATCTCTATGGGCGCGCGGCATGGGATGCCGGAATGGAAGCCCTCGCACGCCGGCACGACCTGATAGTGGTCGAGGACAACGCACAGGCCATCGGAGCCACCGACCCGCAGGGACGCCCCACGGGCGCTCTGGGCCACGCCGCCGCATTCAGCTTCTATCCCACCAAGAATATCGGAGCCTTGGGCGATGCCGGCGCTGTCACCACCGACGACCCCGCTCTGGCCGACGCCGTACGCGCACTGGCCAACTACGGAAGCGCCGAACGCTACCGTAACATCTATGCCGGCTTCAACTGCCGCCTCGACCCCGTGCAAGCTGCCGTGCTGCGCGTGAAGCTTCCGCACCTCGGGGAGGAGAGCGAGCGCCGGCGCATCCTGGCCGACATATATCTGCGCGAAATCACCAATCCGCTGATTCTCCTGCCGCAGAAGCCCGAGGCGGGAGAACACGTGTGGCACCAGTTTGTCGTGCGCACGCAAAGCCCCGAGCTGCGCGACAGGTTCCGCGCGTATCTCGACACCATGGGCGTAGCCACCGACGTCCACTACCCCACTCCGCCTCACCGTCAGCAGTGCTACCGCGAGCTTCTGGGCCACGAGAGCCACCCCGTGGCCGAGGACCTGAGCGCCACGGCCGTGAGCCTGCCCATATCGGGCTGCACATCGCCTCAGGACGCCCGCGAGATCGCGGAAATCATCAATAAATTCCATCCCGACGCCATATGAGCGAACAACGCACGGCCCACTACCATACCTTCGGCTGCAAGCTAAACTTCGCCGAAACGGCCACCGTGGCACGCCTCTTCGAAGACCGCGGCATACGCACGGCCGACACCCGTGCCGGCGAAACGCCCGACATCGTCGTGGTAAACACCTGCTCCGTCACCGAAGAGGCCGACCGCAAGTGCCGCCGCGCCATACGTTCCTTCCATAAGCGCTGGCCCCGCGCCGCCATACTCGTCACCGGCTGCTATGCCCAGCTCAAGGCCGCCGAAGCAGCATCGCTCCCCGGAGTGGCCGTCGTGGCAGGCACCAACGGCAAGCTCGATCTGCTGCGCTATCTCGAGTCCTACGACAGCACAGGCGCCTCCGTCACCGATGCTCCCGAGGCCAAGAGCCTCACCGAATTCATGCCCTCGTGCTCGCGCGGCGACCGCACGCGTTACTTCCTCAAAGTGCAGGACGGCTGCGACTACTGGTGCAGCTACTGCACCATACCCATTGCCCGCGGCCGCTCACGCTCGGGAACCATCGACCGCCTGGTAGAGCTGGCCGAAGGCGTCGCTGCCGAAGGCGGCAAGGAAATCGTGCTCACCGGCGTAAATATCGGCGACTTCGGCAAGGGGCGCTCCGATAGCTTCTTCGATCTGGTCAAGGCCCTCGATGCCGTCGAAGGCATCGAACGCTACCGCATCTCGAGCATCGAGCCCAATCTCCTCACCGACGAAATAATCGACTTCACAGCCGGCTCAAAGCGCTTCATGCCCCACTTCCACGTGCCCCTGCAGAGCGGCTCCGATGCCGTTCTCGCCCTGATGCGCCGCCGCTACGACACCGACTTCTTCCGCCGCAAGATCGAGCGCATACGCAGCGCCATGCCCGACAGCTTCATCGGCGTGGACCTCATGGTAGGCGCACGCGGCGAGACCGCCGCCGAATTCGCCGCCTCCGGCTCCTTTGTCGAAAGCATCGACATCAGCCATCTGCACGTATTCCCCTACTCCGAGCGCCCCGGCACACGCGCACTCTCGCTCGATGCCGAAGTCGTGCCGCAGGACGAGAAGCATCGCCGCGCCGCAAGCATGATAGCCCTGAGCGCCGACAAGCACCGCGCCTTCGCATCGCGCTTCCTAGGCACAGTGCGCCCCGTGCTCCTCGAGCACCGCGCCAAAGGGCGCCGCATGGCCGGTTTTACCGACAACTATCTCCGCGTCGAAGTCGACGCCCATCCGCTGCTCGACAATAAAGTAGTGCCCGTCCGGCTCGACAGCCTGCAGGCCGACGGCGAGACCATCAGCGGAACAATCATCACAGAACTATGATCGCAGTCATTATACTCAACTGGAACGGGCGCCGCCTGCTCGAGGAATTCCTCCCCGCGGTTGTCGCTACGGTGGATCCCTCCGTCGGCAAGGTAATCGTGGCCGACAACGGCTCCACCGACGGCTCATGCGAGCTCCTCCGACGCGACTTTCCCGCCGTCGGGCTCTGGGAATTTCCCGAGAACTACGGCTTTGCCGAAGGCTACAACCGCGCCATTGCCATGGCCGAGGGCTATGAGCTCGTCGTACTACTCAACAGCGACGTCGCCCCCGACCCCGGATGGCTCGAGACCCTGCGCGACTTCATGGCCTCGCACCCCGAAGTGGCCGCATGCCAGCCCAAGATCCTGAGCTACGCCAATCCCGCCGAATTCGAATATGCCGGCGCCTGCGGGGGCTACCTCGACCGTAACGGATACCCCTACTGCCGCGGACGCATATTCGCCACCCGCGAGATGGATCTCGGCCAGTACGACAAGCCTGCCCGTGTCGACTGGGCCACAGGCGCATGCCTCATGGTGCGCCGCGAGCTATATCTGCGCGCCGGAGGCCTCGACAAGCAGTTCTTCGCCCACATGGAGGAAATCGACCTCTGCTGGCGCCTCCGCCTCATGGGCTACGACATCGCCGCCGTGCCCTCGGCTTCCGTGCGCCATCTCGGAGGAGGCTCCCTGCCCCCGGCCAACCCCCGGAAGACCTATCTCAACTTCCGCAACAACCTCCTGATGCTCCACAAGAACCTCCCCGACAGCTCGCGACGCAGGCGCCTCCTTCGCCGCCGCCTGCTCGACACCGTCGCCTGGGCGCGCGCCGTGGCCACATTCAGCCTCGGAGACGCACGAGCCATACTGCGCGCCCACCGCGACTTCCGCAAGATGCGCACGGCCTATACCTCTCACCCCGACAAGGACCTGCTGGACGCACATCCCGAGAGCCGCATCAACATCCTCACGCAATACTACCTCCACGGGCGCCGCAAATTCGCCGAGCTTTTCTAAAATTACATCCCGCCCGCGCGAAAAGTCGCGTTTTTTCCGTACCTTTGCACAAGAGAAAATCCAAAAATAAATTCTCCATTTCCTATGAAGAAGCATAATTTCTACGCAGGTCCGTCGATTCTGAGCGATTACACCATCCAGAATACGGCCGACGCTATCCTCAATTTCGCCGATACGGGCCTCTCCATCCTCGAGATCTCCCATCGCAGCAAACAGTTCCAGGCCGTGATCGACGAGGCCACAGCCCTGGTCAAGGAGCTCCTCAACGTGCCCGAAGGCTTCAGCGTGCTGTGGCTCGGCGGAGGCGCTTCCATGCAGTTCTGCATGATTCCCTACAACCTCCTCGCCTCGCGCGCCGCATATCTCGACACCGGCACATGGGCCTCAAACGCCATCAAGGAAGCCCGCCTCTTCGGTGAAGTCGACGTAGTGGCATCCTCCAAGGACGCAAACTACACCTTCATCCCCAAGGACTACACCATCCCCGAGGGCATGGACTACTTCCACTACACCTCCAACAACACCATTTACGGCACCGAAATCCGCAAGGACCCCGAAGCTCCATGCCCCCTCATCGCCGACATGAGCTCCGACATCTTCTCGCGTGCCATCGACTGGTCGAAATATGACGCCGTTTACGCCGGCGCACAGAAAAACCTCGCCCCCGCAGGCGTCACGCTCGTCATCGTCCGCGACTCCGCCCTCGGCAAGGTCGACCGCGTCATTCCCACCATGCTCGACTACCGCACACACATCAAGAAGGGCTCCATGTTCAACACGCCCCCCGTGCTTCCCATCTACTCCGCCCTCCAGACCCTCCGCTACTACAAGAGCCTCGGAGGCATTCCCGAGCTCGAGCGCCGCGACCTCGAAAAGGCCGCCACGCTCTACAAGGCCATCGATGAGAGCAAGATGTTCCGCGGCACAGTCACCGACCCCGCCGACCGCTCGATCATGAACGTATGCTTCGTCATGCAGCCCGAATATCAGGAGCTCGAAAGCGCCTTCGTCGACTTCTGCGCCGGCCGCGGAATCGTCGGCATAAAGGGCCACCGCAGCGTAGGCGGCTTCCGCGCAAGCCTCTACAATGCCCTTCCCCTCGAAAGCGTGCTCGTGCTCGTCGAAGCCATGCGCGACTTCGAGGCCACACACAGCCGTAACGCCTGATTCCCCCGCACGCACATGAAGATACTTGTAGCAACCGAAAAGCCCTTCGCCCCCGTGGCCGTCGAAGGCATACGCAAAGAAATCGAAAGCGCCGGACACACCCTCGAGCTCCTCGAAAAGTACACCGACCGCGCCTCGCTCTTCCAGGCCCTGGCCGATGCCGAAGGCCTCATCGTGCGCAGCGACATCATCGATGCCGAAGCAATCGCACACGCCCCCAAGCTCAAAATCATCGTACGCGCAGGCGCCGGATACGACAACATCGACCTCAAGGCTGCATCCGCCGCCGGAATCATCGTCGAGAACACCCCCGGCCAGAACTCCAACGCCGTGGCCGAACTCGTGCTCGGCATGGCCGTCGCAGCCGCACGCAACGGCTTCAACGGCACATCCGGCTTCGAGCTTCGCGGCAAGACTCTCGGACTCCAGGCCTTCGGGCAGGTAGGCCGCAACGTGGCCCGCATCGCCAAAGGCTTCGGAATGGAAGTCAGCGCCCTCGACCCCTTCTGCCCTGTCGAAGTCATCGAAGAAGCAGGCGTAAAGCCCGTGGCCGACCTCAAGGACCTCTATGCCGGCAACCGCTTCGTCAGCATACACATCCCCGCCACGCCGCAGACCATCGGCTCCATCGGCTACGACCTCATCACACTCATGCCCAAGGGCGGCGTCCTCATCAACACCGCACGCAAGGAAGTCATGGACGAAGAAGGCCTCCGAAAAGCCCTCGCCGACCGGCCCGACCTCAAATACTACGCCGACGTGAAGCCCGCCAACGCCGCCGAGCTCGAAGAGCACTTCCCCGGCCGCGTATTCTTCACGCCCAAAAAGACAGGCGCACAGACCGCCGAAGCCAATATCAACGCCGGCATCGCCGCCGCGCGTCAGACCGTCGCATTCTTCCGCGACGGCACCGACCGCTTCCGCGTCAACTGACGCCCCCGCCTCCCCCACACATCGCCGCAGCCGTGGAAATCAATCGATTCCCACGGCTGCGCTGTTTTCATCCCCCGCAAAAATGCCGGAGGCTCGCCCCAACACGGGGTGACACCTCCGGCCCCTGACTAAGGATCTAAAAAAGCTGTCTTACATCATACCAATCAATTATATCGCATTTAAACGCCTCCACCGATGATTTTCCGTCCTCGATCAAACGGCCCGACCTGTAGGGACATGCCTCCGGCATGTCCGCAACGGCCCCGTGAGCCAGACGCTCCGGCCGATGATTCTTCCGCTGAAGACATGCCGGAGGCATGTCCCTACAGGTCAGGCGAGAATGCTGTCTTACAGATTCGTGATCTTGCCGGCGAAGAGAATGTCCCCCGTCTTGCAGAGCTCGATCGAGAAGATGAAGGGGCGGTCAAGATGGAATTTAGCCGTTTCGACCGGACCCGGCGCAATCACATCGAAGTTTCCCCATGTTACGGCTGCCGCTTCTGCTCCATCCTCTGTAAATTTTACTGAAGTCTTCTGCATCACCTGAACATCTGCCATAAGTGCCGGAGTGAACAGTGTGGTGGGCTCATGGCTAAGCGAAGGCACGCCCATCTCGCTGATAATCTCCGTAAGATCCAACGCTTCAGGCATCGAAACATCCATTCGGGGCAATTCCAGATCAACGCTGTACACTGCGAACGGTAGATTTCCCAGTTCTTCAAGCACTCCCGACTCCAAAAGGCCGTTCACGTCCACGCCCTCGTTCGGAAGGATGAAGTACGCACAATACTGACCCTGGCGGCCAAAGGTGCGCTTTAGCGCGGTGTAGTCCTTCTGTTCCGGGAGATAGTCGCTGCTGTAGAACAGCATCTCATCCTTGAGGTGCATCATCTCTACCGTAGCATCGCCCAGCGTGCCGTGGAAAGTCTTCGGCTTCGTCTCAGATGCATCGAACGGATCCGTCCACGCCCCGCGGAAATAGAGCGCGTTAATGAGTGCCGCCTCACCCGGGTCATCATCAAGTATTGAGGGAATGAGTCCTTCGGTTGCGTTCTTCACCCACCCGTTGATATCCGTGCGTGCCACCGCGCGGTCCGTATAGGAATATATCTCGCCTGAATAAATATCCGAAAATACCGTCGAAAAAACCGAACTCAGCGTGCGTTCCTGTGAATACCAGAGCGAGTTCAGCTGACGGTACTTAACATTCTTATCCAGACCGGGAAGGGCCTCCGAGATCTTCTTATTGTGCGAGCGAAGCACCTCGCGGTCCGAAAAGCCCAGCAGGGCGGTGATTTCGTCGCGCGTAGCGCCCTCGTAGCACTCGGCGAGCATCGACAGCAGCATCGAGCAGCTCATCGGTGAGCACACCATATTTTCGTCAGCGCCCGTGAGGTTGTTGGTCTTCACCACAAAATCATGCTGGAAATCCACGAGCGCCTCGCCCGCGCGGCTCTCGGCGGCAGTGAGCTCTATACCGGTCTGCTTGATCTCGCCACCCTCGTCGCCCTCGTTGTCGGAGCAAGCCGTGGTTCCCGCCACAAGCATCGCTCCCATCGAAAGTAAAGCAATCAGTTTGTTCATAATAAATAATTATTTAAAGAGATTTGTCCGTTTCTGCAAATATATTGAATTTTTATTCTCGTCCAATCAATCGCACCGCATTTTGTGCATCATCCGCTCTGTAGGGCATGCCTCCGGCATGTCTGCAACGGCCCTCGAGGGCGTCAGACGCCTCGGCCGGTGGTTTTTCCGCCGTAGACATGCCGAAGGCATGTCCCTACAGAGCGACCCGCATTCTCAGAAGCGGTAGCTCACGCCGATCGACCAACGGTTCTTGTCAAGGTCTCTAACCGGTGTATTTAAGTGCTGCCGATATGAAGCATGGATGTCGAAGCGACTTATCGGTATTCCCGCTCCAAACTCCCAGAAGGCGTACGTTGCGCCGTTGGGATAGACATGACGACTATTATAGAAATACCACTCTGCCACCGGACCTGTGAAAACCTCTAGATATTTCCACACACGATAACCCAATTTCAAGGCCACACCCATACCCGTAGAAGTATAATTCCGACGAGGGCCTCCTACTATAATTCCATAGGAATCGCCCCAACGTTCACTTAAGTTTATTTGAGGCCTAATAAACACTCCGGTTGATAAAATGGGAATATTATATGCAGCGCCAAGCTTTAAAGCGTTCGAATACTCATGGCCAACACCATGATTGGACCGTTCATAGTCCACCGACACCATAAACCCGCGATTGCCGGCTAAGACTCCAACAATAGTCGATACCACTAAAAAAAGTGCAATGATTATTCTTTTCATAAATCTTTTTCTATTTTATTTAATTCCTTAATGACGAGGCGTATAGTATCTATTTATGATATTATAATCATAATTGCTATTTGGCACTTTAGTCTCAGGTTGTACATAAGACCCATCGCAGTATCCGCCCCAACCCCAATTGATATAATAGCGCCTACTTGAAGTAGTATTATATTCGAGTTGATAACACGCGTTGAGTGAGTTCTTTTTTGTAAAAGTCCAACACTCTACACTTTCTGTTGATTGGGTCGACGAATAGCCGCAAAGGAGATAGGCATGGCCACCTTCTTCTTGGTCTTTAGCTTTTATTCTACTTGTTACAATACACGGAAACCCGGCCTTGTCTAACTTATCAGTTTCAGAAACGGTATATCCATAGCTCTTTACAACACGTAACATGTCTGATGAATAAACTTCCGTTGACCGACCTTCATTATTGTTACCTTTATATGTTGCATTCATTTTGTCTGCAAGAAGAAACAGAAAATCCTGAGTTTCTTTTGTTGCATAAGTTGGGCGCATCGCATCCCAATTGAATGTCGTTGGATATTTGCTGTAATACATAAACTGGCCTACAGCTACTGGCATACATCCGGCTACTGCACGCTGTCCGTTACTTAAAAGAGGAAACGAGTAATTCCATGGCTCGGGTTGATTCCATCTTATGCCATTTAGATTAGGAGTTGCCCCACTGCTCCAGAATGTAGTCTTTCTGACAATAAGTGTCAATGCTGCTGCATCCTCGATGTATCTCCAATCAGCTGCGCTTTGCATATTCTGAATCATCTCATCGCGAGAGGGATTAGTGAAATTGTAATCCTCAAAGTAATACACCTCCCACCCCTTTGAACGCCAGGACGCGATGGAGTCCTCCATAATAGGGATCAGTTCCGGATGGTTATTTCGGTCGCCTATCTCTGCGGAACGGCTGAGAGGAAATGCTTTCGTTGGCTCACAGATGATTTGCGCATTCAAGGCACTCCATTGAGTGTGTGCCTGATCCTTAATTGAATCCGGAGCCTCAGATGCCTCATCAATGGCAGCTGTGATGTCTATAAGCCAATCTGCAATTCCCGGGGTGGTATATGCCTCGGCAGTAAAGTTTCCCGTCGTCGAATATGCGAGAATCGGTGTATAGTTCTTTGTTGCGCTTACCAGATAGAAACCACCATCATCGGCAATATTTACAATATAATATGCCGGCGTGTTTTTCTTACCCTTGATCAATGAGATATTTCGCATCCCCTCTTCAGCACGAGATGCCGGCATTCCCATAAATGACGATATTACAGAGTTCACCTCATCTTCCGTAACGAATTCAGAACTTTCCGTCATTTTTATCTCATCTGCAGCCGGAGCATCCAAAGCTGCAGGAGCGGGTTCGTCAGCAGTACATCCTGCCATAAGGATGCCCGCTAAAAGCGGAATAATTGAAATCAGTTTTTTCATTTTTTCTGATTAGGTTTACTGTTAGTAACTGTGTTTATTCAATCCAGCCCTCGTACTCGTTGCCGTAGGACGTGGTGATGTAGATCTCCGCCGGGATGGAACATCCCGTCATATCTACACTGATTGCACTTGAACTAAGGTGCGTACCTTCATAAAATACGCTCCCTGCAGCATCAATTATCGTAATATCTACAATGCCCTCAGATGCGCCGAAAACAATATTTAGAACCGATGAATTGATATATGCGCTTACCTCATTTTCAAAACGCGTAGAACGAGGCTTCCCGGGAGGATCAATCGGCAGAATTACAATCTCACCCGGAGGCAACGGTGGTGGAGGTGGAGGAAGGGGTTGATCGGCTCTGGCAATCCCCGAATGAACGAGAAGCAGAGCAATTGTCAGAAATAAAATTTTCTTCATAAATGCGGATAATTATTGATTTGTACATCCGCAAAATTACCATCAAAATGCCGAAAATGCAAGTATTTTCGCATTAAAATCGCACTTACATTGCATATGTAAATACTTGATAATAAGACGAAAATTTCACTGAAAATCTTACATCGACTCTCCTGCCCCCTTTTTGCTCTTTTTTCCCTCCTTCAAATGGTCTCGCATGCAGATTTCTTTTTTTAATTCTTCCGAATATTTTGAATCCGAGGCCATGATCGCACCCATTAAACGTGTGCGTCGTGTATATGCACTGGATAAAGAACAATCCAATATATGTGCAATTCCTCTGGGACTGACTCCCAAGATGGAATATATTGCCACTTTACGCATCGGCATATTTATACCTGGAATAGAGTCCAGTTTCTTCACAATATTATCTTTTGTTTCATTCAAAAAGTCCTCCACGTAAACTAACAAGTCATCATCGTCCAATTTATTCAATTCCGCACAGACGTCCCTATAGATCTTGGCCCTTATCTTGTCCGTAACACCCTTCTCCGAAAAATAGATGTCGCACAGATGGTTGATTAATTCTACCCTTTCCTTCAAGAGCTTTGCAAGGCCGGAATCCTTTTTTGCAAGTTGATTTGACAATTTCTCAACCATGGTGTTCTTCTCTCTGAAAAGCTCCGAGGCCACATCCATCTTGGAATCCATAATCTCTTTTTGTCTGCGCACGCGTACTCGAAAGATATATAGCGCCATAAGCAATGTCAATAGTAAAAATACTATGACAATGATAGATATGCTCCGCACCCTATTATGGCGAGCCTCTACCTCCCGGAATTTTTCAGCCAAACTTCGCACCTGCGCCCGCTGCAGACCACCGTTAAAAACGCGTCTGATTCCGCTCTGTTGCCCCTCTATGAGCTTATCGGAATATTTTATTACAGAATCCGTCTGCCCCGTCGACTTGTAATAATCGATATGTCCTTGTAGCACCCGGGCATCGTTTTTCCATTCATCCGGATAGCTCTCCATCATCCGGACAATTCTCTCGGCCTCTCCGAGATTTCCTCCGGCAACCTCACCTTGAAGAATATAACGGACATCCAATGGCCAAAAAGAAGGAGAGAATCGTCGAAGCGTATCCACAATCTCAGGTATGCGGGTCTTGTCTTTCTTCTCGCACAGAATATCCAGCTTGGCATACGCCCCATAGCATATCATGGATGAATCCGGAGGGAAGGATGTCGAACACGCCGAAAGGCTGTCCAGAACCTGCAGTGCATAATCCGCTTGCCCCATATTGCGGAGAATGCACGCCCTTGCAATTTCCGCATATTGAGCATTTCGCTCTCGACTCGCCTTGCCATACTCCTCTATAGCTAATTCGGTATAGGGAAGCGCGTCCTCATGGTTATAATTGTTATTGTAAATCGTGGCAATATGTTCACTCGACCGGGCGATATACAGATGGTCGTCAAGTTCACGCGCCAAGTCCAAAGCTTCTGTCGCCGACAAGACTCCCTCCGCATAATCCCTTGCATAATATTCCTTTAGTGACATTTGGAACTTCGTGCGCATTAAGCGCTCCCGATCATCATCGGCCTCAAAGATCCGCGCAGCAAGTCGAAGTGCAGAATCATTCTGCGAGTATATATATTTCCTGTACTCAATTTCAGCCTCTATCAATGCATAAAGCGCTCCTTCTTTCTTCCCAAGCTGAGAGCGAGGAATTCTTTCCAGAATTTTAGCCGCACTATCCGGCATCGAATCCACCACAAGACCTTCCGCATCCATAAGCGCAGGCACATAGCGATCCCCGAAGCACCCCGAAAGCGAACATGCCAAAAGAATGACCACTAATAATATTGCACTTCTACGATTGAACATATTGATGCAAAAATACAAATAATTATACAAAAAGCAAGGGACGCACAAAGAATTAGTGCATCCCCGCCTACATTATTTTCTATTCTTCTCCCTTACCTCACAAGCACGCGGCGGGAGAAGTCATCGGACACCACGATATAGACCTCCGTGCCAAGCTCGCCGATCTCAAGTGGCCGCCCGGGCTCGACAATCCTATCGTGCGCAAGCACGCGTCCGTCGAGCGCATAGACGCTCACCACGCACGCCTGCTGCGACTCCACGCGCAGCCGGCCCGGCGCAGGGCTCCACGCATCCCAGAGATTGTGCGACGCCATCGGATCCGCAAGGCCTGTCGTGTGCGAAGTCAGGCTCAGGTCGTCTATCAGGTAGCGTTTGCCTCCGGTCTGCTGCAGGCAGATGCGGGCCTTTCCGGCTGCGTTCACCGCGCAGTAATACTCCCTGTAGTCCTGGCCCTCGAGCTTCACGGAGGCGACCTTGGTCCATGTCGTGCCCGAGTCGGTGCTCAGCAGCACATCGAATTCAGGGGCCTCGTCGCCGCCCCACACATGGGCCCAGAAGCGAAGCATCCCTATGCCCTGCGGGCGGTCCTCCTCCATCCTCAGCATGCCGCGGCCGTTCTTGCCGCCACGCACACAGAAGCTGCCCGTATGGGCCTTGTCGGAACTCCACATGCCCGTATCCTCGAAATGCCACAGGCAGGCCGTGCCCTCGTAATCCTGGGCCGAATAGCTCCCGGCGGCAAGATTCTCGAAAGTCTCGATAAAATCGGCCTGCGGAGCCGCCACAAGCGCGTACACCTCGGCATCGTCTATCGTATGGCTGCCGACCCTTACAAGCAGCGGGCTCTCGAACTCGCCTTCCTCCTGCGAGAACACGCGCAGATACAGGCGGTCGTCCTCGGGCGAGAGCGTCAGCTCGCGCATCCAGTCCGTACGGTTAAGCGATAGTTCGAAAGGCTCCGTCACGCTCACGCTGTAGTCCTCATCGACGTAATCCGTCTCTATCCACAGCTCGGCCACCTCCGACGGCTCGCCCGGAGCAGCCGTGAAGCGCAGATCGCCCTCGAAGAAGAAATCAACCTGCGGCACGGGAGCGGCCGTCGTCACCGTCTCCACGGCCGACTGCAGCGACTGCGAGCGGAGCGAGAACGCGTACTGTGTCGAAGGCGTGAGGTCCGTCACCGTATAGCGCCCCTCGGAGGCCTTCACGGCCTTGGGATAGCCCGCCACGGCCGCGCCGCCGGCATCCGTCAGCACAAGCGTGTAGCAGCCCGAGGCATCGGCATCGCCGACGTAGGTCCACACCACGTCGAAGCTCTCGGACGTGACGTTCGAGGCCGCACGCATGGGCAGGCCGTCCACGATTTCCACGCGGAAAGTCACGCGTGAGGAAAGCGCCCCGCAGCTCACGGTCATCGTCTCCGAATACACGCCCGTGAGGTCGCCCGAGAAGCTCACCGTGGCCCGCGCGCCGTCGGCGCTGTTGGCCTGTGCGGCCGGCAGCGTCGAGGGCTGCACCTCGAACTCGCGTCCGTCGAAACTGAGCGACACGGGCGAGCTCACGTTCGTCGTACGTACTACCACCGTGCCCTGCAGCGCCACGCCGCGGGCCGTGAGGCCCATGTCCACCGTGGAGCCGTCGGCCGGCAGGTTGATGCTCGCAGGCGCCGTGGCTGTCGAGGTCCAGGGAACGTTGCTGCTGGTACCCCAGATGTGCTCCGCAAGCTCCGGATGGTCGATGAAGGGATTGCGGTTCTTCTGCCGCGCATACACGGCCTCGTTGCGCTTGAGCTCCTTCTCGCTCACCGGGTCCTGGCGGTGCCATTTCAGAAGCAGGTTCACCGCCCAGGAGGAAAAGGCCGGAAAGCTGTTGCCCTCCAACATCGGCGAGGACCAGGAGGCGATACGGTCGTTGTAGGCCGCGGCCATGTAGAAGTAAGAGCGCGCGAAATCGCCCTTGTACTCGTCATCCGGCTCGAACACCGTGCCCGTATATCCCGGGAAAGTAGAGCTGCCCAGGCGTCCCAGCGCGTGCACGCCGTTGTAGTCGGGCAGCCGCGTGCCCCCGGCGCACTCGCCGTAAGGATAGTTCGACCGCTGGCCGTTCACCTTGCCGTCGGTCGGATAGAGGTGGAAGGCATCGCTGTACATCGGTTTCGCATTGCTGAACCAGCTCTTTGGGAACGAATGCTCGCGGTTGTAGCAGTCGCCGATGTTCTTGTAGTTTCCGCAATGCTGGCTCCCCGTGGGCCACTCCTTCGTGGAGTACATGTCCCATATCAGGCCGTTGGAGCGCACGTCCGAGGTCTTGTAGAGATCGTAGAGGTCGTCATAGCTCACGGTCGTGTGAGGGCCTGTAGCAGCATTCAGAGCCTGCAGCAGAGCCTTCCCGCTCTTATTCTCGCAAGAGCTGTAATATCCGGCCGGAACAGCCGCATTTGAGGCTAAAAAGCTTGCCGCAACAGCCGTCGCGGCAAGCAGAGTGTGCTTGTATTTCATTTTCAGGTAAAGATTTCAAAAAGGTTCCCCGGACACGCAGGCCGTCCCTTAGATCGAGAGACGGCGGAGCGTGTTGAGAAGTTCGCGGTTGATGGGCTTGTCGTTCTTGATGGCCTTCGAGAAGGGCACATACACGATCTCATCATTCTTGATGCCGATCATCACGTTGCGCTGGTCCTCCATCAGGGCGTCGATGGCCGCGGCGCCCATGCGCGAGGCCAGGATGCGGTCGTGGGCCG
>CAZBNM010000040.1:0-20952 GCA_964493495.1 uncultured Bacteroides sp.
TTTTGGTGGGCAGGCCCGTGGAGGGGCCGCCGCGCTGCACGTCGATCACCACCAGGGGCAGTTCGGCGATAACGGCCAGACCGATGCCCTCGCTCTTCAGTGCCAGACCCGGACCCGAGGTCGAAGTCACCGCCAGATTGCCCGCATACGAGGCTCCGATTGCCGAGCATACGCCGGCGATCTCGTCCTCCATCTGGATGGCTTTTACTCCCAGATCCTTGCGCTTGGCAAGCTCATGCAGGATGTCCGTGGCCGGTGTGATGGGGTAGGAGCCCAGGAACAGCGGTCGGCCCGACTTCTCGGAGGCCATGATCAGGCCCCATGCCGTGGCCGTGTTGCCGTTGATGTCAGTGTAGACGCCCGGGCGGGGATTGTCCGTGTCGATGCGGTAGGTGCTCACCGACGCATGTATGTTGTTGCCGTAATTGTAGCCGGCCTGGAGCACCAGTGCATTGGCCTCGTATATGGCAGGCTTCTTGGCGAATTTATTCTTCAGATGGCGCAACGCGGCCTCGAGCGGACGGTCGAACAGCCAGCACACCAGACCCAACGCGAAGATATTGCGGCACTTGAGCACGCTCTTGTTGTCCAGTCCCGTATCCGCAAGCGCGGCACGGGTCATCGAGGTTACCGGCACTTCCACTATCTGGGCCTTTATTCCCAGTTCCTCAAAAGGCTTGTCCGTTTCGAACAGCGCTTTTCGCAGGTCGGCTTCCTTGAAGGAGTCGATGTCCACGATAATGACGCCCCCGGGTTTGAGGAAGCGGTAGTTCTGTTTCAAGGCCGCGGGGTTCATGGCGATGAGCACATCGCACTGGTCACCGGGCGTATGAACACCCGAGCCAACGCTTACCTGGAAGCCTGAAACACCGCTGAGCGAGCCCTGCGGAGCACGGATTTCTGCCGGATAGTCCGGAAAGGTCGACACAAGATTGCCCAGGCCGGCCGATACGTTGGTGAAGATATTGCCTGCAAGTTGCATTCCATCTCCCGAATCGCCCGAAAAACGGACTACGACTTTATCAAGCTCGCGTACCTTTGCTTTTTCCAACATGATGGTAGATAGGTAGTTTAAGGTCTGTATTGTGAGTTATTTCAGATTGCGCGGCCCGCAGGCCGTAAAATGTATGCAAATTTAATACAAAATCGCGGAATAATACACAAAATACGCCCCCGAAATTACCTTGCTTCATTCGCCGTAGGGGCTCCCGTGTGCTTATTCCAGCTGTTCCACAAGGGTTGCTACCGCCGGCGAGAGGGGCGCGAGCTCATCGGGCCTCCTGAACGGCAGTCCGCTCTTGTCCTTCCGCAGCTCCTTGTATTCTTCGAGAGTGCAACGGGTTATGGACACAGGATAAATCTCCGAATAGCTTTCCATCAGTATTGGCTTCTCAACGCGGAAAA
Organism: uncultured Bacteroides sp.; assembly: GCA_964493495.1. Classification (GTDB taxonomy): domain Bacteria; phylum Bacteroidota; class Bacteroidia; order Bacteroidales; family Muribaculaceae; genus CAG-873. Next base: position 1,405 of record CAZBNM010000040.1, read on the forward strand.
TCTTCTTGAACAGCTTCCCCCGCCCGAGGATGGTGAGATTACAGGTCGTATACAGAAAGTCATTTATGCTGTGGATGGTGTCTTCCCCTTGTGTGAACGCGGCCGTCCAGTTGAAGGCTGTAAGGTCTATGGTCAGCCCGAAAAGCTTGAGAAAAGCGGGGCTCCACTTGTGCTCTTTTTGGTCGGCGAGCATATCGGCCCATATCGTATAGAGGCCGTTCTTTTTGCGGGTTATCATTCTCGGCCCGAATTCCCCGGGGAGGGTGTCGGTTTCAAATCCCTGTCTGATTCCTCTCGACTCCACCAGAGGGTCCGCCGGGATCCCGTTGATGAACTCGGACCACGACAACAGCGTGATGTCATCATCTTGTTTCGGTATGAAAATACTGTCGCTGCCGTTTTTCATAATACGCCCCACGAACCTTGAAGCCCCCTTCTTGGGCTTAGAATCTCCACGCTTATACCCTTTCAAGTCCTTGTCGGCGAGGAAACATTGTGTCATGTATTCGCTGTAGAGCTGCAGCGTATCGCTGCCCGAGGTCCCTGTGCTGTACTCGCGGCAGAAGCTTATTACGCGCGTTATCGGACGCTCGGCCGCCGAAATCACAAGCTCGTTCAGCCCGTAGACCGCCGGAGCCACGAACACCGTATCCTTCCCCTCCTCGCCCTTCGTGGTTTCGTATCCCAGGCAGAGAACGGTCACGGGAGTCTCGTTTTCGCCCACGGCGATTGCTCCGTCGCTGTCCGTCACGCCAATTATCATGCCGCTTCGGCCTATTACCGTGGCCTTCACAAGAGGCGATTTGTCACTTGCGTCCACAACCGTTACCTTCTGTGCCGTCGCCCATAGCGCCCCCAGCAATAGAAATGCGAAAATCGAGTGTCTCATATTTTTTATAGTGTAATAGTGATAAGTCCTGCAAGAGATTACATGTTTCCCCGCATATCCCGCAGGCAAAGTTATGCCTTTTTCAGGTAATTTCAAAATGATCCCCCTCCTGCATTGTCCAAAACCACTTAAAAATACTTAAACATAGCGATTTACTCACGGAATTTGTATATCTTTGCACGTCTAACCAATCCGGATTTGAATATGAATAGCACATTTTCTCGCTTTCTATGTGCTTCTGCTGTGGTTCTGGGTATGTTTGCATCGCCCCGGACCTCTGCTGAAGTGATTCTGACGGAGGATTTCAATTATCCTGTCGGAAACTTGTATGGCCAGGGAGGCTGGCTTCAAAGCAACAACAAGACCAATCCCATCCAGGTAACGTCCAATAGTTTTGCCCTCGATGGATTTGCCTCCGGTCGGTCCGTGCAGCTCACGCCCGTGAACTCGCAGGATCAGGACTGTCAGAAACCTTTTTATCCCGCGGCTTCCGACGGCACGTTCGCGGCCATAACGGATGGCCCGGTATATGTGGCGATGCTCATTAACGTGCAGAACGTCACCGATGCCATGTATTTCAGTGCCCTTGGGACAATCAACTATAACAATAAGATTGTCGACGGAGCCTCGTTCACAGGACCTTACGGCTGCACATATGTAGTGCCGGCCGGCGATGGAAAGTACACCGTGGGCATTGCCAAAGGCTCCAGCGGTGCAAATGCCGTGAGCGAAAAGGTTCTGGACTACAATACAACCAACCTCGTCGTGCTCAAGTACACGATTGTCGAAGGTACGACCAATGACACATTCGAAGCCTGGATCAATCCCGTGCCCGGAAGCGCCGAGCCCGCGACGGTCGAACTCTCCGCCTCCACGAGTCAGGGCGATCCTACACGTGGCATTGCCTCCGTGGCAATCTGTCAGACCACAGGCTCGGTCAAAAAATGTCCCGAGATGCTGGTCGGACCTATTCGCGTGGCTACAAACTGGAGCGAGCTCTGGTCCGCCTCGCAAGGCGGTGAAGACCCCGTGGAAAAGCCCGAGATTGCTGTGTCCAAGCCGCGCTTCGAAGATGGGTTCGCTCTATATCAGTATCAGAAATATCCTGTGAGCGTTAAGGTCAAGGCGGTGGGTATAACCGAAGACATAGCCGTCGCGGGCTCCGCCGCCCTTGTTCCCGCTGTGTCCGTGATCCCGGCCGCCGAGGCATGCAGTGGCGACGGATACGCTCTCACCTTCACCCTCAACGCATCCGCCGGCGCCCCCATCTCCGAGGCCCTCACCTTTACCTCGGGTGACGTCACGGCTTCACTCCCCGTAAGCGTAACGGTTTATCCGGCGAAGTCACTTACCAATTTCCGCGCCTTGCCGAATATGGAGCAGTGGGAAACATATTACTTCTCAGGGAGTGCGACTGTTACCTATGTCGACAGGCATAACAGCAAGATATACCTTCAGGACATCCTCGGCGGTATGGCCTTGAGCTATGCTTACACCGGCCTGGACAATGCTCCTTTCAAAGCGGGAGATAAGCTCACGGGGCTCTACCTGTTGGCTACCGAGCCCGCGTTCGGCGTCCCGGGTTGCGAACTCATGGCCTACTTTGCCCCGGAGGGCATTTCTTACGGCTCCGTTACCGAGACCGGTGTGGAGAAGGCCCCGGTTGAACTCACGCTCGCTGAGCTCGCCGATAATCTTGACACCTATCTGAACCGGCTTGTCAAAGTGAGTGATGTGACCTTCGAGGCTGCCGGACAGAACTTCAGCACCACCGGCACAACAATCTCATCCGGAGGGTCCACCGGCAAGATCCGCGTTTTTGCAGGCACCGACATCGCCGGCACGGCAATTCCTGCCACCGCCGCTGCGGTAACGGGTATATCCACCTCTCCCTCGTCCGTCATGCTCACCATGCGCTCGAGTGCCGATCTCACCGCAGCTCCCGAGGACGAGGAAGCCCTCGAAGTTGAAAGCGAGTTGCTCGTCGACGGTGCCGAGTATTATCCCGTGAATGTCGCTACTCCCTTTGCCCGCTTCACCGTCAAGGCGCGGAACCTCTCCGCACCCGCCGCTATCTACATCACCGGAAAGGATCGCGACCAGTTCGCGGCCGATATGGAAGAAATTCCTGCCGGAACGGGCGAATACTTGATCAACATCACCTTTAACCCCGTCAAGACGGGGCGCCTGCAGGCCAACCTCATGATCGACACCTCAAACACGGAGCTAACATACAACAAGGGCTTTGCCGGTCTGGCATACGATCCTGAACATCTGCCCTCGTTCACCGTCGATACATCCGGCCTCACTGATTTCGTTGCCACTGTGGGCGAGCGCCTGGAGCAGACCATCGCCGTGAACGCCACCGGTCTTCTCGACTATGGCGCTGTCCGCGTGATCAGCGATGGTCCCTCCAGCTTCATCATCAGCAGCACTATGTTCCTGAAGGAAGGCACCACGCAGCTCCGAATCACCTACGCTCCCACTGCCGAAGGTGCCTCCACAGCCTTTATCGAGTTTTCGTCGCCCAAGGCCGAGACCGTCACCATCACGGTCCATGGAAGCACTCAGGGCTCCGTCCGCCCGGGCGATAAGGAAGGCGACGAGCTCGCCTTCGACACTTCGGCGCCTCTCACATATTATGCCACCGATTTCTCCGGAAGCGGTGCAAAGAACAAGCCCCTGACGCTTGACGGCTGGAAGAACGTTGCGGTCGACGGCAACCGGGCTTGGTGGAGCTACACCGACGACGAGAATAATACCTCCGCAAAGGTCACGTCCTACATCTGGGGTGGCGCAACTGTCGATGAACCCGCGGCCGAGATGCTGCTCCTATCTCCGGCGCTTGACTACCGTAACTGCACGAGCCGCCTGCTTTCCTTCCGCATCAAGGGCGAGCTTCTCTCGGACTCGCAGGTTGGCCGCCTTTCGGTGCTCTATATCGATCCTGAACTGCCCGAGGACGAGCGCTATCAGGTGCTCCTCGGTGGGGCTGACATTCCCAACGGCGAAGCCGCATCCGGCCAGTGGCAGGAATATGTCATCGATCTCGAGGGTCTTGATCTGGCCGATGTGTTCTTCGTTGGCTTCCACTATCTCAGCCTTGCAGGAGCCAATAGCTCGGAGTCGTACTATGTCGATGACTTCTGCTACGGAAGCACCACGCAGCCTTTCATCCGTATCGACCGGCAGCAGCTTGTTGTCGAGACTGTTGTTGGCACACCCGTGGACATGGAAACTATAAACGTCACGGGCTTAAACCTTAGCGAGCCGATTCAGGTTGCTCTTGAAGGCAAATATAAGGACTTCTTCACCGGTGCTCCCGCCGAGCTTCCGGCCGAGGGCGGACAGCTCAGCTTCAAGTATGAACCCACCGAAGAGGGCGAGCACGCCGTATATGTCAACCTTTCGAGCCACGGTGCCCCGCAGAGCTATCTTACCATTGGTGGCTACGCCAAGCAGGAAACCGGCGTAAGCTTGCCCGGCGTAGAGAATGCGGCTCGCGTTAAGGCATACGACCTAAACGGTCGCGAGGTGGTGGCGGAAACGGAAGCCGAGCTTGCTTTCGGGGCTCTCCGCGCTCTCGACAAGGGAATATACATACTTCACATCACCGGTCGCGACGGATCCGTGAAATCCCTGAAGTATCTCCGTCCCTGATATAGCCCAGGATATTCCTTTTACACCAACGAGGCCGTGATGCGGATGCGTCACGGCCTCGTTTGAGTTCTGTACGTTTCTTACGTTTCTCAGGTTGTCTGACTTAGAATATGATTTATGATTTGAATCACATGATATGATGCGCAAAAGTGTGAATAATTATTAAATTAGAGCTGTCGTTCCTTGATTATTCGTTATTAATCCATATTTTTGTGTTTCAGAAGTAGTAGCGTTTTTTGAAGCGCGTCTCTCCTGGTTGTTCTATAGACATTAATTCAATGGGTAGTGTAATATCAAAGAAGAAAGCATGTGTACGAAATAAGGCAGGGCGCCTTACTTCATACTCATTGTATAAGCAGAGCTCATGGCATTTTTCGGCTACAGGCTTTGCTCCGATTGAGTGTGTCAAGAGATCCAAGGGTGAGTTGATACCTGCGGTAAATAAATCAAGCGAAGGAAACGATTCGTTCGTTATAGCTTGATGACCCGATATCTTGGTTTACGATTTGTGCAAGAGGAGCCTTCTACGGATGGTTCCTTTGATGTTTCCAGGACCTATGTTTTCTTTGTCTCTTTTGTGGATGTCCGCAACGGAATGCCTTGTAGATTGAAGTATGTGATTCGTGCTGAAAAGATAGGAGAAGTGGTGGCTATTAAATTCTATGCAAGTAGAGACAGGAAAAGTCCTTATGATAAGTATAGTTTAGCTCATAGGCAATTGGGTCCGGGCGCGGTCTTGCACATAATGGGCAGATGCATAGATGTTATTAAGGATTCGATTGCTCTTTATCCGGACTCATCATTCGTCATCAAGGCCTCAGAGGCCTACGATCCTACTACTCAGAAGCTGGAGGACGAGAGAGAAAACCAAAGGTTCCGGATTTATCGTGCTTACTTGGCAAAGAAGGTTGGTCATGAAACATTTGCTCATTTTCAGTTCAGGGAGCAGAGTATCTATTTGCTGGTAAGAAGGACACAGGACGAGGATATAGAAAATAAAAAAGATAGGTTGATGGCCTATTTATACAGCCGTTTCGGTTTATAATTAGAATACAGCAATCCCTGCAATACACAAGATGAGTGCAAAGCAGGGATTGCTTTTTTAAGTGCTGTTCAGCGGTCGAAGGCGGCGGCGTAGGCGCGCATTTGCTTCACCATCGCCACCAGTCCGTTGGCTCGGGTCGGCGATAGATGTTCGCTCAGACCTATTTCATCGATGAAACGCAGCTTGGCATCCAGAATCTCGCGCGGCGTGTGCCCGTTGAGTACGCTTATCAGAAGCGAGATAATGCCCTTGACAATGATAGCGTCCGAATCCGCCTGATACAGCACCACACCCTCGGGCGTAATCTGTCCGTCGAGCCATACGCGGCTCTGACAACCTTCGATTATGCGGTCCGGAGTCTTGAGCTCCTCCGGAAACGCGGGCAGCTGATTGCCCAGGTCGATTATCATGGCGTAGCGGTCCATCCAGTCGTCGAGCTCGTTGAACTCATCGATGATTTCCTGCTGTTTCTCGTCTATACTCATTAGTTCGTATCCTCCTTGTAGATAACGTTAAGTACCGTTCGTCCAACGGCCTCGAGCGATTTCTTGTCGATGTTCTCGAGGTTGTCGTTATGTGTATGCCAGGTGGGTGGGAAAGTGCCTGTCGTTTCGTTTATCGTTTCGATAATGTCGGTTGTCGGGATGCCTGCACGGTTCAGGAAGATGTGGTCATCCGTCACTGCACCTCCGGGCGAGGAGATGAAGATGTTGTCATATCCCAGGCGCGCGGCCTCCGACCATATGCGGTTGGTGATGTTGGGGGCGTTCTGATTGGAGAACATCTCCTTGTGGAAGCGTGCGTTTTTGCCGCCAACCATGTCGAGCAGTATGCCGTAGACAGGCTTGGGTGTCCCCTTGGCATAGGGCATGTGCTCCACCCAGTACTGTGTGCCCAGACACCAGGTGTCCGTATTGTCCGCAAAACCTTCGGAGTTGCCGAAATCCTCGGCGTCGACAAACAGCAGGTCCACTCCCACTGCCGGGTCAAGAAGCTGGAAGTTGCGGGCGATTTCCAGAAGCACCCCCACGCCGGAAGCTCCGTCGTTGGCTCCGGGGATCGGTTTGTCGCGCAACTCGCGGCTGTTCTCCAGGTCAGCCCAGGGACGGGTGTCCCAGTGTGCAACCAGAAGGATGCGTCGGTTCATCCCCGGATTGAACCGGGCCATGATGTTGGTGATCGGGAGAACCGTACCGTTGAAGGCTTCAACTTCGGTCTCCTGTACGATTATCGTGTCGGCTGCATATTTGTTGAGGGTTTCTACTATGTAGTCCCGGCAGGCCTTGTGCCCTGCCGTGCCCGGCACGCGGGGTCCGAAGCTCACCTGACGTGCGATGTGCGCATACGCGCTGTCTGCGGAAAAATTACCCCGCAAATGAATGTACGACAGCTTGTCATTGGCCGAATTGCTTTCAGCCTCTGCCACACGCTTGCCGCCGCAGCTCAGCAAGGAAATTCCAATGCTGAGACATAGTAATATTCGGGAGAATTTCATTGTCTGTGTTTCTTCTGCCCGCAAAGTTACAAAAAAGATACAATACTATTGCTACAAAGTGCAAGGAAAATTACAAAAAAGTTACAGACGGCCTTTTTGGCCGTCTGTAATCGAAAATGTCAGATTACCATGCATTGCTTAGAGCTCGCTGGTGAATTCTTTTTCGCGGAGGGTGGCTTCGGGCATTGGTTTGCGCCATGCGCGCCGGCGGCGGTGCTGACGCCGCTCGAAGTATTCCCACTGCTTCTGCACGTTTTCGTTCGTCTCAAGCTCAGGATTGGATTCGGCATATTTGTAGCCGTTCTTGATATATCCCGGCAGAAGATCGTTGAATATAAGAGCGTTCACGCCCTTGGCCTGATACTCGGGCAGCACGGCCACAAGCAGCAGGTCCACCGTGTCCGAATGTCCGCGGATGGCCCGGAGTAGCCCGTACCAGCCCGTGGGAAACAGGCGTCCGCGGCTCTTCTGGAGAGCATGGCTCAGGGAGGGCATAGAAATACCGAGACCCACAAGTTTGTCATCCTTGTCCACAACAAGCGACACATCTTCCAGACGAAGGATGTTGAGGTATTCGTCGATATAGTGTTCGATCTGGCGGGGAGTAAGCGGCGCGAAACCGTAAAGCTTGTCATAGGCTTTGTTCACCACCTCGAAGATCGCACGCCCGTATTCTTCCTTGATTTTCTTGCGCGAAGTATATTTCTTGGTCCGGAGTTCGAAGCGCTTGGCCACGATTTCGGCAATGCGCGTGTATTTCTCGGGCACGGCGTCCGGCACGGTCATGCGGTACTCGATCCAGTCCACTTCCTTCTCAAAGCCCATGCGCACCATATGGTCCACATAGTAGGGATAATTGTAGATAGTGGCCATGGTGCCGATTTCCTCGAAGCCTTCGATGAGCATTCCTTCCTGGTCGAGGTCCGTGAAGCCCATGGGCCCTACGATTTCCTCCATACCCCTTTGGCGACCCCAATCCGTCACGGCTTCGAAGAGAGCATCCACAACTTCCGCGTCGTCGATGAAGTTCATGAAGCCGAAACGCAGGATTTTCTTTCCCGTGCGCTCGTTCACGGCGTGGTTCACCATTGCGGTGATTGTGCCCACCGGTTCGCCGTTGCGGAATGCCATGAACGACTGCGCGTCGCAGAAGTCGAAGGCCGGATTCTTTTCCGGAGTGAGGGTGGCGATGTCGTCGCTTACCAGCGGCGGTACGTAATAGGGACTGTCTTTATAGAGGTCGATGCCGAATGTCACGTATTGCAGGAGCTGGTCGTGATCGGTGCTGATGGGATGGACGTGGACCATATTTCTTCATGTATAGGCCCTCCGGCTGTGGGAGCGGCGCGGTTATGTCAGTTAATGTCGAGGGGAGGAGTGGGACGATAGGGGGAGGAGAGCCAGGCAAGCAGTATCACCAGCGCGGCCAGGAAGGCGAAGATCAGAATGAGCAGACGACGGTTGCGGCGGTTTTCAATGGCCATGCGCAGTTCCTGAATATCGCGGTAGCGGCGTTTGGGGTCCGGGTCCGTACATTTGCGGGCCACACGCTGCAGCGTGGCGTCATGCACGCCCGAGGCCGCCAGGACCAGCTCAAGGATCTGGCCGTAGTAGAATATATCCTCCGACACCTCGCGGGTCTTGAGCGACGGCTTCTGCTCGAAACCCACGTCGATAAGCTTCAGATTGCCTATGTGCTCCGTGAAGATTATGTTCTCCGGACGGAGCGGCGGGTGCACGATGTGGTTGTTCTGGATATATTCAAGGGCGTTGATCAGCTGCACGCACACCTGCTGCAGATGGTGGTCGGTGACCTTGCCTTCGTTCAGAAGCTTACGCAGCGTGTCGCCGTACACATCGTCCGTGACTATGCAGCGCCCGATGCCCGGCACGTCTTCGAAATCGTTGATCATCACGATATTCGGATGCGCAAGATTGTAGCGCACGTCGAACTCGCGCTCGATCATCTCCTGATATTTGGGATCCTTGGCAAACTGTGGCTTGAGCGTTTTCAGCATCACCCACTTGCCAAGTTTTTTTGCCGTGTAGATATCGTAAAACTCCTCGTCCCAGTCGGTGAGGTGCTCGATTTCGGTCCAGCGCGGAGTGTCGGAAGACATAGCCGGGAGCTTGGTTTAGCGGTTGATGGTCAGGAGTACGGCTTCGCCCGGCTCGAGGGAGGCGGGTAAGGTGGCCGGAGAGCCTGTGAATACGTTTATGGCGCCTTCCGTGGCAGGGGTGGCTCCCTTGAAAGTGAGCAACTCGGGTTTTTGGCCGAGATTCACAGCCACGACTGTCTCGCGCGATCCGAGGCGACGTGAGAACACGAGCAGATCATCCGAATCGGTCGCGAATACCTCCATAGGAGCGCCAAGCTTACCGGCGGCCAGTTCGGGACGCGAATGCTTCAGCTCGTTGAGCGTGCGGTAGAATTCCGTCATGTCGGGCTTCGAGGTCCAGTCGGGTGCCTCGTCCTTCTCGAAGAATTCCAGTGCACGGTTGAGGCCCACTTCCTGTCCGGTGTAGATCAGGGGCATGCCGGGGAGCGTGTACGACAGCACGGCAAAGGCCCGTGAAAGCGAGCCGAGTCGCTCGAACTCCGTGCCTTCCCACGAGTTGAGGTCGTGGTTCGAAGTCATGTTCATCAGGTAGGAATCGCCGGGATATTCGGCCTCCTGCTTCTGCACAAGCTTCACGATATCAACGGCATGACTCTCCGGGAAGGTTTTGGGTGCGGTCTGTCCGGGAGCTATGAAGGAGTACTGACCCGATGTGGCCGCAATGGCGCTGAACAGATCCTTCATCGGCCAGTTGTAGCCCATGTCGAAGGCATGCTCCATAAGCTCGGGCTCGGTGGCTTCCGCAAGCATGAAAACCGGGCGCCCTGCGGCAGCCTTGTCAAGGGCCGGCCGAGCCTCATTCCAGAAATCAACGGGCACCTGTCCCGCCACATCGCAGCGGAAGCCGTCGATGCCGGCATCCTTGATCCAGAAACTCATGGCATCGATCATCGCTGCGCGGGTCTCGGGCTTGGAGTAATCGAGCTTGTAGGTGTCCGTCCAGTCGAAGGGGCCGAACATTTCGCCTTTTTCGTTGCGGGCGTAATATTCCGGGTGGGAGGTCACCCAGATGTTGTCGCAGCCCGTGTGGTTGGGCACCCAGTCGATGATGACCTTCATACCCAGGGCGTGTGCGCGGTCCACAACCTGCTTGAACTCGTCGAGTGTGCCGAATTCCGGATTGAGGGCCTTGTAGTCGGCCACAGCGTAATATGAGCCCAGTGTGCCTTTGCGCTTCTCCTGCGAGATGGGATGCATGGGCATGAACCACAGGATGTCTACCCCGAGGTCTCGCAGACGCGGAAGCTCGCGCGAGAAGGACGAGAGATTGCCCTCGGGCGTGAACTGCCGTACATTCACCTCATAGATCACCGCATTGCGGCTCCAGTCGGGATGGTCTACGGTCGTTTCGGGGGCGGCGTGGGAAACGGCGGTGCCGCAGACGCCAAGCAGAAGCGCAAGTATTTTTTTCATGGCAGGGGTGTATATCAATGTTTTTTGGAGTCGAGGAAGCGCACGGGAATCTCGCGGTCGATCGAATTGTCGAGCGAGATAAGTGTCTCGGTGCCCACAACGCCGGGAATCATCTGTATCTTGTTGTTCAGTAGGTCCATAAGCTGCTCGTTGTCGCGCACATAGAGCTTGATGAGCATCGTGTAAGGGCCTGTGGTGAAATGACATTCCACAACTTCGGGAATCTTTTCGAGTTCCGGAACAACCTCGCGGTAGAGTGCGCCGCGCTCGAGATTCACGCCAATGTAGGTGCAGGTGGCATATCCCAGGGTTTTCGGGTTCACTTTATAGCCCGACCCGGTGATGACTTTCATATCGATCAGGCGCTGAAGGCGCTGGTGAATAGCGGCGCGGGATACACCGCATTCCAATGCCACATCCTTCGAGGGGATGCGGGCGTTGTGCATTACGATTTTCAGAATATGAAGGTCCAGATTGTCAATTTTGTCCATGGATTTGTATTAAAATTTTTGTTTCAGGTGACAAAATTACATAAAACTGGCGTAAAAGTCAAGTTTTGTTTGAAATATTGCTGAATATTTCTTCAAGTGTCGTCCGCGGGAAGGCATCTATGAAACTGCCTGGCGTGGCATTGACGATTCGGATCCCCATGGGACCGGCGTATGCGGCAATCTGGTGGTAGGCCTTGAATGCCACGGCGAAACTCTCCACTATCTCGTGCAGCCGGTAGCCGCGGTATTCGTGGCGTACACGGGCTTCCTCGCGGCTATCCTCGGCATAGAAGTGGGGCTGAATGCTCACGACTTCATTATCTGCCGTCACCCCTAAGGTCTTCATCCATGAGTGGTCGGCGCCCAGCACCACGATTTCGTCGAATCCTTCTCGGATAGCCAGCATGAGCGAGGGAATCAGCACGTTGCGCGGCCGGGGCATACCCAGCCCGAGGTCATAAATCATGCGTGTCCAGCTCCCGAATCCTTCCACCCCCACGGCATTGAAGGCTTGAACGCCAACCTGCGTGCCGCTCCCGAGTCGGCCTCGGGCGATGGAGGCATATTTGGCAGGGACATACAGACGCATCTTCCAGCACACCCCCCGCAGGTTCTCCCACAGGCGGTCCACATTGGCATCGCTGCCCTCGGCGCGAAAAAAATGAGGATCGGCCAGAATGTAATATGCCGGGCACAAGGCAGTGATTTCCGGCGAGTTGAGCGCGAAGTTCACGGCCATACACGGCTCCCCGGCGAGCTCCTGGCTAAAATTCTCAAGTGCCTCCCGCAGCGATGGTCCGTTCCCGAGAATGAAGATCCGTCCGCCGCGATGCTTGCGCCGACCGGCTCCGGACACTCGCGACAGCAGCACTGTTTTGGCAGCGCCTTTCAGTGTGGCTCCTATTTTTCCCAGGGTGTCCATGGTGCTGTTTCAGAGGCTGTTTTCATCGTAGACATGTGTGCGCAGATACTCGCAGACGCTGTGAGGCCGGAAGCCTGTGCTGTCGGCGAACGATGCGAAGCGAGCCTCCGGGCAGCTGTATCGCATCCATTTGCGTCCCACGCCGAACAGCCGGGCCCACTTGCGCGGCAGAGCGAACAGGCGCTTGCCGTTCATGCGGTATGCCAGGGCATCGGCCAGCGCATTAAGCGTGGGGGTGTCTCCGTCGTCGAGACTCCAGATTCCGGACTCGGCTCGTTCGGCTGCGATTCGGGCGGCCGCCGCCAGATCAACGGCGTGGAGCACTCGCACTCGCGGATAGTCCGTGTCGCGGATGGAGTAGAATCGCCCCGAGGCCACATCCTCGGCGAGGCGCCGAGGCATACCGGTCATGCCCGTGGCGATTATCTCGGGGAAAATCAGAACCGGAGCATCCGCCTCAGGTAACCGATCATGCTCACTCGCAAGGCAAACCCGAATGGCCTCTGCGGGCAGCTCGGCCGGGAGCTCTCGCACGATTTCGAGCTTGTAAAAGGGCTCGAATTCGGCTTTCAGATACGGATGCAGATATTCGTGGCCGGTGAGTCGTACGAAGGCTTGCTTGCGCGGAGCGTGTTCCGTATTCATCTGAAGTTTACATGTATAGCAGGCGCACCATAAGCCGGAGCAGGTTGCCGCTGCGACCGTGCATGCGCAGGGCGCGCCGTTTTTCCAGAGGTGTCACGCTGATTTGGTTGATAAAGCGCTGCGAGATGCCGCCCGGGCTCATCACGGCCATAGTCTCTCCCGTGTATTTCCAGCGTAAGGCTATGGCAGGGTCGAACAGACGCAGCCACATCTCGAAATCGCCGCCGATGCGGAAACTCTCGTCGTAAAGCCCCACGCGGTCGAACACCCGGCGCCGGACATACAGGGTTGGATGCCCCGGGGTGAAGCCGTAGTCGAGCAGCGGCGGTTGGAAACGCGCTGCGCTGTAGTTGCGCAAAAGACGGTCGGTTTTCAGATGGCGGTATTCGACGTCTCCGAAAATGAAGTCCAGCTCCGGCTCGGCGTCAAAAAGATCCAGCACCTTGCGGGTCACATCCGAGTTGGGGAGCCAGTCGTTGCCGTGCACCATACCGATAATCTCGCAGGTGCTCCGTCGGATGCCTTCATTCAGGGATGCATATACTCCTCCCGGCCGGGTATGTATAATCTGGGCGTCCGAACCGGGAGGGAGCGTCACGGGGACATCGCTGCTGTCCACCACGATATGCTCGATTTCCGGACGCGCCGTCTGTGCGTCTATCGAGGCAAGAGCTTTCTCGAAGATCTCGCCGTCGTTGTAAGTTATGGTGATGATGCTTAGTCGTTTCATGGGTATCAGCACAGAAGGTCATTGCCCGAGGGCATCATGTTGTACATACGGATGCCCGTTCCCAAGGCTATGGTGAGCAGCAGCACATAAGCCGACATCCACAGTTTCAGCGAGCGTCGGGTGCGGCAGTTGATCAGCGCCCATGCTCCGGCCGGAAGCAGCAGCGGAAGCAGCATCAGGGCGTATCGGCTCACCGTGCCCCCGTAAGCGTAGGCCACCATGGCGTAGAACATCAGGCCGCCAAGTGAGGTTAGGACAAGTCTGTGCGGGGCCTTCCTAATGGCAAAAATAAAGAAATATATCACGAACCCGGCAGCGAGATAGAGAGGGTATCCCATGTGCGCAAGCATCATGGAGGGGCCGTAGTCGAAATGTCGGAGATAAGTCCAGGGCAGGGGGAGAAGGAGCTGAAGAGCCATGGTCAGGGGCAGTAGCGCTACCCGCTCCCATACGGGCATCAGGGGGTACTCGCTGATAAATGACGTCAGCATGCTTCCCCGCTGCGAATTGGAGAATACCATTTCGTTGACGCCTCGCGCTGTGTCTTTGCTCAGTACGACCATGCTGTTATTCATCAGCGCATTAAGGAAAAAAGAGTAGCTTAGGACTACAATGACAAGAACGCCGAAGACAATCGCCGTCCGCTTCTGTTTCCCGTTCAGGACCTGCTTCCAGGGCAAAAGCAAGAGCGTGAGCCCGAGAATCAAGGGAATGCACAGGCCCCGCACCGTGATGGCCGTAAGACAGGCCAGGACGGCTCCCGCCACAGCCCAAGGTCGGACCGGATGGTTGCGGAGTATAAGCAGGCAAGCAGCGAAACCCGAAAATCCGGCCGCCACGAGGGCGTCTTTCAGAAGCACGGTGCCGTGGGCCAAGAAGTTGAAAGCCAGTGTGAGCATTATCATCGTCGCTGCGCTCACTTCAGCTTCTTTCGTCGGGCAGCATTCCCGCGCAATCCGTCCGCTGAAGCAGATTGTAAGCATGATGCATAGCGCGTTGAAGCCCAGCACCCCCCGCAGCCCCATGAGCTTTACAGGCACTGTCATGGCATACGCGTAGTTTACAAACGTGTCGGGAGGAACGGTGTGGCCGTCCATGATTGCGTTTATCATGGCCCAGTATCTTGCCGAATCGTAGTTGGCAAGGTAGGGATGGCCTTCGGTTGCGCCCGGATGGCTTAGGAAGAAGTCTGTGTTGATGATCAGCAGGATACCCAAAAGCATCATGGCTCCGAAGAGGCTCCGGAGCTCTGCTTTGCTGTTAAGATCGAGCCCACGCGCTGCAAGCCGCACTAAAATCCAGATGCCCACCAGTAATGCAGGCATGGCGAGGCCGGCGCCCGGACACACGCATAGGGCGAGTACAAGCCATAAAGCCGCACCCGCCGCCTCGCATAGGAGAAAGCCGTGTTTCCGTGCATTGAACATCGGTGCAAAGGTACGTAAAATTATAAACTCGGGCAATAAACTGATGAAAAACTTCGTTTTTACATCATATTTTCATTGTAAGACAGACTGATGGCTGAAGCGAGTCGCAAACCTGTGTGTTTGATTATAGCTGTTGTCGCATCCGGCGGAAGCGTGGGGGCGGCAGTAGTCCGTGATGCCCTCGAGGCTGTTGAAAAGGGCTATGAGGTATATGTGGCCTCCGGTCGTACAGACTTGCCGGCTGTCCTGCTCGCGGCCCGAGTGAAGCATATCCGCATCGGCTGGAAGGCTGATGCAGCCCTGCACTACGTAATTTCCCGTCTTTGGGATGCCGAGGGGCGTGGTTCTGTGTTGGCAACCTTGCGTTTCAACGCTGCCATGCACAGGTTGGGGCCCTCGTTTATCATACTTCACAACGTCCACGGTCATTTCCTGAATCTTGCGCTGCTCGTCCGCGGCTTGCGCAGGGAAGTTGAAGCCGGCGCCGAGATTGTCTGGGTGATGCACGACTTCTGGCTCGTGACCGGCCATTGCGCGTTCTTGCCCTCGGGGGGATGTCAGCGTTTCACAGAGGCTGCCGGCTGCGGGGACTGTCCTATGCGCGATGCCTATCCGCGCACGCTCGTCGACCGTTCCCGATCTAATTTCAGGCGAAAGAAACGGCTGCTGGAGTCCCTGGCAGCACACAGTGAGGTGCAGGTTGTGAGCCGGTGGCAGGAGGAGCTCGTAAGAAAGTCCTTCCTCGGAGCGGCTCGTATCAAGCTGCGTGTGCCCCGGGTTGCCATGGAGTTCACGCCTCCTCTGCCGGGCGAAAAGCGCGGTTCCTATGCGCTCTGTGTGGCCTACCCCTGGCAGAAGTATAAGGGCCTGGACGACCTGCCGGCCCTGCGCCGGGCGCTTCCACGCGAGATGAGGCTGCTTGTCGTAGGTCTTAATGACAGGCAGTCGCGGAAGCTGCGTCCGCTCGACATTACCTGCCTCCCGAGGCTTTCGAATCCTTTGTCGCTCGCATTGCTCTACCGAGGAGCCGGAGTGTATATAAGTCTCAGCTACGCCGAGACATACGGGCTCACCGTGCGCGAAGCCCTCGCATGCGGCACGCCGGTGGCCCTCTATGCCGTCGGCGGGATTACCGAAGGCTTGGAGGGCCACCCGAAAGTCAGGGCTGTGCCCTGCGGAGATGTCAGTGCTTTGGCCTCGGCCGCCGTGGAGCTGGCTTCGGAGACGGATCCCTGAACGCGTCGTGCTTACATTGCAGCGCCCAGAATGGAGCCGAGTGCGATACCGAGAATCAGGAATATGGTAGCCATAATTGTCAGGATTATAATCGTTTTCTTGCCGGCGCCACGCACGCCGAATACCATGCTGCAACCACCCCAAGCGACGCCGATGCAGGCTATGAGCAGGAAGAGCATCAGGCTAAGTCCCGTCAGAAGAACAAGATAGATCTGTCCTCCAGCAAATTCGGGAGGCATAATGTTGAGGTTTGCGGGATTCACGAAGACGCATGCAATCAGTACGCCGATGATGGCAATTATCCCGAAACCGATCGCCAGCCCGGCTGTGGCAGCCAGAAATCCCAGGAAGCCCATGATGCATGTGGCGATTATGCGCAGCACGTTTGAGAAGAAGCCGTTTCCGCTGTGGTTCTGTTCGCGTTGAATCTCTGTGATCCTGGCGGCTCTGATCCCTTCGCTTCCCGGAGTGTAGGGAGGCGGAACAGGCTGGCTGTTCAGGATCTGCTGGCCTATGGTGTTGACATTCACCGGTTCGCCATACATTTCCAGGACCTTGCGGGGGGTGTTCGCAGCCGGAATGATCATCCATGCTATCATGTATGCGATGAAGAAAGGCAGGAAGTAGGTGCATAAAGCCAGAACGACGAGAGCCAGGCGCATTATCCAGGTGACCCAGCCCGTGTAGATTCCCAGACCGCTCACAACGCCGCCGAATACTTTGTTCTGCATGTCGCGGAAGAGGCGTTTGCGCACGGGCTGCACAGGCTGAGTCTGAACATAGGGCTGCCTCGGTGTTTCCGGCTTGTTGGGCTGCGTTTCGCTTTCATCATCGCCCAGATCCTCGGGGTTGCCCATGATTTCAATCACACTGTTCACATCCGAGAGGACAATCACGGAAGCGCCACCCCGCACGCGTTCATCGAACAGCTCCGAGATGCGGGCTTCGATGTCGGAGACGATTTCCACTCCCTCCTCGCCGGCGAAGGACGTGCGAAGCTGATGCAGGTAGTTCTGAAGCAGGCTGTAGGCGTCTTCATCGATGTTGAAGATGCGGCCGTTGATGTTCGCTGCAAAAGTCTTTTTCATTTTATTTCAGGATTGTGGCCTTGTACGGGGCCGTATTTGTAAAGGATTGTAGATTAATTCTGATTATCGTCTGTTTCCACCACCTCAACATCGATCACGATGCTCTCCGGTTCGGGTTCCGGTGTAGGCGGCATGAAGGGCTCGTGGTTCAGATGGTCCACGGCATGGGAAATTTCCTCCCAGGATTCCTGTAGCTGACGCAGGAAGCTCCGCCCCGAATCGGTAATGGAATAGTATTTGCGGGGCGGCCCGGAGGGCGATTCCTCCCAGCGGTAGGTGAGGAGACCATCGTTTTTCAGTCGCGTTAGCAGTGGGTAGAGCGTGCCTTCCATTACGATAAGCCGCGCTTCCTTCATCCTTGCGATGATCTCCGATGCGTAGGCGTCGCGCCCCCGCAGCAGGAGCAGGACGCAAAATTCAAGCATCCCTTTCCGCATTTGCGATTTAAGATTTTCGATATTCATTTCTGTTGGATTTGTGTAATTAGATTGTAGAATGTCAGAAGGACACTGCAAAGGTATATAAGTTTATAGTACTATGCAATACCAAGTACTATAAATTAACATCAATTAACTAAGTTTGTGCGTGTCGAAAGTTTTTCGTACCTTTGCAGGCCTTTCGCGCACGGATTAGTCCGCGTGTACGCAAAGGTCACACAAGTATCAGAGAAGGAATGAAAGTACTGAAATTCGGCGGCACATCCGTCGGTAGTCCGGAACGCATACGCCACGTGGCAGAGCTTGCTATCGAGCGCGGCCGCAACATTGTGGTCCTTTCGGCCATGAGCGGCACCACCAATGCATTGGTGGAGATCTCCGACTATCTCTACAAGGGCAATATCCCCGGCGCACAGGAAACGCTCAACGCCCTGGAGGCCAAGTACGACGTGGTCGTGCGCGAGCTTCTGGGCACACTGGGCGCCCGTGCCGAGGCCTTGCGCGCGATCGAACACTCCTGGGCGCTCATACGCAGCTACTTCGAGCGTGCCGACCGCCGGCGTCCCTTCACGGATGTGCAGGAGAGGGAAATCCTCGCACAGGGCGAGCTTATATCCACGGCCCTGATGTTCGCGCATCTGCGCGAGAGGGGCGTGCGCGCCGCCATGCTTCCGGCCCTTAGCTTTATGCGGATCTTCGATTCCGGCGAACCCGACATGGCCTATATCCGCGAAAAGCTGACTGTTCTGCTTGAGCAGCAACCCGATGCCGAGCTATTTATCACCCAGGGTTTCATATGCCGCGATTCCGCCGGAAAGATTGCGAATCTCCAGCGTGGCGGAAGCGACTATACGGCTTCCATAATCGGTGCGGTGCTCGATCTTGACGAAATACAGATCTGGACGGATATCGACGGTATGCACAACAATGATCCACGCTTCGTCGAGGGCACGCGCCCCGTGGGACGCCTGCATTTCGAGGAGGCTGCCGAGCTCGCATATTTCGGAGCAAAGATTCTGCATCCCAACTGCGTTTTGCCGGCCAAGCTGCACAATATTCCCGTTCGTCTGCTCAACACCATGGAGCCCGAAGCCCCCGGCACCCTGATCTGCAACACGGCGCCCGACGGCACGATCAAGGCCATAGCGGCCAAGGACGGCATCACGGCCATCAAGGTGAAGAGCGGCCGCATGCTCGTGGCCTACGGCTTTCTGCACAAGGTGTTCGAGACCTTCGAGGAGCATCGCACGAGTATCGATATGATGGCCACGTCGGAAGTGGGTATCACCGTCACGGTGGACAACGATTCGCGCCTTGCTGCAATCGTCGACGACCTCAAGGCCTTCGGCACGGTGAGCGTGGACCGCGACATGGTGATAATCTGTGTCGTGGGCGATCTCGAATGGCACAACGCCGGCTTCGAGGCCCGGGCCGTGGCTGCGCTCGGCAATATCCCTATCCGCATGATTTCCTACGGAGGCAGCAACTACAACATCTCCATGCTCGTGCACAAGGACTACAAGGTCGAGGCACTGCGGCGCCTGAGTGCGGCTCTGTTCAATTGATTTTCACACAAACTGCAAGATATGATTACGGTTTCCAATTTAGGTATACAGTTCGGTAAGAAGCCATTGTTTCAGGATGTGAACATTAAGTTCACCCCCGGCAACTGCTATGGCATAATCGGTGCCAACGGTGCCGGCAAGTCCACTCTGATGCGCATGCTCAGCGGGCAGCTTTCGCCCACGCACGGCAGTGTGTCGCAAGGCCCCGGCGAGCGCATGAGCGTGCTTGAGCAGGATCACTTCAAGTTCGATGATTTCACAGTGCTCGATACTGTCCTCCAGGGCCACACCGTGCTCTGGGACATCATGCAGGAGAAGGATGCCCTGTATGCCAAGGAAGATTTCACGGATGCCGACGGCATACGCGCTTCCGAGCTCGAGGAGA
>CAZBNM010000041.1:0-4551 GCA_964493495.1 uncultured Bacteroides sp.
TGATGCACGACATGCTGGGCATCAACAAGGGCTTCTCGCCCAAGTTCCTGCGCCGATATGCCGACCTGTCCTCCGTTATCAACGAGGCAGTGAGCCATTACATCGACGATGTAAAGACCGGCGATTTCCCCAACGAAAACGAACAGTACTGACCCCATCCCCCTCCGTGGCACCCGAAGAATGGCAGCACAGCTTCGTCCTCACCGCCGGCGAAAGCGACGCCGGCGGCCGGATGCCGCTGACGCTTGTCACCGAGCGCGTAATCGAGACGGCCACCGAGCATGCAAACGCCCTGCACATCGGCTATGACGAGCTGTCGAAAGCCCGCATCGGCTGGGTGCTGAGCCGTCTTGCAATCGAGATGTTCCGCTACCCGGGCATCAACGAGCGCTATACGCTCACAACCTGGATTCAATCCTACAACCGCCTCTTCTCCGAGCGCGCCTTCATGATGACCTCCGACGACACGGGCGAGGTCCTCGGATATATGCGCTCGGTGTGGGCAGCCATTAATTTCGAAACACGCGCCGTGGCCGATCTCTCGGAATTCGAGCGCGAGCGTTTCCCCGTTTCGTCGCGTCCGTGTCCGATAGACCCCGTGAGACGTCCCGAAAAATTGTCGCCCCAAGCGCGGGTCACTGACTATACCTTCAAATACTGCGATCTGGATTTCAACCGCCACGTCAATACCGTCCGCTACATCACGCTTATTCTCAATCACTGGAACCTCGAGCATTTCGACACTCACATACTGCGCCGCTTCGACATCCTTTTCCATCACGAATGTCTCTTCGGCGAGACCGTGAGCGTATGCATCGACACGGACGGCCCGGTGAACCGCTGCGAAATCAATCGCGGCGACCAAAAGGCCATATCCGCACGGATCCTCTGGGAGAAGCGCTAAACTATAGCATGAGATAAGATCAGTCTTCTCTGTCCAGGCGGCGATAGAAGGTCTTGAAAGCCGATTTCGAGCCGAATACGGTGAGCGTGTCGCCGCTCTCTATCGTAAGGCTCTCATCTTCCGAATCAATATCGATTATTGTCGGACGCTTGTGCTTCAGCCCGAGCACGTTTGTATATTCTTCCTGTCGGGTGGCGGCAATCAGGCGAAGGCCATATTGCGTGTTGGCTGCAAGCAGCTTATAAGGCATACCGATGAAGCGACCCGGGGCCTTTAGCTTCACCACCACATTCTCCGAATCCACCTCGAGCGTCTCCACATCGGCGCCGAGTTCCATTTCGTGCGTCAGGTCGGAGGCAGCGCGCTGTTCGGGTGTCAGTATCCGGTCCAGGTCGAAGCTCTCGAGTATTGCCTCGTGGAGCGGATCGATGGCACGGGCATAGATGTGCTTCACGCCGGCCTGTTTCAGCAAGGCCACCGTCTTGATCGACGCTCCGAAATTCTCGCCTATCGCCACAATCACCAGATCGACATTATTCAGCGGGAGCACCTGCAGCGCGCTTTCCTCCGTTGTGTCGATTTCGTATACCGTGGTGATATAGTCCTTGATATTCTCCACGTTGTTGTGACATTCGTCCGCGCCTATCACTTCATGGCCCAGGGCCGTAAGGTCCCGTGCGAGATTGGAGCCGTATATTCCGAGTCCGATAATCAGATATTTCATACTGTCAGTTTATTATTATACTGTCCGATGGGAAATGCACCGAGCTGTCGCGACGCACGCCCATGAAGCCGCAGAGAAGCGACACGATGCCCACACGGCCTAAGAACATCGCCGTGCACAGCACACACTTGGAGGCCGCGCCCAGCTCGGGAGTCACGCCAAGGGACGTGCCCACCGTGAAAAGCGCCGACACACACTCGAAGACAAGCGCACGGGCTCCCAGCCCGGGTTCGAGCACGAAGATGACGAGCACGTAGGCAGCAAGCGAAAGTATCGATAGTATCACCACCGCATTGGCCCTGCGCACGGATGCCACGGCAAGATTGCGCCGGAAGGCGGGTATGCCCTTGCGCCCTGTGACGATAGCCCGCAGATTCAGAAGCACGGCGGCCAGCGTGTTCACCTTGATACCCCCGGCAAGGCTCTGCGACGCACCTCCTATCCACATGAGCATGAGCACTATCACGAGCGTGGAATTGAGAAAACGGGCCGGATTGACCGACGCGAAGCCTGCCGAACGGGGCGTGAGCGAATTGAAGAGGCTCTGCACGCACTTCTCCCACAGGCTCATGCCGGCAAGCGTATTGTTGTACTCGAGCACAAAGAATGCAAGCATGCCCACAACAACGAGTATGAGCGTCGTAGCCAGCACCAGCTTCGTATTAAGGTCGAATATGTGCACGCGCTTCTCGTCCGGTGCCGAAGGCCGGAGCTTACGGAGCTTGTAGGCCACGATCTCCTTGAAGTTTACAAGATTGGGGAAGCCGATGCCGCCGGCAAAGACCAGGAGCGATGTCACAAGGTAGATGTTCTGGCTCCCGCCCATAAGGCGCGGGTTGGACATTCCCTCGGGAATATAGCTGAAACCTGCGTTGCAGAACGAGGAAAGCGAATGGAAGGCGGCGGCCATCAGGCGGTCCGGCATCGAGGCAAACATATCGGCGGGAAGTGTAAAGTACACAAGCACGGCTCCGCCAAGCTCCACCACCAGCGTGAAACTGAGAATATACAGGAGCGCGGGAATCAGCGCGTTCATGCTTTTGGAATAAATGAAGTCGCCCAGCATCAGCTGATTGTAGATCGAACGCTCGCCACTGAAGAATATAGCGAAAAAGCTCGTGAACGTGAGCACTCCGAGGCCTCCCACCTGCACAAGCAACGCTATTACCAGCAGGCCCAGAGGGGTGAACGTGGAGGGTAGATCCACGCTCGTAAGTCCGGTGATGCACACGGCGCTGGTACTCACGAAAAGCGAATCCACATAACTTAGCGGTGCCATCGTGCACTTGGGCAGCATCAGCAGCAGCGAGCCGGCGAGAATGAAAAATATAAAACTTCCGGCCATCAGCAGCGATGGATTCGTCCGCTTGCCCACGATGTGCATAGCGGCGAAACACAGCTCCGTGATAGAGTAGAAAGCAATTACGGTATAGAGGAAGATGTGGCTGTAGAGCACCTTCTCCAGCGCGGGAATCCACGGGTGCGCCGGATGCGGATACAACACCGGCAGAATGCTGATGAGCACCAGCACATCGGCAATCCACTTCAGCACGCCGTTGCCTCGCACCGTCGCACGCGTGCGCATGAGCAGATTGAACACTATTCCTGCGGCAAAAACAGCCTGCGCGCCCCTGAGGATGCCGTAGGTGAGACGCCGGTCGATTTCCGTGCGATCGAAGCCCGTACGCAGCACGAGAGCCACGAGCGCTGCAACGGACATCACCGTCACAAGCACACTCAGGACCCTCGCTACTTGCCGCACACGGTCGCGGCGAAGCTGCTGAAAATCGAACAGCTTTATTTTCCACTCCCACAGGCGCATGTTCAGGCTCATGCCTCGGCGCCTATTGCCTCCCCGCGGAGCCACCCGGCAGTCTCCTTACTTTTTAGCAGTCATCTTGAAGCCAAGATAAAGGCCGTCGTATTGCTGCAGCAGGGAATTCAGAGTCGACAGCGACTGAAGCTTGGCTACGGACGACACAGCATTCAGCACCTTCATCAGCTTCGTTGCATCGAAAACTATCGTGAGCGTATTGCCGCTCTTGGTGGCCATAGCCGCCATGCTGCCGAGCTTGATCTTGCCCATGGCGCTGAAGTTGAACACCAGATTGTTGTTCTCGTCCTTGCTTATGGTGCCCTTGAGCGCGAGCTTCTTGATGGTGAGCGTGAAGTTCAGCTGCTCGTCCACGGTCATAGCCACCGAAGTCAGGCCGGCCTTCTGATAATAAGGCTCAAGCTTGTTCTCGAGAGCAGTGGACGCAGCCGCACCGCCGATTTTCTTCAGCGCATTGTCCGATGCGAATCCCACGGCCGGCGACGAATATGTCCATGTGCCTATAAGGTCCTCGGCAGCAAACTTATTCGTCGACGTGAGCGCGCCCAGCATCGAGCCAAGGGCACTTCCAAGTCCGCCGCCGCTCTCCTCCGTTCCCTCGGTATTGCCGGAGGACGACCCTCCGAGGCGGCCGAAAATATCACCAAGGTTCTGGGCCGAAGCTCCCCCACAGATTCCTGCAAGCATCAGCAGGAAAAAAAGAATCTTTTTCATTTCTTATCGATTAGTTATGCATTCGAGACACCTTCGGACACAACCTCTTTGTGGATCTCGGTCTTGATTTCATTATCAACGCTCTCCCACTCGGAATTGTTCGACTTATACTCGGGCACGATATGCTTCATGAACGCCACGATGTCGTGAGCGGGACCGTCTATGAGCGGTTCGAGCTCGTAGAGGAGCTTCACGACCTCGTTGTAGTCGTATGTGCGCACCTTGGCGATCATGATCTTCTTGTTGTGCGTGGCCGTGGTCTGTTCCTTCTCGTTGAGCAGCTCCTCGTAAAGCTTCTCGCCGGGTCGCAGCCCCGTCTCGACAATCTTGATGTCCTCGTCGGGCTTGAGGCCGGAAAGCATGATCATCCGCACG
>CAZBNM010000041.1:4561-20669 GCA_964493495.1 uncultured Bacteroides sp.
CGGCTTGCCCATGTCGAACACGTATATCTCGCCGCCCTGCCCCATCACGCCGGCTTCAAGCACGAGATTGCAGGCCTCGGGAATGGTCATGAAATAGCGGATTATGTCGCGGTGGGTGATCGTCACAGGACCACCTTCCTCTATCTGCTTGCGGAACAACGGGATAACCGAGCCGTTCGATCCCAGCACGTTGCCGAAACGCGTGGTTATGAAACGCGTCACGGGCCCATCGGAATTGCGGCGCAGCCATGTCGAAAGCGACTGCACGTATATCTCGGCCATGCGCTTGGATGCACCCATCACGTTGGTGGGATTCACAGCCTTGTCCGTCGACACCATCACGAACTTCTCCACACCGTACTTCACGGACAGGTCCGCGATATTCTTGGTGCCGTAGACATTGGTGTGCACGGCCTCGGTCGGGTTTCGTTCCATCATCGGCACATGCTTGTAAGCCGCAGCATGGAACACATATCGCGGGTGATATTTCTTGAACGCTCGCTCCATGCGCACAGGGTTCGTAATATCGCCGATAAACAGATGAATCTTGATGTCCGGGAAAACCTGCTGCATCTCGAGCTGCAATTCGTGCATTGGAGTCTCGGCCTGGTCGACGAGCACTATATCGCGTGCGGCAACCTTGTCAACCTGGCGCACGATCTCGCTGCCGATGCTGCCGGCGGCGCCGGTCACCATCACGGTCTGGCCGCGCAGCAGATTGCCGATGGCCGGATTGTCCGTGTGGATCGTCTCGCGGCCCAGAAGGTCCTCCACCTTGATGTTGTGCACGTGGCCCGACAGGTTGGGCATCGACTTGGAGTTGATGTCGAACTCCTCGACCTGATTGAGCATGAGCAGCTGGATACCGTTCTTGAGGAATATATCAGCCACATCGTTGCGCATAAGCTCGATCTGCGTTGAGAGGAACATCAGCGTATTGCAGCGGTAAAAATCAAAAATCTCGCGCAGACGCGAAGGCTCGTATTCCAGCACGGGAATCCCGCTGACCATGCCTCCGGTGGCCGGATGCTTGCTGAGACTCAGAAGCGCCACAGGCTCATAAGCTCCCTCGAACTCGCTTTTAAGCGCCGAGGCCAGGAAGTACGAGTTGATGGCCGAACCGAGAACTATCACGCGCTTGCGGTCCTTGGCCACGCCCGACAGCCGCAGGTACATATACTTCACGGCCAGACGCATGACAAACATGAGCGTGAACACAAACACGCCCGTGACGAATATATTCCACAACGAGAGATAGAAAGCTCCTGTGCCGAGATACACCCCCACGGAAATCAATATCTGCACGATGGACACGCCCACGACAAGTAGCACCAGACGATAGGTATCCTCGAGCACGGACAGACGGATGATCGAGCGGCTGGCCCCCGTGAATGCCAGTCCGACCGCATAGCACAGCCATACGATTGAGCCCTTCACCTGGGGGGTGAAAAGACGGTCGCCCGTAAGCTCGGGAGTGGGCATGAAATAATAGACCAGAATACAGCTTAGAGCGACTATGAGCAGGTCTGCGATAGCCACCATCCACTTCGGGCACGGAGTGGCAATAAAGCGCTTGACCAGTACGGATTTGGAAAGTATATTGAAGAATTTATTCAGCATATTGGCGTCAGTAGATCACACATTAATCGATTGTGCCGACCGGAAGACTGTCCCATCTTTTCGGGGCATTTTCCCTCGTATGCAAAATTACAAAATAAATCCTCAGATTCCAAACTTTTCAGGCCAAACAAACACACGGGCGCCACGCCCCGGAAATATTTTCCGCGATGCGTGCCGCCGTCTATCGTTCGCAAGAGGCGCTGCGCCGTCTTACTTCTTGATCTTCTCCAGCTGGCGTTCGATGGCCTCGAGCGCCTTGTCGTAAGCTTCCTCGAAGCTGTCGGCCGTCTTGGTGCCTACGGTCTCGTCAACGCCGGGAGCCGTAACAGTCACAACTACTTCCTTATTGTTCGCTGTTTCGGGCTTCACAACCTTGAGGATTACGTCCACGGTCGATACTGCCGGGAAATGGCGGCCGAGCCGTTCGGCCTTCTTATTGATGTGGTCGGTGAGACGCTGTGCAATCTCGAAATTCACAGCCTGGATTCGTACGTCCATAGTCTTTCGTGTTAAGGGGTTAGTATTCATTGTTGCGGATATTCATCCTCGGCCAGAGGGTGAGCCCGCGCATAGTTTTCCATTATTTCCTTTACGGACAGGTGCGTATAGCGTTGCGTGGTGGCCAGCGAACTGTGTCCGAGCAGCTGTTGCACGGCGGCCATGTCGGCTCCGTGGTTGAGCATGTCCGTCGCGAACGAATGACGGAGCACATGCGGCGAGCGCTTGGCCGTCGTGACCCTTGCTTCCGAGAGAGCCTTATGCACCGTCCGGTACACCAGCCCGTAGTAGAGCGGCGAGCCGTCGGGCCGGATGAAGAAAGTCCCGCCCCGCGCGGCTATTCCGAAGGTTTCGGACATCTCCCGGCGCGCCCGGCGGTAGCTCTCCACCGCCTCGAGCATCTCCGGCCCCAAGGGTATCTTTCTTTCCTTATTACGCTTGCCCAGCACCTTTAGTTCACACCGGGTGCAGTCCACATCCGCATCCCGGAGCCCTACAAGCTCCGCAGCACGCATGCCGGTGGAATAAAGCATCAGCACCATCAGATTATCACGCAGCGAGATGAAATGCGCGAGCGGGTCCTGCGGAATCGCGGCCTCCTGATGGCGCGCGGCAAGGTCGAAAAGCGCCTGCGACTGGCTCTCGGGCACAAAAGATGGCAATGGCTTGGGCGCGCGCGGCGCCTTCACGCCTCGGGCCGGATTATGTCCGCACGCCCCGCTGCGCTGTGCGAAAGCGTAGAACGAGCGCAGGCTCTGGAGTCGCCGCGCCAGAGTCACGGGCGAAAGTCCCTCGGCAGCCTGTTCCGCAATCCACGAACGCACATCGGCCTGCGATGCCTCCGCCGGATCAATATCCGGCTCGCCGCTTTCCCGGCCCAGGTAGACCCGAAAAGCCTCCAGGTCGCGGCTGTAAGCCCTGACCGTGTGAGGCGATGCGCCTTTTTCGCTGCGGAGATAACTGAGGAAAGCGGCAAATGGCATAACGCGAAATTAATAAGCCCACACCACAATTCCAAATTTTCAGCTCAAAAATTCAAAATCAATACCCGAGTTCTTTCTATTCGGGTATCTATTCATAGACAAGGCAAACAAAACGGCAATATACATTCTGTATAATCAATAAATCTCTGACTCAGGAATATACTGCCGGAGCATTGTGTCTGAAAGCCACCTCATCATCAAACACAATTTATGGAACTTCTGGTTGACAATCATACTATCCGGTCCGGAATATGCTATGGCATCATTTGAGTTAAAAACATTTATCCCCTCAGAATCATAAGCCAACAATTCCCTATAAAAAGTTACATATCGCTCGCTTTTTACCTCTTTCATCTTGCTTAATTCAGTCGGCATTGTATCAAAACCCCATAACAGCAAATCTCTATTTGCCGAGAATAGACGAGCAGAATCAATTTTGTTAGATTCGCACGGTGTTGTTAGAGCCGTCTTTCCTCCATAAGAAACTCTACCGCTAAATGCCTGAAATACGCTATCTATTCTCGTAATCATAGCCCAGGAATAACCATAGTGTCCGTAGGTATACAAAATCACCTGCCTGTCCTTCACTAAATAATCTAATGAATCAGGCAAAATCCGTTTCAATTTAAAATCGGGCGCCATGGACGCACACTCTAAATCAGCCGTATTCTCTCCTGCCACCGAGGATACAGCCAAACAAATCAACACAACAATAAACAAAAAAATATTTCTCATTTCATCTAAACGACGGCAATAAAGCCGGACTTTGAACTAAAGCCCCTTCCTTACCATGATTTATTCCGGTATTAACGAATGGTATCCCCATGACCCTAAGTATTAAATTCTCCGTTCTAACTGCTTGAACATGCTGATAGCTGTCTCCCAAACCAGTCGCCCAAGACCTTCCGTGCCCTATTATTTCATGACCTGTAGTTACAGATCTTCCATTAGGATGCTCTCCGCCTATAACTATTAAAGAATGCGATCCCATTATAGTCGGAGTTGTTACTCCGCCGCCGCCTTCGTTTACAATCATTTGGACAGGCAATCCGCCGTTTTTTTCTAAAATTAATGGCATATGAGGGGCAATATCTCCAGACATAAAAGCTGGCAAAAATGCCTCGGTAGCTTCATTAGACAAAACCCCATCCTCTTTGATATACTCGATTTTGTGAATATCTTTTGAATTAATTGTATTTACAACCATATCTACCAATGCTTGTTGATCCTCGTTCAGTACAATCCCATTAAAAGCTTCTGAAACCGCATCTGCCGAGATTCCCGCTAATGATTTACCATTTTGCTTCTTACCTGATTGAACTATAAGATTCCTAAAGTTCTCAAACTGCTCCCCGGGGAACATCGCACGCAAATCTTCAACAACAAGTTCTGCATCTTTTTTTGACACCCCTTCTATGACGCATCCGGTTGGATCTGAATAAGCTATAGGATTCGCCCCACAATATGAGTAAGGAGATAAATGAGAAAATGCACGACTACCATGTGGAATAAGCAACAGTAGGCTCGATAAAAACATGGACAATAAATTTTTCATTTCGGCAGTAATTTTTCTTGTGTATACTTTTTTGCTACTATAGCTTCACGCATCTTACGTTCCCGCATCTCTTCGGATTCAACCGTCATGTATGTACTATTGAATCTACGCTTTGTTTCATCCAATAAAAAGACAAGATGTGCAGCGTAATCATCAATAAAATATCCGATGGGGGCAAGATATTAATGAATCATTTTTTCAAGAGATTTCCCTCGAACAATCCATGCATTCGGGTACATCGGATAAAATTCCAGAGCCCGACTCGCACATTCAAAGGAAAACCAATCAAATCGATTGAACTTTTTTACATATCCGATCGCAAGCTCTGCCATTTGGCATGCCACAGTTTGAACATCCGTCAATGGAGTCATATACGTGCCCACGATAATGGCAGAATCACAAATCTCCAAATCTTGTTTAATCCACCAGGCCTGATGCATTTGATGGGTAGTAAGTTCTAAATTAATCCAATCTTCAGGCGTAAAATGATCCTCATCCCTATACATTATATAAGTGTGTCTTGGAGCTTGAGCCAAAGAAACATCTGCCCCTATTTCACATGCCAATATTTTATACATCCATGGCAGAGAGCGACATTGACCGAGATGTGTTTTTAAAACCTTCGACACGAATTGCCTGTCCCACGGCTCTTCATCCATTGAAAATGTATCAAAATCATATGTATATGGCAGATAGCCGTTCCCGGAATAAGGTTTGAAAAAATAGTCATTCAAAGCCATTTGCTTTCCGGTTTTATATTTACTCAGTTTGTTCCAATCATAAAATATATTCACAAATTCAACTATGCGGTCTATTTCATCGCAAAAATCAGCCTTATAGTCCAGCTCTCCCTCATAGTAAGCCCATTCAGCAAGAAACACAGCTCTTTTAATCGAAAGAGAGTCTTTTCCTGAAAGCATGTCGGACATCTCTTCAAAAGCGTACTCATAATAATCCTCAGCAGCCCTTGAATGCGCAGCTAAGGACAGCGGCAAAATTACAAATATAAAATACATGTATATTTTCCTCATTTATGCAAATATATACATAATTCAACAAATTACGAAAACATAGAACCATGCTATTAAACACAATTCTATGTCATGATGCGTATTTCAAGGATTAATAAAGTCTTTGTACGCCTTATCGCTATTTACGCACCTTTAGATCTTAGTCGAGGACTATTTCGACGGGGCAGTGGTCGCTGCCGGCGATCTGAGGATGAATGCGGGCCTCGCGGATGCGCGGCATCAGACGTTCCGACACGATGAAATAGTCGATACGCCAGCCCACATTCTTTTCGCGGGCTCGTCCGCGATAGCTCCACCAGGAATATGCGCCCGTCTCTCCTGGATGCAGACGCCGGAACGTATCGGCAAAACCCTCGGAAAGCAGACGGCTCATGCAGCCACGCTCCTCGTCGGTGAAGCCGGCATTGCGGCGGTTCGATTTGGGATTGGCAAGATCTATTTCCTCGTGGGCCACGTTCAGGTCGCCACATATTATCACGGGCTTCTGCGTGTCCAGCTCCTTCACGAAATTCAGAAACGCTTCCTCCCACTGCATGCGGTAGTCCAGACGCGCAAGCTCGCTCTGCGAATTGGGCGTATAGACGCACACAAGATAGAACTCCGGATATTCCAGACAGGTTATGCGTCCTTCACGGTCGTGCTCCTCAACTCCAAGGCCGCGCCGGACCGTCAGGGGCTTGTGACGCGTATAGACGGCCGTGCCCGAATAACCCTTGCGCTCGGCATAGCTCCAGTAGGATTCATAGCCTTCGAAACGGAGGTCGATCTGCCCTTCCTGCAGTTTCGTTTCCTGGAGGCAGAAAAAATCCGCGCCAAGATCGTTGAATATTTCGGCAAAGCCCTTGCCGGCTATGGCCCGCAGGCCGTTGACATTCCATGAGATAAAACGCATATCAGAATTGAAAATAGATAAACGGGGCCACGTCCTCGCCCTGAAGCTGGAGCACGGCCTGAACAATGATTACAAAAATAAGAAACTTCACCCACAGCCTCGAGCGCACGAAAGCCTCGCCGGCACGCTCGCGCCAGCCCGAGGGCAAGGCATGGGCAACGATTATCAGCAGCATCAGGGCAAGCCACAGCATGCGCGCCGAGGCGAAAGCCGCTACACCGGCCATGCCGGGCCACTCGCCCGCGAAGACCTGCCGGAGCACAAGCCACGAATCTCCCCAGCTGTCCGCGCGGAAAAACACCCACAGACAGGCCACAAAACTCATGGTCAGCAGCCACGAGAGCGCACGCAAGGGCCAGGCATCGCTCCACGCACCCAGATGCGGCCTTGCAGCCTTGTGCACGGCCAGCCCCGCGCCATGCATGCCGCCCCAGAACACAAACTTCCATGCCGCCCCATGCCACAGACCTCCCACGAGCATCGTGGCCATATTGTTGAGATATGTCCGCCGCGTGCCCTTGCGGTTGCCCCCGAGAGGAATATAGACATAATCGCGCAGCCAGGTCGAGAGCGAGATATGCCACCGGCGCCAGAAATCCGTGAGATTCCGCGACTTGTAGGGGAAGTTGAAATTCTCGCTCAGCCGGAAACCCATCACCAGCGCAAGGCCGATTGCCATGTCCGAGTATCCGGAGAAGTCGCAGTATATCTGCATGGTATAGCCGATGATGCCCATCAGCGTCTCGAAAGCGTTGTAGCCCGTGGGGCTCTGGAAGATGAGGTCGTTATATTGTGCTATATAGTCGGCCACGATAGCCTTCTTCACCACACCCGTGAGCACCAGCCAGAAGCCGTAATACAAATCCCGGCGCGAAGCCGGCCGGTGGCACGCTATCTGCCCTAAGAAGTCCTTGGCCCTGACTATCGGTCCGGCAACCAGTGCCGGGAAGAAGCTGAGATAGAACGCATAGTCCAGCCAACGTCGCGTAGGCTCTATAGTGCCCTTGTACACATCCACGACATAGCTAATGCTCTGGAATGTGTAGAAGGAAATACCCACGGGAAGCACCAGTTCCAATGGCTGGAAATTACTCCCGACGATGGCCGAGAGGTTCATCATGAAAAAATTGGCATATTTGAAATATCCGAGTATTCCCAACGAGAATGCCAGCGACACGCACACACACGCCCTGCGCACCGCGCGCGAACCGCTGCGGGCAATGACACGCGACAGCACCCAGTCTACAACGGAAGTCGCGGCAAGAAGGCCCACGAAAAGCCCGCTGCTTTTGTAGTAGAAAAAAAAGCTGAAGACAAGCACGAAAAGCAGCATCCACGTGCGGTTTCGCCACGAGGAAATCCACGCATACAGAGGGAGGAACAGCAGAAACAAGGCCCAGAACGTACCGCTGGAGAAAAGCATAGGCTCGCCCTCGTGGTAGCCGAAAAGTAGATCCAATACGTGCTGCATGGCCATTGTTCCGCGTTAAGTCTACTCGTTGGGATAGCGCAGTTTGACCAATATCTGCCCGGGGACCTTTTCGGGAAGCGGTTTCCGCGGCAGATCCATTCTTATGGGATGCGCACAATGCGCGGGCATCCAGCGCATCACCGAATCAAGCCATTCCGCCGCAGACGCAGCCGTAGGATGCGCCCCGTCCTTCTTGCGCTCGAAATCCATGCCATTGCTAAGGAAAAAGCACCCGGGAGCGGTTCCGGCGGCAATGAGATCATTTATGCCCGTATCGGGCTTCCAGTTAGGCGGCCCTATCCACACGTAGGGCGTACTGCCAAGACAATCTATGATACGCCCGACAGCCGGACCGCACTTCTCGGCCGGATGACTCACAAACAACTCGTTCGCGCCAAGGCAGATAAATACATACGTAGGCTTGTAGCGGGCTAGAATATCGCGCAGGAATTCTGCCCCCGGAGCCCCCCATTTGCTGGTCGACGAGCTGTACCAGCGATACGACACCAGCTTATGGCCGTTCTGCAGGCAGTAATCCGCCATTCGCGGCGAAAGGCCGTCCAACATCGAATCGCCTATAAAAAGAATAGTCTGCGCAGCCGTATCCACCGGTGAACTTCCGACTGTTGGCTCTACTGTATCCTGACGTGTCTCGAAAGTGTGGCGTTCGCCGGCCATAGCCTTGGCGAACCCGGCCGACCGCAATTCGAAATCATCCGTCAGCGCTATGCCGTCGAACAACGACATCACGAAAAACAAGGCAAAAGCCCCGGCAAGGATAAGCCATAGCTCCGTGTAGTGACGCATATGGCCGCCGTCAGTTACTGATTACCATGTATGGCGACAGGCCCTGCGTAGCGCGGTAACGCCGCAATCCGTAGCCATGCTTCGCCGCAGGCCCGCTCAGCGGGTGTCCGTAAAGGCTGAACACATCGTAGGTGCTGTGGCACTGCGGACACTCGGCCGTGAGATTCGCCACATCCACCTTCACGCGCACCGTGGTCTTGCACTCGACCGGGCAGGAAAGGTCGTAGACAAGAGTCTGGCCGTTCACATCC
The DNA here is from genome assembly GCA_964493495.1 of uncultured Bacteroides sp. Taxonomy (GTDB): domain Bacteria; phylum Bacteroidota; class Bacteroidia; order Bacteroidales; family Muribaculaceae; genus CAG-873. The sequence continues at coordinate 13,670 of CAZBNM010000041.1, forward strand.
TGAAGCACAAGGAGTCCTCCGAAGCCCGTGCGGTCAAGCGCCGTGTAGGGATAGTCCGACGGGACGCGCTCCGTATCGCTCATAATGAACCTGCGGGACTCCACCGCTCCACCGGGGCCCCAGGCATTCCAGTCGGCAACCGATTGAAACACAAGATGCACAGGCATGGCCGGCACGCGTGTATCGTCGAGATTATCGCATGCGGCGACCGCGATCAGCACGGCACAGACGGCCGCTTTCAGGAGAGAGATCTTCTTCATTTTCGGAGAGACAGATTGTTGCGCCCCGGACCGGGAACGGAAAAGGCTCCGCGCGGATTCAAACAAGCTTCGAGAAAAGCTCCCCAAACTGGTCGGCAGCCCTCTGCATGGCAGGACCGATGAGCGGCTTGAGCATCATGGGCACTTCCACATCCACCGCACCGGTCACTTCCGTTTCTTCGGCGGCGAGAGGCTTGAAGTTGATTTCCAGCTTCATCGGCACAGGAGAGCCCTCGGCTTCGAGCACCACGCACTCGGGCGTACGCTCCACGGCACGGAGCTTCACGGCGCCGACCTGCGGCGTTGTGATCGTAATCACATCCTTCGTGAAGGACACATCGCCCACCTTTGCGCGCTCGGCAGCCGGCATCGCATCCAGAGCCTGCTCCAGCACGGAAAAATCAGAAAATTTATCGGCCACAGCGGCTGCCGGACGGCTCACGGTGACAGGTTTCGAGCTATATCGTGCCATATCCTATCGGGATTTTTAGCGTTTGGGCGTCCAGGCGCCGGGATCCTTACGCCATTCCTGAAGCGTGGCGATATAATTTCCTGTGATATAGTTCGTTTCCAGAGCCACGTCCAGCATCGTGTCGTAATTGCTGAGGGTGATGAGCTTCACGTTCGCCTCCTCGAAATTCTTCTCTGCCACGGGGAAACCGTAGGAGAAGAGCGCTACCATGCCAACAACCTCACAGCCTGCGGCACGGATAGCCTCGACAGCCTTTAGCGAGCTTTTACCCGTGGAGACGAGATCCTCCACTACAACCACCTTCTGCCCGGGTTTCAGATTGCCCTCGATAAGGTTCTCCAGACCGTGGTCCTTAGGTGTCGAACGAACGTAGACATAAGGAAGATGCAGCTCATCGGCAACCAGAGCACCCTGAGCGATAGCGCCCGTGGCTACACCCGCCACGGCATCAGCGTCCGCAAAATTCTCCATCACCAGACGCGAAAGCTCAAGCTTGATGAAAGTGCGCACATCAGGATACGACAGCGTCTTGCGGTTGTCGGTATAGATGGGCGAATTCCAGCCGGAAGCCCACGTGAAGGGATTGGCCGGCTGCAGTTTTACGGCACTGATTTTGAGAAGTTTCTCTGCCAGAAGGCGTGCTACAGATTTCATATGGTTTATCTATTTCTACGAATTGTGCGTATTCTTTTAAAGCGCAAAGATACACACTTTTCCGACCATTTCCAAATAAATCTTCACTACGCTCAGACAACGCTCAAGGAATTTCTAAAGGAATTTCTAAAGAAAGCAAAATTGGATGTCATTTGCAGGCTTTTGAATTTTTTTATACCTTTGCCTTTGTTCTGTGGCACTATTTGCCGGAGAGATTGCCCATGAAAAGACAAATCCTTATCATACACAACTCTATGGACGGGGGAGGCGCCGAACGCGTGCTCGTTTCAATTCTCAAACGCCTCGACCGTAAACAATTCGATATCACACTGTTGCTCATATATGGTAGCGGAGTGTTCATGAGCGAGATTCCGGACGATATCGAAACCATGTGCCTGTACAATAGTCCGTACAGCCTGCCTCATCGGATGCTCACTCACTTCCGCGGTCCACGCAACCGCTCCCGGCGGCGCAGGGCCGAGCGACTGCTTGCCGGCCGGCGGTTCGATGCCATTGTCTCATTCATGGAAGGCCCGGCCGTAAAGCTGCATCAGATGATCAGCCATCACTCCGACCGTAATCTCTCCTGGGTCCACATCGACCTCGACATTTCTCGCTGGTACAACTTCTGGATTACAAAAGCCGAGGAGAGCGACTTCTACCGCAACACCGTTCGCAAAATCGCCTTTGTCTCCAATGATGCCAAGCGAGCCTTCCTCAACAACTACTCGACTCAAGCACAGCTCGAAGTTATCTACAATCCAATCGAGACCGACGCCATTCGTCACCAAGGCGGCACGGTCATAAAAGATGCCTATGCCCCCTTCACCATTGTCAACGTGGGTAGGCTCACTAAACAAAAACGTCAGGAGCGCCTCATCCAAGCCGCCCGTATCCTCAAAGACCGAGGTCTCAACTTCCGTATCAATATTGCCGGCGACGGCCCCAGAAGAGAAGAGCTCAAGACACTCGCCTCTCAACTGGGAGTTCAGGATTGCATCTCTTTCCTCGGATTCTTAAAGAATCCCTTCCCGCTTGTGAAGCAAGCCGACGTCTTCTGCCTTACATCCGAAGCCGAGGGCTATCCAATGGTCATTGCAGAGTCCCTCTCCCTTCACACCCCGATTGTCTCCACGGCTGTCACCGGCGTCAAGGAAATGCTCTCACACGGCGGGGGCATCCTCACCGGCGACACCCCGGAAGAAATTGCCGATGCGCTTGAGCCTCTAATCAAGGACCCCCTGAAACTCAAGCAATTGCGCGACTCCACAATCGAGTCGGCCACTCAGTTCAGCATCGAGTCCGTAATGGAGCGGATAAACCGCTTTATCATCGACTGACCCACTTGTTTATCAATCCCTTAACCGCGTTTTTCTCCTCCTTCGATAGGCCCAGGAAATATACTGCACCCGGCATCACCACACACCACTCCGCGCAGCTCACAATCAGTCGCATCAGAGGCGACGAAATATAAACCGCCGGTATCAGGAGAAGCACCGAACACAAACCCACCGACCCAATGGGCAGCAGAACCCCGCGGCAATACGACCCCGCAGAAACATTGCAATAGTGAGCCGTGAATCCGACCCTCACAGACACCAGCGCTGCATCGATGATTATCAACACGATAAGCAGCCAGAAAGGAGGCTCGCCGGCCTTGAATACCAAATATGTTATCGGCAGTGCAAGAATCCACACGGCGCTTATAACAAGCTGGTATTTAGCCAATCGTCCGGCAGCCTGCATCGACACCCACAGCGGTCCGGTCAGTGAATCAAGAATACAGAATACCACCATAAGCCGCACAAAAATGGCTCCCATCGGCGGAATCACGGTCAACCACAGCGAAAGAATATAGCCGGTATTGATAAGTATCGGAACCCCGAGAAAGAGCATCAGATAGAACGAAATCCGGGATATGCGCATAAACAGCACGGAAAACTCATCCTGCAGTCCTGCTGCGAACGTCTTGATCAGCTGCGGATTAGCCGCAAGCTGAACACTCCGTGTGAAGGACGATACGGCACCCTTGACCTGATTGGCTATACCCATTGAAGCATTGAAGGTCACTCCGAAAAAGATGTTGAGAATCATGCCTGAGCCCTGCTGATAGGCAACATCTGAAATCGATGTCAGCACATTCCACCCTGCAAACTTGCCGATGGCCATAATCCGTGCCGGCTCGGCCTTCAGAGAAAAGTGTACCGAAGGCAATATTCTGTGACAGAAAGCGATATATGAAGCGTTGATAAGTATCGCAACAGCTATCAGAAGCCACATGTAAATTATTATCTTATTGCCCGGAACCAAGGAGAGCGAGATAGCAGTGACAAGCTTCAGGCTCACCTCGAGAATGGAGTTGTATGCATAGAACGACATTCTTTCATGCGCGATAATCAGCGAGTTATAAGGTACACGCATCATCTCGATCACCACTATTGCAAGCGACATCTGAAACACGATGCGCGCATCATGCATGCGGTCCGGAGGTATATTCAGTTCGCTGTTCAGAAACCACACACCACCCACCTCCGCAATCAGAAGGAACAGTGCGGTCATTACTAACACACAGCCCCAGCATGCAGCGAAAACTTTCTGCATCTCACGACCTTGCGTCATTGCGAGCTCCACATTCATATAGCGCTGTATCGCGGCCGTCAACGCACTTGTAAAGAAGGACATAAGGATGGCCAGGCCACCTATGACCGTATAGATACCGAAGTCCACCACTCCGAGCTGCTGAAGGACTACGCGGCTCGTGAACAGCGTGACGCCCATCGAGAAGAGCATGCGCACCGCCATAAAACCGGTATTCTTCATTATCAGCTTGTTATCCGCCATAACAAAGTCCTTTGTGCCTTACTTTTTAGATCGAGTAATTGCGCGGTTTACAGCACGCCAAAGCGGCTGACGCAACAGAATATCGAGCAGACAGGCCGCAAAGAAGAAGCACATCAGGAAGGCCCCGATGATGACGACACACCCTATTCCGCTATGGCGTACGTAGAGCTCGATCACATACTGTTTGAAATGAATATAGATCCAGGGATTCATATTCAGCAAGTACACGGCGAAACAGCCCGAGCTTAGCTCGTTCACAACCTGACTCACAAAAGGCTTCAGCCGTGCGAACAGGATGAGATATCCCACCGACTCTACAACCACGAGCGGATTGGCGTAATTGAGGAATTTCCAAACCACATTCGGCACGGCATTCCACAGAATCAAATAGATGGACACACCGGAAATCATTGCGGGAACCAACACACACAGGAGGCCGCAGGGAACGGTCAGGAGCTTGTTGCCGTAAAGCCTCAGCCACCGCGCCAGAAGATACAGCCCCACAAAGGATATCGCGCTGTAGCCACGGTCGAACTGCACGTTTCCATAGGCCATCGTAGCTACGGACTGAAGGACGTAAAATCCAAGAATCAACAGGCCCAGCGATCGGCCCGAGGCCTTTTCGACATAGGCATTCAATATCGGAGCCAGCACATAGAGCACCATGTAGCTCATCACGAACCATTGCTCATTAGCCCACACGCTCACGAGATTGCGCACGACTTCCTCTCCGGAGAGCGGTGCCATGCCAAGAGCTACAAACACGAGATATACCGCAAATGAAGTGAACGCTACCTGGAAGAGCAGCTTGCAGAAGCCCTTGAGCGTGGAACGGATTCCGAACCACCCGGAAATCAGGATAAAGATATTCACGCTCACTATGGCCAGCGACTCGAAGGCCACGCGCATTGCGCCCCCGAGAGGCGAGGCATGCAGCTCGGCACTTCTCGGCACGTCAAGAGCGGCAAAATCGGCATGCACGACCAGTACGAAAAACATGGCCAGCATTCTCAGTAGCTCGAAATTCGAAGCTCTGCCCTTGGGGCCCGTAGTTATCGAGTTGATCATAGTTCTATTTTCTGTGCGTGAACGGGATGGCCCATAAACATAGTGGCGAGTTCCGAGAAGGCCGATGCTTCCTCGGTTGTAAGATAGCGCGTGGTGCCTCCACGGGTGATTTTCGCATCCATTTCCGGATGGCGTCGAAGGTAATCGACCAGCGAGGCGGCCACAATATCGCCCTGTGATAGAATCTTCACGCCCGGCGGGATATGGCGCCTGATCGTGTCGAGCAACAGCGGATAATGCGTACAGCCCAGAATCAGCGAATCTATGTCCGGGTCCTTTGCCATTAGCGCATCCAGGTCGGCCTTCACGAAAGAGTCCGCGCCGGCGCTGTCTGTCTCACAAGCCTCGACGATAGCTGCCCACAGCTTGCAGGCCCGGGAAGAAAGTCTGTATCCCGGATATGCCTTCTCAATTTCGATGTCGTAGGATCTGGACGCCACAGTTCCCGGTGTGCCGACAAGACCGATATGTCCCCGGCTGTGGGCCCCGACGGCTTCGACCGTGGGGCGTATCACTCCAAGCACACGCCGCTCCGGATCCAGCTCGGGGAGATTCCGCTGTTGAATGGTGCGCAGAGCCTTCGACGAGGCCGTATTGCATGCAAGAATCACCAGATGACAGCCTTGACGGAACAGATATTCCACCGCCTCGAGCGTGAAGCGATAGACTGTCTCGAACGAGCGCGAGCCGTAAGGTGCACGCGCATTGTCGCCCAGATAGAGAAAATCGGCTTCAGGCAAGGCCTGCTGCAGCGAACGCAGTATCGTCAGGCCGCCATAGCCCGAATCGAACACTCCGATCGGACCGGGAGCTGTCGGGAGAATCATGCTGAGGAATTTATAATGACCGGCTTATGGGGGAGGAAACACGCTCCCGGCCTCCATCGGCCCCGTAGAGGCGCCTTGGGAAGCTCGGGAGCTGTGAAATATCGGGAACTGAGCCCGGCGCGCTTATTCAGCGGCCAGACGCTTGCGGATAGCCTCGGTTTCGGCCTCGTAGCCGGGCTTGGCCAGAAGGGCGAACATGTTCTTCTTATAAGCCTCCACACCGGGCTGGTTGAAGGGATTCACCTCGAGCATGTAGCCGCTGATGCCGCAGGCAGCCTCGAAGAAGTAGATGAGCTTGCCGAGGCAGTGCTCGCAAAGGCCGGGAAGAACAATCTGCATGTTGGGCACGCCGCCATCCACGTGAGCCAGACGAGTGCCGAGCTCGGCCATCTTATTCACCTCGTCAACGCGCTTGCCTGCGATGTAGTTGAGGCCGTCGAGATTCTCGGCATCGGTGGGGATGCGCACTTCATGCTTCTGGTTGGCAACGGAAATCACCGTCTCGAAGATGGTGCGTTCGCCATCCTGAATCCACTGACCCATCGAGTGGAGGTCGGTGGAATTGTCCACGGCAGCAGGGAAAATGCCCTTGTGGTCCTTGCCCTCGCTCTCGCCGTAGAGCTGCTTCCACCATTCGCCGAAGTAGTGGAGCTTGGGATTGTAGTTCACGAGAATCTCGATCTTCTTGCCATCGCGGTAGAGGGCGTTGCGGGTCATGGCGTAGGTCACAGCCGTCATATCCTTGCCCGAGAGCGTAGCCTTCTGCATTTCGCGGGCACCCTCGATAAGAGCCTTGATGTCATAGCCGGCCACTGCGATGGGAAGCAGGCCCACGGGGGTGAGCACCGAGAAACGGCCGCCCACATTGTCAGCGATCA
>CAZBNM010000042.1:0-20235 GCA_964493495.1 uncultured Bacteroides sp.
GACGGATGGTCCAGGGACGGAGAGGATACATGGCGCTGTACGGGCCACGCAGGAAAGGAGGAAGGCCCGAAACGTAATTGAGATGCTCGAGGCCCTGAAGGTCCTCTTTGGTGTATATGGGCTTTACGGGAATGAGCTCGGGAGTGAGCCAGTCATTCTCCGTGGCAGCCACCGCTGCTGCGGGCTGTGCGGCGAAGGCGTCGGCTGTGATGTCTATATTTTTGAAATCGGGTTTCATATCTCTAACGGGGAATGATTTTATTTAAGAAGTTTGGCGTTGAACGCACGCAGGGTGTCGAGCACGTTGCAGCGAACATGGATGAAATTCGTAATTCCCTCCTTCTGAAGGTCCTCCATGCAGGCGGGTGCGCCTGCTACAACGAATTCAGCGCGGCCGTCAAGCAGCTTGTAAGCTTCCGGGGCGAGCGTAGCATACTCGTCGTCGCTGGAGCAAAGCACCACCACATCGGCGCCCTTTTCCATCGCAGCCTTAATGCCGTCTTCTACAGTCTCAAAGCCAAGGTTGTCGATGATTTCATAGCCTGCGCAGCCGAAGAAGTTGGACGAGAATTGCGCGCGAGCAAGACGCATGGCAAGATTGCCGATTGTAAGCAGGAACACCTTGGGGCGGTGAGCCGATGCTTCCGTGGCAAGACGCAGGGTCTCGAAATCCGTTGCGGCACGCTTGTTGAGGAGCGCGTGTTCGCCCTTGCTGTCATCGCCGCAGCAGCATGTGCATTTGCCGTCGTTCTTAATCTTGTCTGCAGCCTTCTCATTGAGATTGGGATACTGGTTGGTGCCAAGCAGTATCTCCTTGCGACGGGCCACATCCTGATGGCGCTTAACGCAGGAGGCGTTAACTGCATCCTGAACGGAACCATCGGCTACACAAGCGAAGAATCCGCCCTTCTCTTCCACATCAAGGAAGAGTTTCCAAGCCTCACGTGCGATGGACACGGTAAGTGTCTCCACATAATAGGAACCACCTGCAGGGTCAACAACCTTATCGAGATGGCTTTCTTCCTTGAGAAGGAACTGTTGGTTGCGTGCGATACGTTCGCTGAACGCATCCGGACGCTGATAAGGAACATCGAAAGGAGTAACCGTCATGGAGTCCACACCGGCAACGGCAGCCGAGAAAGCTTCCGTCTGGGAGCGAAGGAGATTCACATGAGCATCGTAAATAGTCTGGTTGAAGCGCGACGTAATGGCGTGCGTGTGCATTTTGGCAGCCTCGTGCGAGCCTTTATACTGCTCGACAATCTGCGCCCACAGCATGCGTGCGGCGCGGAACTTGGCGATTTCCATGAAGAAATTGGAGCTGATGCACATGTTGAACTTTATGCGTGCAGCCACCTCATCGGCCGAACGGCCGGCATCGGTAAGTCCCGTCATCCAGGATGCGCCCCATGCAAGAGCATAACCGAGTTCCTGATAGATGAAAGCACCGGCATTTCCGAGCATAACGGAATCAACGCTAAGACAGCGGAGGTTCTTAACGGGAGCTACGATGTCGAGCATCTCGACTGCTTCAGCAATAGCAGCTGCGGCATCCAGAGGAGCGCCCTTACGGAGTGCCTTGCGGAGGGGATTGAAATCAATCGAACCCGTGAAGCTTTCCTCCGCTTTCTGATCCTTGATATATTCAACGAGAGCTTTCGCAACATCCAACACCTTGCTCATGCAGCAGGAGATGTTGACTTCCACAGCACCAAGCTGAATTCCCTTCAGAAGCACGGGGATGTCGGCCGCGTCAGCAACCTTAAATCCGAGGGAATTGATGCCTTTGTTGAGCAAATCGAGAGCGATGGCGTTGGCCTCTTCCGGAGTATCGGCTATGATCTCCTGACGGTGCAGCCACTCGTTATCGCGACGGGTGCCACGCACGTAGGGAAATTCTCCGGGAAGGCTCTCTGTGGTCTTTAAATCAGCGGTGTCTTCGGCGCGATATACGGGCTGAACGTTGAAGCCTTCGTTGGTACGCCACACCAGTTTTTTATCGAAATCGGCACCCTTCAGGTCCGTCTCGACCTTTGCTCGCCACTCCTCATAGCTCACGCCGGGGAACATGTCGAACAACTTTTCTTTCTTTTCTGCCATTTTTTCTACTTTAGGGGTAGGGATATATGTTTTTGGTATATTTGCGGTTTAGATAAACTTGGGGCAAAAATAAGCATAATTATTCAAACTCCCAAATAAAATAAGGCCTCTCTTTGTATATGGGAGGAAAATTCTTTAACTTTGCGGAGTGAAATCCAGCATATCATTTTCCCAACATATATTCTCGCTTTTACTGCTCCTGGCGACGGCCTTGCCGGGAGTGCATATGGATGCGCAGGTTAACGCCGATCAAGTAATGCAGATCGGCCGGAACGCACTGTATTTCGAGGATTATCTGCTGTCCATACAATATTTCAACCAGGCTATAGCGGCAAAACCCTACCTTGCACAACCGTATCTATACCGTGCTATCGCAAAACTGAATCTTCAGGATTATCGCGGAGCGGAAGCTGATGCCACAAAAGCACTGGAACTGAATCCGTATCTTTCGGATGCGTGGGAGGTTCGCGGCGTGGCTCGGCAGAACATAGGAAAAGACACCGATGCAATAGCGGACTATGACGAAGCCCTTAAACTGCTTCCTCACAACCGCCACCTTCTCTTCAACAAAGCTATCGCGCAGAGCGGGATAAAAGACTATGAAGGCGCTGAACGCACTTTTGAAGATCTTACCCGCCATTATCCCGGGTATGAGAACGCATATCTCGGGAGGGCCCGGCTGCGAATGGAAATGAAGGACACGGTGTCGGCACTTTCCGATGTTGAGAAAGCACTGAGCATAAACCGAAATGCTGTCAGCGCATATGTCATGCGTGCAGATATCGAAGCAAACACCCGACAGGACTTTGAAAGCGCTGAGGCAGACATCTCACAAGCGATCAAACTTCAGCCACACGAGGCCTCGCTATACATAAATCGTGCGTTCATGCGCTATCACCGCGATGATTATCAGGGAGCGATGGCCGACTACGATTACGCCCTCTCACTTGACCCACTGAATGCAATGGCACTGTTCAACCGCAGCCTTTTACTGATGGAGGTTAGTGCAAACGACCTCGCACTTGAAGATCTCAACAGGGTCTTACGGCTGGATCCGGACGATTATAGAGCCCTATACAACCGCGCGGTCATTCACGAGGCAAAAGGAAATTACGACTTAGCTGTCGAGGATATTTCTCGCGTACATGAAAAATTCCCCGACTTCCCCGGAGCACTCTTTCTGCGCAGCCGGATATACCGCAGCAAGGGTGATTTGAAGAAAGCCGAGCGCGACTATAAGGCGGCTGAAGCAGCTTCGAAATCCCTTGTTCCGGGCAAATACGATGACTATGCATCGACTGCGCCTGCTACCTCAGAATCCAAAACATCGCCTGAAAACGGCACCGAAACGTCAGACGCCGGCACTGCCCGTCGTTTTGCCTCGTTGCGCACGGTCGACAACTCCGCCGATTTCCGCGAGGAATATAACAACACTGCAATTCGCGGACGCGTGCAGGATCGAAACCAGGCGATCGAACCGGAACCATTCCTGCAACTGAGCTATTATTCATCGCCTACCGAACTACATAGCGGTACATTTTATCTCAAAGAAGCAGACGAGCTCAATGCAACCCGTTCGCTGCGCTTTGTTGTCGTCGTGACCAATCGTGTTCCCACTCTTGATGAGACGACAGTTGCACTTCACTTCCGCAATATCGACTATTACAATTCCTATCTTTCGACCCATACTCCGCGAGCAGTGGACTACTATGGTCGAGCCATGGATTTTCTTACCGTGCGCGATTACCTTTCAGCCGAAAAGGATATTGACCGCGCGCTTGCGCTCTCGCCGGACTTTGCATTGGGGTATCTCATGCGCGCCCAAGCCCGATATGGAGCAATCGAAGCCGAGAGCAGAGCAAAGGAAAAACTTCCTGCCGGGACAGATGCCCGCATGGCTGAAAGCCTTCGTTTGAAAGCCCTTGACGATGTTCTGCTTGACATTGATCAAGCCCTGCGTCTTTCTCCGGAAACTCCCGTTGCATGGTTTAACAAAGGACTCGTGCTTTACGAACGCCGAGATCCACAGGGCGCTATGGAGGCTTTCAGCAGAGCCATTGAATTGAAGCAGGATTTCGGTGAGGCCTACTACAACCGTGGGTTCATTAAACTCGAAAACGGACTTCGTAATGAAGGCATTGCCGACTTGAGCCGAGCCGGAGAATACGGTGTTGTCCAGGCCTATAACATAATAAAACGAATTGACAGATAATTTCTTCAACTTTCTCGGTAGTAGCAGTGCAGCAAGCGGTTATGCATGCTTTTGAGCAGCTCCGTTAACATTTTTTCATTAGAACTTCATAAAATTCAAAGCCAAAAGTGAAATTATTTGCAAAAAAATGACGATATTTGCACCTGCAAAATAGAGCAGTGTCAGACATGACCTCTCCGAGCACAAAGAAATTGTAATCATTAACCACTTAAATCAAGACAGCAATGCCCAGCGGTAAGAAAAGAAAAGGCCACAAAATGGCTACGCACAAACGCAAGAAACGTCTCAGAAAGAATCGTCATAAGAAGAAGTAAGTTGCCATCGGCGACTCTTCGCTTCTCCCGAAACGATTTCTGACAGTCCGGGACAGATTTTGCGCGCTCTACGCTCGCAAAGCAATACAAAGAACAACACTCCCCCACACCGACGGAGGTCGCGGCCTCCCGAAACGCAGCCTTAAGGCCCTTTATCTTTGCGATGACCGTGCCGTTGCGTCCCCGGGAAGTTTGTTCTTTGTGTTTTATTCCGGCATGACTTCCCCCCACCCTCTTATCCACCCTTCCCTCTACACCACTTACAGCATGAAAAGCGAACTTATTGTCGAAGTCCAGGCTGACGAGGTGTCCTTTGCGTTGCTCGAGGACTCGCGACTCGTGTCGATGCAAAAAGAATCACGTAACCTCGCCTATGCCGTAGGCGACATCTATCTGGCAAAGGTCAAGAAGCTGATGCCAGGCCTTAATGCGGCCTTCGTGAATGTGGGATATGAGAAGGATGCGTTTCTCCACTACCTTGACTTGGGCGCACATTTCTCCTCCTATGAGGAGTTCATGCGCCAATTACTTGACAAATCCGACAAACACCCGATACCATCGGTATCGCGGATGAAACTCTTGCCGGATATCGACAAGCACGGCTCCGTAACGAATGCCCTTGCTCCCGGTCGGGAACTGATGGTGCAGATAATCAAAGAGCCTATTTCATCCAAGGGGCCGAGACTCACCACAGAAATTGCTTTTACCGGCCGTTTCATGGTTCTCCAGCCCTTCTGCGATAAGGTTTCCGTGTCGCAGAAAATTAAATCGAGCGAAGAAAAGCTGCGCCTTCGCAGAATCATAGAAAGCATCAAGCCTCGCAATTTCGGCGTCATTATACGCACGTCTGCCGAAGGCAAAGGCTCTGCTGAACTCCACCATGAACTCCGGACTCTGGTGCAAAGCTGGGAGGAGACAGTGGAAAAAGCCCGTAACGCTACTTGCCCTTCGCTGATTTTCGAAGAGGAAAGCCGCGTGGTGGGCATGCTGCGCGACATTTTCAATCCTTCCTTCGAAAACATATACGTCAATAACCGCGAGACCTTCGCGCAAATAAGCAAATACGTCACCCTCATAGCCCCCGACAAGAAGGACATCGTAAAGTTCTACGACAAGCGTGAACCGATTTTCGATCACTTCAACATTACGAGGCAGATCAAGTCGTCCTTCGGGAAAACCGTATCCTTCAAGAATGGCGCCTACATCATCATCGAACATACTGAGGCTCTGCACGTAATTGACGTAAATTCAGGCAACCGCACCAAAGCGGATTCAGACCAGGAGACCAATGCCCTGGAAGTGAATCTGCGTGCCGGTGAGGAAATCGCACGCCAGTTGCGACTCCGCGATATGGGAGGAATCATTGTGGTCGACTTCATAGATATGGCGAAAAGCGAACATCGCCAGCAACTCTATGACCACATGAAAGAACTCATGGCCAAAGATCGCGCACGCCACAATATTCTGCCTCTCAGTAAATTCGGCCTGATGCAGATTACACGTCAGCGCGTGCGTCCCGCTCTCGATATCACGACGACAGAGACGTGTCCGTCGTGTTTCGGCAAAGGCGAAGTACAGCCATCCCTGCTTTTCACAGACACTCTGGCTGAAAAAATCGAATTTCTCGTCAATAATCTCGAACAGCGCGACTTCATCGTGTACGTCCATCCTTATGTCGAGGCCTATATCAAAAAGGGCCTTTTCACAAGCCTGTACGGGTCCTGGCGCAGGAAGTTCGGACGTTGCTTCAAGGTCATGGCCGACCAGTCGCTGGCCTATCTACAGTATCGCGTTATAGATAAGGAGGGCAATGAAATGCAGCTCCATTCGGAAAAAGATTCCAGCTCGTCTTCTGTGGCCAAGACACATGAGAAGGCGCGCACCCGAGGCGGCGACGACGAATATGCCGAAATGTCCGAAAAGACTGTAAAGCCGGCCAAACAAGCACGATTGATCGATCAACCGCGCGAACTTCTGCCGGCCAAGCCGAAGAAGGAAAAAGAGCAGCCCCGCAAGCAGGACAAGCCGGCTCCTCAGCAAGCCAAGCAGAAACAGCAAGCTGCACAGGCTAAGAAAGTTGAAAAAACTTCAAAGCCCGAGAAAAAGGAAAAGCCCGCAACCCCAGTCGTTGAAGAACCGACGGAAAAGCAGCCAAAACCTCAGAATGAGAAAGCGGCAAGGCCTGTGCATCGGTCCAAGCCCAAGACTCATCCTGCTCCCGCAGATAATACGGATGTTCACACGGAGCATTCCAAGCCTGCCGATCAACCATCTGAAACGGAGGCAAGCGCTCCTGCAGTAGAGAGTCAACCGGAGGCAAAAGAAAGCGTACAGAACACACAGGCCCCGACACGGAAGTCGCGCCCTCGTCCTGCACGCAAACCCCGTGCGGCTTCCGCACAGGCTGAATCTTCGGATATTCCATCTGCCGAAACTCCGGATACGGAAACCCCGGAGTCTGAAAAAACAAAGTCAAGTAAACCAGAGGAGGAATAAATCCATTCCAACATTCCGATGCGATTAAATCGCAAAACCGCATCATCTCGCCGCAGGCTATCGTGTTCACGTGGTCTGCGGCGAGTCTTTCCGATCCATATCAAGACGTAAGTTTCAGAAAAAATTCGTAATTTTGCATCCATGATTTCGATAAACGCATTATCGGTGGAATTCAGCGCCCGTTCGCTATTCGACAACATCAGCTACGTGATCAATCCTCGCGACCGTATCGCCCTTGTCGGCAAGAACGGAGCGGGGAAATCCACTATGCTAAAGATTATTGCCGGTCTGCAACAACCCACAAGCGGGAATGTCAGTGCGCCGGCCGATATCACAATAGGTTATCTTCCGCAGCAAATGCAGCTGGAAGATAGTCTTACCGTTGTGGAAGAAGTGCGTAAAGCCTTCTCCCATATTGCGGCTATGCAGGAGCGCCTCGACGCCATGAGTGCGGATCTGGCCGAACGCTCTGATTATGAATCCGAAGAATATCATCGCCTTATCGAGCATATCAGCGAACTGTCGGAACAGATTGCAATTCTCGGTTCAGAGAATTGCGAGGCCGAGATGGAGAAGACTTTACTTGGACTGGGCTTTGTCCGTTCGGATTTCAACCGGCCCACGGCCGAGTTTTCGGGCGGATGGCGAATGCGAATAGAACTGGCCAAGCTCTTGCTTCGGCGCCCTGACGTTCTGCTGCTCGACGAGCCTACAAACCATCTTGACATAGAGAGTATCCAATGGCTTGAAAACTTTCTCGTTGCCAAAGCCAAGGCCGTTGTGCTGGTGAGTCATGACCGTGCTTTTATCGATCGTGTCACAAACAGGACAATAGAGATATCACTCGGCAAAATATACGACTACTCCGTCAATTACAGCCACTTCGTAGAGCTTCGGAAGGAACGCATCGAACAGCAGATGCGTGCATTCCGCAATCAGCAGAAACAGATTCAGGACACAGAGGAATTCATCGAACGATTCCGATATAAGGCGACTAAAGCCGTCCAGGTGCAGAGCCGCATGAAGCAACTTGCCAAAATCGAGCGTATTGAGGTCGACGAAGTTGATAATTCGCATCTGTCCTTGAAATTCCCTCCGGCGCCGCGTTCAGGCGACTTCCCGGTAATTGCAGATAACGTAGGGAAGACTTATGGTGACCATCAGGTGTTCGACCATGCTACTTTCACGATCCGCAGAGGCGAAAAAGTGGCTTTCGTCGGAAAAAACGGTGAGGGCAAATCCACGCTCGTCAAATGTATCATGGGTGAGATTCCTTTTACGGGCTCTTTGAAGATCGGCCATAACGTGAAGATCGGATATTTCGCGCAGAATCAGGCACAATTGCTCGACGAAGAAATAAGTGTCTTTGACACTATCGATCGTGTGGCTGTTGGCGATATACGCACTAAAATTCGGGATATTCTCGGCGCGTTCATGTTTGGAGGCGAGGCTTCCGATAAAAAAGTAAAAGTCCTGTCCGGAGGCGAAAAAACACGTCTCGCCATGATCAAGCTTTTGCTCGAACCCGTGAATCTGCTTATTCTTGACGAGCCTACGAATCACCTGGACATGAAGACCAAGGATATCCTCAAGCAGGCAATAAAGGACTTCGACGGCACTGTAATAGTCGTCAGCCACGACCGTGAGTTTCTGGATGGACTTGTCGAAAAGGTTTATGAATTCGGTGGCGGTTCCGTCCGCGAAAATCTCGGTGGTATCTACGACTTCCTCGAGCGCAAACGCCTCGCCTCGCTGTCGGAGCTTGAACGCTCTGCGCCAATGCCTGCTGTCAAAAAGGATACGCCTAAGGAGCGGCAGACCTCATCAGAGAAATCTAAACAAGCGGAGACGATCCAAAGACCGTCGCAACTAAGCTATGCCGAGGCACGCGAACGCGAAAAAGCCGTGCGCCGTGCTCGCAAGAAGGTTGAGGAAGCTGAGGCCGGCGTGGCCTCTGCCGAGGAAGCTGTCAAGGCCGTAGAAGCACGTATCGCTGCAGGAGAAGTCTCCGCTGAAGTTTTTGAACAGCACGCAGCAGCCAACAAGGAGCTCGAAAATGCCATGAGCATTTGGGAGCTTGCGCAGATGGAACTTGACAGCTTTGGCTCAATATCCGAGAACTGACAATATAAAAACTTCATAAATAATAAAAAATGAACAGATCTTTCACACTCTTACTCATGGCTGCCGCCGGAATAGCAGGGGCATGTTCCTCTTGCACCAAAAGCGAGGCCAAGAGCGATGCACCCCGAGGATTCGACGTTGCAAATCTCGACACAACCGTTACTCCCGGAGCAGACTTCTATGAATATGCCTGCGGCGGATGGATGAAAGCCAATCCTCTGAAAGCAGAGTATTCGCGTTTCGGCACCTTCGATCTCTTGGCTGAACGCAGTCGCGATCAGGTTCGCGAACTTATCAACACCCTCACCGCCCAGAAGAATGAACCCGGCACTAATGCTCAGAAAATTGCCGATCTCTACTCAATGGGCATGGACAGCGTTCGTCTAAACCAAGAAGGCGCAAAAGCATTGCAGGAAGGCTTGGCTCGTATTGCCGAAGCTGATCGTAGCGGCCTGATGGATCTCATGGCTACGCTTCCGGGAGTGGATGCATTCTTCGGCACAGGTGTCGAGGCTGATCTCAAGGACTCCAACAAGAATACCATGTACTGGAGCCAGAGCGGGCTTGGACTTGGCGACCGCGATTACTACACCGACGACTCCGAGCGGAATCTTGCCGTCCGCGAGGCTTACAAGACGTACCTCAAGACAATCGCCGGCCTTGCGGGAATGGACGAGCAGCAGGTGGAGCGCCTCGTGGCTAATACCTTGGAGGTTGAGACCGCGCTCGCCGGAAAACAGCGCACCCGTGTACAGCTTCGCGACGTTGCAGGTGGCTACAATCCCATGGCAGTTGCTGATATTTCCGCCAAATATCCCAATATCAACCTGACTGCTTATTTCAAGGCACAGGGGCTTGAGGCCGAAGTCGATACCGTAATCGTCGGTCAGCCCGAATATCTTGAAGCTGTCAATGATATGATTGGCAATATGAGCGACGAGAGTCTGCGCGACTACCTCACAGCCGGCTATATCGCTTCTGCCGCACCATATCTGAGCGACGATTTCGTTGATGCCCGCTTCGAACTCTCGAAGGTTCTTAGCGGTGTCGAACAGCAGCAGCCACGTTGGAAGCGAGCCCTTAGCGTCCCCAACGGAATGCTTGGCGAGGCTCTCGGCGAACTCTATGTAGCCAAGTACTTCCCCCCGAGCTCCAAGCAGAAGATGACCGAACTCGTTGAGAATCTTCGTGTGGCTTTAGGCCAGCATATCGACTCTCTCACCTGGATGAGCGATGCAACAAAAGCTAAGGCCCATGAGAAACTCGACGCATTCACCGTGAAGATCGGTTATCCCGACAAATGGCGTGACTATTCCGACCTTACCATCGATCCCTCCAAAACTTATTGGGAAAATATTCAGGAGGCAATCCTCTTCAATAACCGCTACAATCTGTCCGATTATGGAAAACCTGTCGATCGCGACCGGTGGTATATGAGCCCCCAGACCGTCAACGCATACTATAATCCAGGTACAAACGAAATCTGCTTCCCTGCCGGTATTCTTCAGGCCCCGTACTTCAATCCGGATGCTACTGATGCAGAAAACTATGGAGCCATCGGCGTAGTAATAGGACACGAGATGACTCACGGTTTCGACGATCAGGGCCGTCAGTTTGATAAGGACGGTAATTTTGCCGACTGGTGGACGGAAGAGGATGCCAAAGCTTTCGAAGGTCTGGCCGATAAGCTTGTGGCCCAGTTCGATGAGATCGAAGTGCTTCCGGGCACGCACGCAAACGGCAGGCTTACGCTTGGTGAGAATATCGCCGACCAGGGTGGTCTGCGTGTTGCATACACAGCATATCACAATGCCCTCGGCGACAAGGTAGACGCAGAGGAAGATGGCTTTAATGGCGATCAGCGCTTCTATCTGTCGTACGCTAATGTTTGGGCCGGCAACATCCGTGACGCCGAAATCCTTCAGCGCACACAGACGGATCCCCATAGCCTCGGACGTTGGCGTGTAAACGCATCCCTCCGCAATCTCGAGCCCTTCTTCCAGGCTTTCGGCATCAAGGAAGGCGACGCAATGTATCGTCCTGTTGAGGAACGCGTCGTAATCTGGTAAACAAATTGCACATATCCCCCTTAGGCCCGCTTCACTCTTGATGGAGCGGGCCTTTATCTTGCTCTGCCTCCGTATCGTCCAAATGCTCCATACGCATGGCGTTGAGTCTTTCCGATTCCCGGATTGCCTCGTCATGTCCCGTAAGAGCCGCGAAGGGAGCGAACTGCGCGCCCCGGGAAGAAATTGACATCCGGGAATGACGTCTCACACCTTCATAACTGAAGCCGATGATATCGTCAAAGTTTTCGTTCATGCCTTATGTCCTCCTATCCGACCGTTACGTTCCATCTGTGTAGCACCGTCAGCGAAATTCAAGCCTTTAAGAACCACATTCTTCCCGAATTTCTTGCGGAGTCGAAGAATGGTCTCCTGTCGTCTCCGTTCAGCCGCAAGTGATTCCTCTCGTTCTTTCCTCTGCCGTTCCTGCTCTGCTGGATCCGAGAAAAGATCGAGCTGAACCGATTTTCTTTCCTTTTTCTTGTCTTTCTCGTTTATCAGCCGGTTTATAGCGATCGTAATTCGGCGAATCAGAAGACGAGGGTCCGTAATACGTGCAAAAAGTTCCGATACAGCTTCACCGATACACATCGATGAGGATGTCGGCTCCGGTAGATTGCTTGTGCCGTGTGCATGCACAGGCACCTTCCGTCCGTAAAAATCCTTCTTCATCCGTCCTTGATAGCCGGTTTGTATTTTCGAATTTTCCACATCATAGCCCACAGTAAGTACAATCTGATCTGTGAGCAGTCTTTTCTCCACCAATTCAAGTGCCACCTCCTCTGCCATCTCCCTCACTACCACGGCTGCGCGTTCATTGGTATACGGCTCCGAAAGCACCTGCCCCGAAGATATCGAATGTGTTTCTGGCGTATACGTCTTGATATCATGCATCGTCACAGGTTCATAGCCCCATGCATGGTCGATAATAAGTTCGGCATTCACACCGAATTCGCGGAAGAACCAGTCTTCATCCTCAAGAGAGCGTCTTGCAACAGCCCCCATCGTGTCCATACCTGCAAGTTCGAGGCGCTCGGCCACACCACGCCCGATACGCCAGAAATCGCGCAGCGGGCGATGCGTCCACAACTCGCGCCGATATGACTCCTCGTCGAGTTCCGCGATCCGGACACCATCGGCATCAGGCTTCATCTTCTTGGCCATAATGTCCATCGCAATCTTGCAAAGATATAAATTAGTCCCTATGCCTGCGGTTGCGGTAATTCCGGTCTCGTTCAGTACTTCACGGATCATCCGCAATGCCAGTTCATGTGCCGATATACCGTAGGTCTTAATATAGCTCGTTGCATCGATAAATACCTCATCAATAGAATATACATGTATATCCTCCGGAGCAATATACCGGAGATAAATCTCATATATCCGTTTTGAAAAATCAACATATAGCTTCATTCGTGGAGGCGCAGCAATATAGTCAACCGCCAGAGACGAGTCCGCTGCAAGTTGTGCCCCGGATGTAGACTTCTCCCTATTACCTCGCTTAAGATTGATTTTCCCAACTTTTTCTACGACCTCGAACAGTCGCGGTCGTCCCGGAAGGCCAAAAGCCTTCAGAGCCGGCGACACTGCCAGACAGATGGTCTTTTCAGTACGGGACGCATCCGCAACTACCAGGCATGTATCCAACGGATTAAGCCCCCGCATAACACATTCAACAGAGGCATAGAACGACTTCAGATCAATTGCTATAAACATCACAACACAAATCTACAAATAAATTTCAAAAGATTCAATACCTTCATGCAATACATGAAGTAATACCCTCCGGCGGAGGGTATCGTTTAAAGATTGTACATTTGGTGTATACGCCTTGATAAAAATATCCTTATCGTCCGCAAAACAGATAGAATACAGGCAGTGTTGTTGCCGATCCCTATATGAATCCACACCATCCACGACCTTCTCGGCAGCACACTACCCCATATCACTCAATAGGA
The DNA here is from genome assembly GCA_964493495.1 of uncultured Bacteroides sp. Lineage (GTDB taxonomy): Bacteria > Bacteroidota > Bacteroidia > Bacteroidales > Muribaculaceae > CAG-873. Next base: position 13,271 of record CAZBNM010000042.1, read on the forward strand.
ATACTTAATCATCAACGAAATAATTGCCCGGGATTTGCTCCCTCGATAGGACTCCGGCTATTGCTTCACAAGCATACCGGAGGCAACTGTTTCAGCAGCAGTGTCGCCTTTGGTTGCTCGGATTATTTCAATAGCGAAAGGCAATGTTGTGCCGGGGCCCTCTGAAGTTATAAGGTTCGGTTCTATCACCACGGTCTGCGCGATATACGTCCCTCCATTTGAATTTATTGCCTCACCAAGACCGGGATAGCAAGTAGCTTTCTTATCTTTGAGCACTCCAAGCGGAGCAAGTACTACCGCCGGACCCGCGCAAATCGAAGCTATACGTCTGTTTTTCTTATAGTGTGCCAAAATCTTGGCCTTCACGGAATCGTTGGCAAACAGATTCTGTGCTCCCGGATCTCCACCGGGAATTATCAGCCAGTCGGCATCATCCGTATTTACTTCCGATATCAGAGAGTCTGCAACAAGAGTCTGTCCTGTTGCGCCTTTGACTTGTAGATTATCTGACACGGCAACAGCCGTACCAGGGATGTCTGCTCTGCGAAGGGCATCAATTGTTGCGATTGCCTCAACTTCCTCAACACCCGGGGCAAGAAAGATATAAGATGTATGTGCTTTCATAATTAAAGTTCCTGAGATTATCAAAATTGCTGATACAATGTTCCTTAAAATCGATTTACGCATGGCGTTGTGAAAATTTATATATTCTGATACTGTTAGTGGACTTTTAAATCCTTCTTTCAATAGAACCTGCAATCCGTGCTGAATGTTCAGGTCTCTCTAATAAATCAAAAATACATATGGAACATCATTATTATTGCAGATGGCTGTATTGCGTATCTGAAAAAAAACGATTAATTTTGCAGAAAATTTCCAATAACAGCAATTCCTATCAGCAAACGGAATGAACGAAGTAGTTTACGAGGGTCTCACCTTCGAGCCTTATATCACAAACGACCGTATAAATGAGCGCGTTCAGGAGCTCGGCAAACGAATCATGAACGATTGCAACGGGAAAAATCCACTTTTTCTGTGTGTGCTCAACGGCGCATTCGCATTTGCCAGTGATCTTTTCAGAGCGGTTGAGGGTATGGACGCTGAAATCTCCTTTATTCGTCTGAAAAGCTATGAAGGAATGGGATCTACCGGAAAGGTCAAACAAGTTCTCGGCTTGGGAGAAAACCTTAAGGGCCGTACCGTTATTATCGTTGAAGACATTGTTGATACCGGAAATACGATTTTTAATCTTGTAAAGGATCTGAAACAGCAGGAGCCGGAAGATATCCGCATCGCTACCCTACTGTTTAAACCCGATGCTCTCAAAAAACCTGTGGAACCCGATTACGTGGGCTTCGAAATACCTACAAAATTTATAATTGGCTACGGCCTCGACCTAAACGGAAAGGCACGAAACCTCAAGGACATATACGTGCTCAAAGAAGATTGATCTACAAATGATGAACTTAGTCATTTTCGGTGCTCCCGGTTGCGGAAAGGGCACCCAGAGCGAGCGTCTTATCGAACGCTTCGGTTTGCATCACATTTCCACCGGTGAACTTCTTCGCGACCATATCGCACGTGGAACTGAACTTGGCAAAATTGCCGACAGTTACATTTCTAAAGGACACCTTATTCCGGATGATCTTATGGTGCGAGTCCTTGCTCATGAGCTTGAGGAGAAACAGGAAAAGACGGCCAATGGGGTCATTTTCGATGGCTTTCCCCGTACCATTCCACAAGCCATCGCCCTTGAAAAACTACTAACAGAACACAAAGCCGATATCAAGGCCGTTGTTGGCCTCGAAGTGGACGAAGATGAGCTAGTAAAACGCATGATACAGCGTGGACGACAGTGTGGAAGGGCTGATGATAATATCGATACCATAAAAGAGCGTTTGAACGTATATCATCAACGCACTGCACCGCTGCGAGACTATTACAAGAAACAAGGAAAATACCTCCAGATTGATGGAAATGGCTCGGTAGATGAGATATTCAACAACATTCAAGACGCACTCGATAAGCAAAGCTGATATTTTTAAATCCGGATTCATGGCTTTTTCTCCCCTCTGCCGTCGACTCACGGCTCTGATTCTGATCATTCTATCGGCATGCGTCTCTTCTTTCGCCAGAGAACCCTATTCCCGTGGCGAGAAGAGTTTCGGCCCTCGCGTCGGATACGTCACCCGAAATTGCTCGGCACTCGGAGGATTGGTTTTTCAATATTCCTTCAGCCGGCATGTGCGGATTGCCCCTGAAGCATCAATCATATTTCGGCATAAGAACCTCGATGCTCTTTCTGTCGATATCGACATGCAGTTCCCTTTGCAACTCGAATCGGACCGCATGGCATTCTATCCTATTCTTGGACTCGATTTCACAAGCTGGAACAGTCACCGCATTCAGGAAGGTACAAACAAGGACGTGAGCAACCATGTAAACCGGTTTGGAGCTAATGCGGGCGCCGGGTTTGAAATACGATGCACTCCCACCTTGAAGATATTCCTTGAAGCCAAATATACTCTTGTAAAAACCTATCCCGGTGCTACCGTTGCTGCCGGATTAGCCTACGTTTTCTGATGGCTATAATACTTGGCATCGAATCTTCTTGCGACGACACCTCCGCTGCCGTTATCCGCGACGGCATACTGCTTAGCAATGTCATCGCAAGTCAGCAAGTACATGAGGAATTTGGTGGTGTTGTACCCGAACTCGCATCCAGGGCTCATCAGCAGAATATTGTCCCCGTTGTAGATGCGGCCATAAAACGCGCGGGAATCGATAAATCAGAACTTTCAGCGATTGCCTTTACTCGCGGTCCTGGCCTTATCGGATCACTCCTTGTTGGAACGAGCTTCGCAAAGGGTCTTTCGCTCGGCCTACGCATCCCGATCATTGATGTCAATCACCTCCACGGACATGTCCTAAGCCATTTCGTGCGGGAGAACGAAACCGACGAGGTCCCGGAATTTCCATTCCTGTGCCTTCTGATTTCAGGGGGCAACTCTCAGCTTATAATCGTCAATAGCCCTTCTGACATGGAAGTCATGGGCCAGACCATTGACGATGCCGCCGGAGAAGCATTCGATAAATGCGCAAAGGTCATGGGGCTTCCCTATCCCGGTGGCCCTCATATCGACAGGCTTGCCTCCGAAGGCAATCCTCAAGCTTTCCATTTTGCGAAACCTCATATCCCCGGATTTGATTATAGCTTCAGCGGTCTGAAGACATCGTTCCTATACACCGTACGAGATGGTGTAAGATCCGACCCCGACTTCGTTGAAAAAAATCGGGCGGACCTGGCTGCTTCCCTTCAGGCCACTATCATCGACATTTTGCTTGATAAACTCGATAAAGCCGTCAAATCATCCGGAATTCGGACAATTGCTATCGGCGGAGGTGTTTCGGCTAACTCAGGAGTCCGTTCAGCTGTCGCCGACTACTGTGCCCGTCACGGACTCAAAGCATTTATCCCTCAGAGGAAGTTCACAACCGATAACGCCGCCATGGTTGCTATTGCCGGATACTTCAAATTCCTCAATGGCAATTTCTGCCCATACGACGCAGTGCCCTATGCACGCGTCACAGTCTGACCATTCTATCAAGTATGAAGCTTTCAATTATCATAATCGGAGCGGAAATTCTGCTCGGACAAGTCACTGACACCAATTCAGGAACAATCTCGCGCTCGCTTTCCCCTCTCGGCTGGGAGACAGTCTCAATCCAAACAGTAGACGACTCCGAAGAAGATATTCACCGTGCGGTTATTGAGGCTTTAGGCCAGAGTGACCTCGTAATTTGCACAGGCGGTCTCGGCCCCACGAAAGACGATATCACCAAGAGGGTACTCACTGACATTTTCGGAGGAACACTTGTCGAGGACTCCGATGTCAAGGCAAATGTTCTGAGAGTGTTTGCCCGGAGGAATATCCCGATGAATGACCTTACACTCACGCAGGCGCTCGTGCCATCTTCTTGCAGTGTCATACCCAATCCATACGGCACAGCTCCGGGAATGTGGTTCGAAAAGCATGGGAAGGTGCTTGTTTCGCTTCCGGGCGTACCGTTCGAAACGGAAGGGATCCTCTCTGACGGACTTCTCACAGCGCGCATCCGGGCTCGCTTCACGCCTGATGTCTTTTTCTTGCATGCCACGGTAATGGTCAGTGGCATCAGTGAGTCGGCGCTCGCCATGCATCTTGAGGAATTTGAAACCTCACTTCCCAAGAGTATTCATCTTGCCTACCTCCCTACCCCCGGGCTCCTACGTCTGCGTCTCGACGGCCGCGGAGCTAATGAGATTGAGCTCAGAGAGCGGTTTGATCTGGCATATGACGAGCTCAAGCGACGCCTTGGCGACTATATGATTTACGAAGGAGATGCATCCGCTGCTGAAATTCTTCTATACAGGCTGCGCAAACACGGTCTTAAACTTGCAACCGCCGAGAGTTGCACCGGAGGAAATATAGCACATCTCATTACCCTCGTGCCCGGGTGCTCCGACTCATACCTCGGCTCGATTATCAGCTACTCAAATGAAGTAAAAATCTCCATACTTGGCGTAGATCAGGCCGAAATTGAACGTTTCGGCGTTGTCAGCGAAGCTGTCGTGAAAGGCATGGTTCTCGGTGCCATAAAAGCAACCGGCGCCGATGCCGCGATAGCAACTTCCGGGATCGCCGGACCGGGAGGAGCCGTACCGGGCAAACCGGTAGGCACCGTATGGATCGCCGCAGGATTCAAATCCTCCGGCCATGACACACCGGTCGTAAACGCTCAATGCTTCCACTTTACTGGCAAAAGAGAGCGCGTGATAAATCACGCATCTACATCAGCCCTGCTCATGCTTGCACGGATGTTGCGCTAAGCTGCCCCACAGGCTTCCTTATACCCAGACCGGTATATGCCATGATAAGTGTCATCACCGGAGACATGTAATTGAAAATACAGAACGGGAAATATACAACCGTAGCCACACCCAGAACCGCACTGTGTGTCACACCGCACGAGTTCCATGGAATAAGTACAGATGTCACGGACACAGAATCCTCGAGCGTGCGGCTTAGCAATCGCGGCTCCATGCCAGTACGCCTATAGGCATCCCGAAACATATTTCCCCCGATAATCAACGACAGATATTGGTCAGCTGTACAGCTGTTCAGAAAAAGACCGCTGCCAACTGTCGTAGCAATGATGGGAAAACGACGATGCAAACGGCTCGTAATGGCCTTGGTAATGGATGACAACATTCCGGTTCCGATCATAACCATTCCGAAAACCATAGCTGAAAGAACCAGACATATAGTCGACATCATACCCATTATGCCCGATGTCCCGACCAGCGAATCAAGAAGCGCATACTCCGTATTGAAATCAGTTGAGTCCCATAAGAACAGCCCGATCGCATGAAGCACAGACCCCCCGGAATACCCAACAAGCTGCGCCGCTAATTCCGGTTGGAAAACAAATACTCCTACACAACCCATAAGCGAACTTATTGCAAGTGTCAGCGTGGTATTCACCCGAAGCACAATCAACAACACCGTTGTAACCGGGATTAGAAGCGCCCAGGCAGAAATATTAAACGTTTCCTCCAGATGAGTCAGGATTTCCATGGATTCAACCTCCGTGGGAGTGTGAACCGTCATCCCAACCAGCCCATACACAGCCATGGCCACAAGCATAGCAGGCATGGACGTAAGCATCATATAGCGGATATGCTTGAAAATATTGACTCCGCATGCCGATGAAGCGAGCACCGTCGTATCGCTCAGTGGCGAAACCTTATCCCCGAAATATGCCCCGGAAATCACCGCTCCGGCAATCCATGCCGTAGAAAAACCGAGCACTGTGCCAATACCCATGAATGCCAGTCCGATGGTCGCGATCGTGCTCCAGGAGCTGCCGGTCAGCACAGCCACAAGCGAACAAACACCGCACGTAACCAGCAGAAACATCTTGGGATTCAAAACCCTGATTCCATAATCCATCAACGTAGGCACAACACCCGAAAGCATCCAAGTCGTTGCAACCGTGGATATAAAGACTAACATCACAACAGCCGGTAGAAGCTGTCGGGCACTTCTTGCAAAACCAACCCGCAAGCCACGACGCGTCAATGACCCGTGAAAACGTGCGATCATAAGAGCCGACCCCGACGCGATCAATAGCGCAGGAGAACTCCATGACGAAATACTGTCTGCCCCGGAAACCACCAGCACAACCACAAAAATACCCAGTAGAAGCAGGACCGGCGCTACTGCAAGATGAAGAGGAAAGGAACGCATTCCACTGCTGGAGAATAACTTATCGAATATTTTCACCTTAGATCTTTTTATCTTTGTACGTTTTGGAAGTGTAAAGTTACTAATAAAAAACGATATACCACCCTAATTCTTGCGAGCTTTCGCATTTTAACAATTCAATAAGGGATTGTTACCTAATATTTCACCACACTGGTTAAAAAAACACAAAAAGTTTGCTTATCTCGTTTGAAAATAATATCTTTGCACCTCATTACAACCGGGGCTGACTGGCTTTGACAGCGTGCAGAAGCGGTGTGTAAGCGTGCAGAGCTTTGTAGCCTATGCTCTTTAATATCAGGCTGCGACCAATTTAAATGGCGAAAACAACTACGCTCTTGCTGCTTGATTGAAGCACAGTAGATCAGCTTAATCGCCGCAACAGTTGCAGCGACAAGACATCGCCCGACAGTCCTTTTTCCGAGACAGGTCGATCAGGCGGTGCAGGAATATCGGAAATAGGGAATCAGGAGCCTCGACAGATTCCCGAAGTTTTAGAGGATAAGAATGCGGTAGGTAGTTTCAGGCCGGCCACATTCCGAAAATCAACTTGAAACTAAGCACGTAGAAAGCTCATTGATTCCACGTTTGGACGAGGGTTCAAACCCCTCCAGCTCCACTAAGAGGGTCGGACAGATTCCGGACCACGAAACACAAAAA
>CAZBNM010000043.1:0-20099 GCA_964493495.1 uncultured Bacteroides sp.
AGAGAAAAATTATATTTTTTTGTGTCTCGGGGTTTAGGAAACGGGGATTTGTGTGTCTTACTGATGTATGACGGACAAAAAGGAAATAGAAGAGTTATTCAAGACACATTACCGGCAGATGTACGGCCTGGCCAAGGCGCTTCTGCATGACGATGATTCAGCGCGCGACATCGTCCATGATGTATTCGAGTCGCTCCTCCATTCGAAGGGCAAGCAGTCTGTTTCGCAGGCCTATTTGCTGTCGTCGGTTCGCAATCGTTCGCTCAACAGGATAAGAGATAAAGGGATTCACGAGCGCATACTTAATCTCTATTTCATTGAAGCGGACGAGTATGAAAGCGAGGGATGGCCCGACAGTGAGATTATCTCGAGGATCCATCGGATTATAGAGGAAGATCTCACGCCCGGAAGCCGCCGGGTGATGGTGCTCCGCTTTTCCGAGGGCATGAGCTCCGCGAAGGTTGCCGAGGTTTTAGGCGTTAGCGAAACAGCTGCATACAAGCACGTCCGTCAAGCATTGGAAATAATCCGTAAAAAACTAAGAGAGAATGGATAAGTATGACACCGTGCTTGACCTTATCGAGCATCCCGCTAAATACAGGCCTGAAGAGATTGAAGTACTCCTTGCGGATCCCGAGAACAGAGAACTCTACAATCTGTTGTGCAAAACCGGTTCGGCCTGTTCGACAGATAAGGGAAGTAGTGAAATAGATATAGAAGCGGAGTGGGAGGCTTTCTACCGAAGGCGGATGAAAGCCGGGTTTTGCTTTCCGGCCATACACGGCCGTGCGGCATCTATTACGGCAATAGCATTAAGCACGCTTGCGGCTGCTGCGATAGGTATAAGCGTGGCCGTGAAGACCTTTGAGTCTAAACAGCAGGCAGAGGAGCTTACGCCGGCGGTCAATGAGGATGCAAATGCCCTTGCAGCGCTCGTATCCGATACGGACTCAACAAGCGCCCCACATGCAGCCGCTCCTATCCTTTTTGAGGAAGAAACGCTTGAGAGGATTCTAAACTGTATTGCCGCGACACATGGAGTGACTGTGGAATACATGAAGCCTGCAACGGCTCAGCTGCACCTCTTCTACAGATTCGACCCCGCACTCCCGCTTGAGGAAACAGTTGGGCAATTGAATGCATTCGAACAGATCAATCTCCGCATAGACGGCAACAAAATCATAGTAGACTGAAGATGAAGCGCATCATCATAATAATAATGGCGATGTTGGAATTCTTTTCAGCGGGCGCCAAGGAGTTTGCATACGATTTTCACGAGACTCCAATATCAGAAGCAGTGGTTGAACTGTGCCGAGACCATCCTGAAATAAATATTGCATTCATATACAGGGAACTGGACAAGTACACGACATCCGCAAACTTCGATACAGATGACATAGAAACCGCCCTTCGGAGGATTATAGGCTTTCATCCGATCATGCTTTCGTCCAGAAATGGAATGTACTATCTGGAGGCACTTCAACAAGGCAAATACACCTATAAGGGCCGAGTTACAGACTCGGCAATGGAGCCTCTTCCCGGAGCATCCGTCTATATGATCAGCCCGAGGGATTCGGTTGTAGTCAGCTATAGCGTAACGGACGGGAACGGTGAGTTCCGTATTCCATGCGACCGGAAGAATCTGACGGCAAAGGTATCTTGCGTAGGCTTCGTGACTGTATATCAGCCCGCAAACGGATATAATATCGGGACAATCCTACTTCGTGAGAATCCTATTGCGCTCAAAGCCATTACGATTGAGGAGGAGGGCGCGGTACTTTCCACAGACAAGAACACATATATGCCAACGCAGAGACAGAAGAAATATTCGTCTACGGGTCAGGATCTGCTCCGGCTGATGGCGATTCCGACGTTGATCACTACACCGGGCTCGAATACGATAACGGACGTATTCGGAAACAAATGTGATGTGTTCATTAATTACAGCCCGGCATCTGAGGAGGATCTGAAGGCGTTGAATATATCTAATGTCCGCAAGGTTGAGGTCTATGATTCGCCTTCGGACCCTCGATTCCGGGGTGCGCGCAAGGCAATTAATATCATCGTGCAGGAATATGCTTACGGCGGGTACACCAAAGTCATGGCTTCGGAGACATGTCTGAACGGCTTCTCCAATAAGGCTAACGTGTACAATAAGTTTACTTTCAAGCGTATGACATACGACCTCTACGTCGGAGCACTCAACAGCAACAACAGGCATAGCGGCGAGGACGCGCATACGGAGTATTCGCTTGCGGACGGCGTGGTCTCTACCACTGAAAACACGGAGGTGTCAAGGACAATCGAGAACAGCTATCCAGTGACTTTCCGTGCGACGTTGAACTCAAAGCGGATTCAGGTCCAAAATCTCGTATCCTTTACACATGAATCGGCCCCTGAACATTCCTACGCAGGACAAATCGCTTTCGACACATACCCCAATAAGGACTATTTTTTCAAGAGAAATAATAAAGCGAGGGCCAACAGCGTGAATTACAGCGGGTCGATTTACTGGTGGCACCCGAGCGATTTTGCCATAGACTATTCTCAATCCGTGTCGTACGACCATAGGAACGATTTTTCGATGTACCGGACCGGTGCGATGAACTTTCCGATCGAAAACATTGCACTCGAGGATAGGACAAACCTGCGTGCCGGGCTCTACGCGATGAAGGCTTTCGGAGCCAAGCACCGTGTGAAGTTCGGCGGGAGGGTCATTTATCTCAAGGACAATGTGGCTTACCGGAACGATGCCGACTATGCGGACTGCATGCATACAGCGGCCGGGAATATAGCTGCGCAATACGTATTCTCAACCAAGCGGTTCAATCTTTCCAGCAATTTCGGCCTCGGGTTCGAGAGGATAAGCGTCAACGATACCCGACAAAACGAGACGACGCCTTTCGGCGATGCAAACTTTAGCTGGAAGATAGACAAGAAGAACAGTCTCTCGACCTACGTATCGTTCGGTGTGAACACGCCGGGCGTGGACATGCGTCAGGATGTCGTAGTCCGCGACAATGAATTCCTGTATCTTACCGGGAATACATCTCTTGCCGACTATCGTGAACTGAAGACAAATCTTGCATATAATCTGTTTCTCAACAACAGATTAAATTGTGCTGCTTTCGGAGGATATGAGGAGAGTTTCAACCGGGTGGCAACGATATATTCCCCTTACGGTGAAGACGCCCTGATCCGCAGTTTTATCAACGACGGCAATTATTCGAATCTGTATTTCGGGGCGTCGGCAAATTTGAAGCTACTGAACAAGAGCCTCCAGCTGTACGCGAATGTCACTCAGAAATTCCTAAGGACAAGCGGCCTATACAGCAACCGGCTCAATCCTCTAAGGATTCAACTTCAGGCCGCGTATTACTTTAAGGCGTTTTACGCTCTTGCAGCTTTTACATCGCGGAACTCGGTGCTTACGGAGAACTCCAACATAATAATCAAGGGTAGAGATACGTATGTGTTCGAAGCGGGTTGGGGCAACGGCGCATGGGTCATAAGCCTTTCGGCCCGAAACATATTCCGCAATCGTTGGGATTCGGAGACATGGACACAGGAGACGCCACTTTACGGCAAGTGGAAAACCATATACTCGCCTTCGTCGCATTCGAGCCTTAATCTGTCAGTTACATATACAGTGGGTTACGGCAAGAAAACACGCCGTGGGAACGAGGTAGGGGCATCCTCATCGAATCCGTCGGCTATTATAAAACAGTAGATCAGCTTATATGGGACCGCGCGTACAGGACCGTTCTCTTGACGGGCCTGTACGCGCGGTCCCTAAATCTTTGATGGATTTTCTTGTCGGAATGAATTAAAATTGCTAACTTTGAACCATTAAAAAATAATCACTAAATAATAACCTAATACCAACAATGAAACCCTACGTTCTTGGAATTGATATCGGCGGTACGAACACAGTGTTCGGTCTGGTCGACACGCGCGGCACGGTTATCGCCAGCGCATCTATCAAAACAGCAAAACACGCCAATGTAAACGACTATATCGATGAGCTCTATACTGAAGTAATGCGCCTTATGGAGGCAAACGACGCTGTGGACAAGGTGCACGGCATCGGTATCGGCGCTCCGAACGCCAACTACTTCACGGGCACTATCGAAGAAGGCGTGAATCTGCCCTGGCCCACACCCATTCCTCTGGCACAGCTCGTGAGCGAGAAGTTCGGCATTCCCGTTGCAATCACCAACGATGCCAACGCGGCAGCCATCGGTGAAATGACTTACGGCGCAGCGCGCGGTCTGAAGGATTTCATCATGATCACGCTCGGCACAGGCGTAGGTTCGGGTATCGTCATCAACGGTCAGGTAGTTTACGGCCACGACGGTTTTGCCGGCGAGCTGGGCCACATGATCGTGAAGCGCAATAACGGACGTCTCTGCGGCTGCGGTCGCACCGGTTGCCTCGAGGCATACTGCTCCGCTACGGGCGTTGCCCGCACGGCCCGCGAGTTCCTCGAAATCCGCACGGAACCCTCGACTCTCCGCAACATCCCCATCGACCAGATTACATCGAAGGATGTGTACGATGCAGCCATCAACGGCGACAAGCTTGCAAAGGACGTATTCGACTATACGGGCAAGATTCTCGGCGAGGCTTTCTGCGACATGATGGTATTCTCCTCACCCGAGGCCTTCATCCTGTTCGGCGGTCTTGCAAAGAGCGGCGAACTCCTCCTGAAGCCCCTGCGCACAGCCATGGAGATGAACATGATGGGCTGCTTCAAGGGCAAGGCCAAGGTGCTTCTGAGCGAGCTTAAGGAAGCCGATGCAGCCGTGCTTGGAGCTTCCGCTCTCGGCTGGGAGGCTAAGTAATAAGTAAGAAGCGGATTTTTATTAAATAATGAAACTGCCATCCGGCGCCGAACGGCAAGGGATGGCAGTTTTTATATGGTGAAGACTTTGGAGGTGACTACACGTTGAAGCGGAAGTGCATGATGTCGCCGTCCTGAACCACGTACTCCTTGCCTTCCACGCCGAGCTTGCCGGCCTCGCGTACGCCGGTTTCGCCCCCGAGAGCCACATAGTCGTCGTACTTGATGACTTCGGCGCGGATGAAGCCCTTTTCAAAGTCGGTGTGAATGATACCGGCGCACTTGGGCGCTTTGGAGCCCCGGATGAAGGTCCATGCGCGCACCTCGTCGGGACCGGCGGTGAAGTATGTCTGCAGATCAAGCAGACCGTAAGCGGCGCGGATCAGGCGCGATACACCCGATTCCTCAAGACCAATCTCATGCAGGAATTCCTGGCGTTCTTCCCAGGTGTCGAGCTCGGCGATCTCGCTTTCGGTGCGGGCTGAAATAATCAGCAGCCCGGCGCCTTCGTCCTTAATGGCCTCCCGCACGGCATCGACATATGCATTGCCGTTTGCAGCGGCTGCATCGTCGACATTGCACACGTATAGCACCGGTTTGGCCGTGAGCAGGAATAGCTCGCGGAAGAACTTCTGTTCATCCGGACTGTCGAAGCTCACCGAGCGTGCGGGCAGCCCCTTGTCGAGTGCTTCCTTGACCTTACGGAGCACTTCGTACTGCATCTTGGCTACCTTGTCGCCGCCGGTCTGTGCCTGCTTCAAGGTCTTGGCAATGCGGCTCTCGACGGTCTCGAGGTCCTTGATCATGAGTTCGGTGTCGATGATTTCCTTGTCGCGCACGGGGTCGACCGAGCCGTCGACGTGGGTGATGTTGTCGTCGTCGAAGCAGCGGAGCACGTGAATGATCGCATCCGTCTCGCGAATATTCGCCAGAAACTTATTGCCGAGACCTTCGCCGCGTGATGCGCCTTTCACCAGTCCGGCGATGTCGACGATCTCGACCGTAGCAGGCACCACGGAGCGGGGCGAGCACATCTCCACGAGTTTCGTGAGACGGTCGTCGGGCACGGTTATCACGCCCACGTTGGGTTCGATGGTGCAGAAAGGGAAGTTTGCCGATTGCGCCTTGGCATTCGACAGGCAGTTGAACAGAGTGGATTTTCCCACGTTGGGAAGTCCTACTATTCCGCATTGTAGAGCCATATCTTATCGTAAATTATTAGTTTCAGATTAATGTTTCAGTCCTCGCAATAGTGGCGGAGCACACGGCGGTAGGAATTGAAGATTTTACTTTTGGATACAAAACCCACATACTCGCCCGTATCATCCACGACGGGAAGATTCCAGGCTCCGGTGTCGTCGAAGAGCTTCATTACGGACTCCATGGAATTGCCCAGGGTGATTTTTCCCGGAGGCGCTGTCATGAAGGTGCTCACGCGCATCTTCCGGTATAGATCGGCGCGAAACATGATGTTGCGGATGTCGTCGAGCAGCACTATGCCCACGAGCTGGCGCTTCTCGTTGATGACCGGGAAGAGGTTGCGCTTGCTCTGCGAAATCACGTCCACCATTTCCTTGAGCGTCATTTCGGGGTAGACGGGTTTGAAATCCGTCTCGATCACGGAGTTTACTTTCAGGAGCGTGAGCACGGCCTTGTCCTTGTGGTGAGTCATGAGTTCGCCGCGCTTGGCCAGACGGGTGGCATAGATGCTGTAGGGCGCGAACATCTTGGCCGTGCCGTAGGAAATGGTGCTGACGATGAGCAGCGGCAGGAAGAGCGAGTAGCCCCCTGTGAGCTCGGCGGTGAGGAATATTGCCATGAGCGGAGCATACATTACTCCGGACATTACTCCGGCCATGCCAATGAGGGCGAAGTTCTTTGTGGAAAGCACGATGCCTTCGGGCAGAATGAAGGAATTGAGGCCGTAGGCGAAGAGAAAGCCCGTCATACAGCCCACATATAGCGACGGCGCGAATGTGCCCCCCACGCCTCCGGCGCCGTTGGTGGATGATGTGGCGAAGCCTTTCATCATGACAAGGAGGAATATGAAAAGCAGGATGAACCACCGGCTGCCTCCCTCGCCGTAGAATATCGAGCCTTCGACTATCGACCCCGGATCTCCGGCCAGAAGGCCTGTGATGGAGCCGTAGCCTTCGCCGTAGAGCGGCGGAAAGAGGAAGACAAGGCCCGACAGGATTATGCAGCCCACGGCCGTCTTGAGCCATCGGTTCTTGAATCGGCGGAAGATGCCCTCCATGAAGTTCATGACCTTGGTGAAGTATATGGAGGCGAAGCCGCAGACCAGTCCCAGGACAATGACGAAGGGAATGCGCGAGGTGTAGAAATCCTCGCTCTGCGCGAAGAAGAATTCGAATTCGTAGCCTGTGTAGACGTAGGCAATCGTGGCCGAGGTGATGGAGGCGATAAGCAGCGGCATCACCGACACTGTGGTAAGGTCGAGCATCAGCACCTCGATGGTGAACAGCATGCCTGCGATGGGAGCCTTGAATATGCCGGCAATGCCGGCGGCGGCGCCGCAGCCCACGAGAATCATCAGGATGCGCGGCGACATCCGGAAGGAGGCTCCGAGATTAGAGCCTATGGCGGCGCCGGTATATACGATAGGGCCTTCGGCTCCGACGGATCCGCCGAAGCCGATGGTGACGGACGAGGCGATGACGGAGGTGTAGATATTGTGCTTTTTCAGGCGGCTCTTGTTCTGCGAAATGGCATAAAGCACGCGGGTGACGCCGTGGGAGATGTCGTCGCGCACGACATAGCGCACGTAAAGAGCCGACAGAATCACGCCTATGGCGGGCAGCAATATGTAAAGATAGTTGCCCGAATCGACGCTCATGTGAGCCGTGAGCTGTCCGGATATTGTGTGGATAAGGAACTTGAGCACCAGAGCTGCGAGGCCGGAGAATATTCCGACAAACAATGCCAGCACGAGCACGAAGTTCTTTTCCTTTATATGGCGTTCGCGCCAAATGAGAAAGCGCAGGAACATTTCGCGCAGCCGCCCAGTGCGGGCCTCGCCGTTGGCGCCCGTGCCGTTTTGTAGAGTTTGATCCTCGGTCTGTTCCATCGCTTTATTACATTCCACGGCCGGACAGCACGGTGTCCACCGTATGATACAAAATTTTCAAATCCACGCCCATGCTCACGTTTTCAAGATACAGGAGATCGTAGCGAAGCCGCTCGATCATCTGGTCGACGGTCGTGGCATAACCGAAGCGTACCATTCCCCATGACGTAATCCCCGGTCGCACCTGATGAATGAGGCTGTAGGCGGGCACCCGTTCGAGAATCTGATTGACGTAGTACTCGCGTTCGGGCCGTGGGCCCACAAGCGACATTTCGCCCTTGAGCACATTCCACAGCTGCAGAAGCTCGTCGAGCCTGTACTTGCGCAGCGTGTGGCCCACGCGAGTGATGCGGGGGTCGTCGGTCGACGAAAGCGCGGGTCCGCTGTCTTCCGCGTCCATATACATGGTGCGGAATTTCAGGATCTTGAAAGGTTTCTTGTGCAGGCCGATGCGTTCCTGGCGGTAAATGACCGGACCTTTAGAATCGAGTTTCACGGCCAGCGCGAGGGCCAGAAGCACCGGCGACAGCACCACAAGCCCGATGGCGGAAACAATCACATCGGAAAGGCGCTTGATATTGGCTACGCTCGGAGGCACATTGGCGTTGGTTATATCCACAAGCGGCTCGGCGTTTACGAGCGTGGTGCGCGGCCGCATGGTTATGAGGTTGTGTAGCCCCGGGGGAATGAGCAAGGGCAGGTCCAGGGGATAGAGCTTGTTGATGACGCTGAGCGTGGAGTTCATGCCTGAAGGATGGGGCATCACCACGATCGCATCCACCTGCTGCCGGTGCTTCATCTTGCGGAAATCCGTTTTATAGCCGTAAACGGGCAGCCCGTCGAGTTCTGTGCCTTCCTCGACATACTCATGCATAGGGTCGATGAAACCCACGGCTGACATGCCCTGCTTGCGGCGGCTGTTCTCGATGCGTCTGGCTTCTTTGACCGCTGCGGGAGCAACCCCCACGATGAGTGTGCGCCAGCCGCGGCCGTCGGTGCGCATGCGGCGGATGATGCGCGTAGTGATGAGCAGGCGCATGGCATAGACCGGCACGAAGAGACAGGCCCAGAGGATGAGCATCAGTTCGTAGGATAGCACACGATCGATGATGCTGTCGTTGAGCATGGCTGAGAAATACACCAGCAGCATTCCGGCGAAGCTCGTGCCCAGGGTGTTGGTGAAGTCGTCGAGGCGCGAGCGGTAGTAGAGCTGCGAGCGGTTGTAGAAACCGGATAGCACATACAGCCCTTCGACGGCCAAGGGGAAGAATATTTGCCCGAGAATGACGTTGGGTAATTGATACCAGGCCAGGAACGTATCGGCCGCTTCCGTATCGCCCATGAGCCTGTAACGAAAGACATAGAAGATGAGTATCCCGAGATTGAGCATCAGGAAGTCCGACGTTACATAGATGAGTCTCTGACGGGTGAGTTCTTTCATCAGCGGATTATCTTGATGGTTCCTCCGGCGCCAAGCTTAAGTATAGCGGAAGGCTTGGCTGCGCCGGGCGCTTCATTGCGACGCGAGGCGCACACATAGTCGGCGGCCCCGATGATTTCGGGCTCGATTTCCGCGAAGCATGCGGGAGCCTTCCTGCCGCTGATGTTCGCCGAGGTACTTACCAGCGGCCCTCGCAGTCCGCGGCAGATGGCGGACGAGATTGCTTCTCGGGTGACGCGCACGCCCACGCTGCCGTCCTCAGCCGCGAGTTCGGGCGCAAGCGCGCCGGGAGCGGCTGCATCGTAGATTATTGTGGTGGGTGTTTCCTCTGTTGCTTCCAGAAGCTGATAGCCCACTTCGGGAATCTCCGCCACGGTGCGTTCAAGGGCTGCCACACTGTCCACAAGCGTTATTAGGGCCTTGGCGTCGGCGCGCCGTTTGATGGCGAATATGCGGCGCACGGCCTCCGGATTGCGTGCATCGCAGCCGAGCCCCCAGATCGTATCGGTGGGATATAGGATGACGCCGCCTTTCCGGAGCGTATCGATGGCAGCGCGCACGTCGGCGGCCTGTTCCTCTGTCAGCTGGGGCTGTTTCATTCCTTGGTTCCGAAAATATTTTTCTTGGGCGTGGTTGCCTGGAAGTCCTTTAGATAGAGTGGAGTTGAATAGGCGCGGTCGATGAAGTCGCGCCGCGCATAGGCCAGCTCGGAGAGTGCCACCATGTCCACAGCCACGGGATCTACGCCGTCGACGAAGACTGCATTCGCCGGGGCGGCATCGCCGAGGAGCTCCCTGAATTTGGGCATGCCGTTGCCGAAGAAAAGCAACGGACGGCCCTGCGCAAGGAGCGAGGCATAGCTCGTCGCATCCAGAATGAGAGGCTGCGGCTCCATAATCGCTGCGAGCCCGAAGTCGTAGGCGGCCGTGTACACTTCCATGCGGCGTGCATCGAGCATTGGCACGAGGATGCTCTCGGGGTCCACATCATCGGTCGAGAACATCACGCGCGTGGCCATCAGAGCAAGCGTATTCACACCGATCATCGGCACATCGAGCGCGTAGGCAAGTCCCTTGGCCTCGCTGAGCCCGATGCGCAGGCCCGTGTAAGAGCCGGGACCAATGCTCACGGCCACGGCCTCTACGGCAATGTCGCGCTCGCGGGCAAAGTCAAGGCAGCCCTTGATGTAGTCGCTCAGGAGCTCGGCATGGTTGCGGCCGGAGAAGTCCTCGAAGTGTGTAAGAATCTGCCCCTCGGCTGTCAGGGCCGTGGAGCAGACGTTGGTAGATGTCTCGATATTTACGATTACCGCCATGTGATTTCTACAGATAGTGGACTGTGCATTGTATTTGCAGAATACAAAATTACAAAACATTCCGCTATTATCCGCGCCCGCAGGGGAAAAATTTTGGTTTTCGGGATTTTAAACACTTGAGAAAAAAGTCGCTCGCGATACTATAAAAGTATTGCGAGCGACCGGGAAGAAAAATTGAGTAGTGGCCTTAGTTCAGGATTTCAACATCATCAAAGTCCACTTTGCATTTTCCAAAAGCAAAGAATCCAAAGCCATTCGAGGTAATGGGTACATACTTGCAGAGGAGTGCCTGCACGTCGTTCACGCGGAACTCGAGCTCGCCGCCCATATAAGTGACCTGAATGTCGAGTGATGTGCTTTTCTTGCCCTTCTGTAGCTTGAACTGATTCTTTTGCTGGCCGATGATCTTTCCTTCTTTCATCTTGTAGAGCCATGCGCAATCGCCCTTGATCATGAATACAATACAGTTCATGTCGTCGATATAATCAAGGATGATGCCGAACATCTTCTTACCCTCGAATTTTTCGAGGATGGCCGTGCAGCTAAGGTTGAAGCCTTTTGCAGGATCCATGGGGAGGAAGGAGTGTGTGGCCACACTGCCCACCATGTCTGCGAGCGTGATATTTCCGTTGTCGGATTTGCTCTCAAGGCGCATTACGCCGTCAATTATGTAAGCCTTGCCAAGATCGGCAGAATATTCGGTCCACTGCCAGGAATTGGAATCGAAGGTTTCTTTTACTTGTGCGAAAGCGGCTGATGTGGCCGTGGCCATAAACAGCACTAATAGCAGGATTTTATTTTTCATATCTTTTTGTGGATTGATTTTATTGGTCGCCCAGACGCGTCTGGAATTCGCTCATGAAAGTTTCAAACTCCTTGGCCACACGCGTGGTTTCGATGAAGGACTCTTCATTGGCGCGCGACTGCATGGGAGCGATTTCTGCAGAAAGCTTGACCTGAAAGGTAAGGTCGCCTCCGATATTCGATTCTTTCACGGTCACTCTGTGACGCAAGGTTTTTCCGGCCTCGATGTAGTTCTTGTAGAGCCAGGGAGTCTGGATGAAGCCCGAAGAAATGTCGGAGGTCATGATCTCGTTGAAATACTTAAGCAGTACGTTGTGGGCCATCTTCCATGCCATTTCCGAATTTCGTTTGCCGGTTCGCTTATCTTCGGTGTAAAAATTCTTATTGACTTTTACCGTAAAGAAGTTATTGGCGATCGAAGATTCGGCCGTCTGCTGCATCAGCATGTCTTTCTTGAGTTTGATTTCCACGGTCTTTCGGCCGTCATTTCCATAGATTCGTGTTGTCAGCGTTTCATAGCCGGGAGCCGAGCACTCGAGTGAGAAGAAATCCTTTTTCTTGACCAATACTTTAGCCGAACCTTCTCCGTAATAGGAACCGTTGACTTTGATTGTTGCGTCGGAGGGAATCACCACAATGTTCACTTCCTTTTCCCTGCCGAAGAATTTGTTGATCTTGCCGGTGACTTCATCGAGCTGGGCATAGGAGTCTGTTACACAGCCAAAGAGAAGCACAACAAGAAGCATCAGAGTTTTTTTCATGCCTTCTTATTTTTCGCCAAGACGGGACTGGAACTCGCTGATAAGCGTTTCAAATTCTTTCATGATTCGGTTGGTCTCGAGGAACGACTCCTCGCGGCTGCGGCCCTGAATCGGTGCCATCTCCGAGGCCATCTTTATCTGGAAAGTAAGATCTCCGCCGATATTGGATTCTTTGATGGTAACACGGGTGCGGAGTGTCTTGCCGGCTTCAACATAATTCTTGTAGAGCCAGGGGGTCTGAATGAATCCCGAAGCGGCATCTGAGGTCATTATTTCATCGAAATACTTAAGCAGCACGCTGTGGGCCATCTTCCATGCATTTTCGGAATTGCGCTTGCCCGTCTTGGGGTCGTCGGTATAGAGCGATTTATTGACCCTTACAGAGAAAAAGTTGTTGGCAATGGAAGATTCGGTGGTCTGCTTCAGAAGCATGTCTTCTTTGAGCTTGATTTCCACAGTCTTGCGATCGTCATTGCCATAGATGCGCGTGTTCAGTGTCTCATAGCCCGGGCAGCTGCATTCAAGCGACACGAAATCGTTCT
The DNA here is from genome assembly GCA_964493495.1 of uncultured Bacteroides sp. Lineage (GTDB taxonomy): Bacteria > Bacteroidota > Bacteroidia > Bacteroidales > Muribaculaceae > CAG-873. Next base: position 12,795 of record CAZBNM010000043.1, read on the forward strand.
TCTTGATTTTGAGGTTTGCGTTTCCTTCTCCGTAATAAGACCCGTTTACCTTGATGGTGGCATTCGACGGAATGACTACCACTTTGATATCCTTAGCCCATGCGCCTGCTGACACAATCAGAGCCAGAAGGAAAAATAAAAACTTTTTCATTTCAGGTTTCCCGTGGTCCTCAGCTCCGCGAACCCGTTTAATGACAAAAAGAAGCGTGGAACTGAATGCCACGTCTTAAAGTGAAGGTGCTAGGAAAACCTGTGAGAAAAGATATGGAAAACCGCCCCACGCGTACGCGCGGAAGCTGCCAGCCGTCTCTTGTTCTCGTGAGATAAGTTTCCTAGGCTTTTCACTTACAAGAAGAAGACATAACGCTTCTGTATTCAAAATGTATGGGAACAATCTAAATCATTCCGATTGCAAAGATATATATATTTTTTGAAATTGACGTGGGGAAACCGGCAAAAATTTAGCCAAAATAATTTATTCTTCTTCCAGAAGGATAATGCCGAGTTTTGCGCAGGCGAGGGCGTCGTCGAGGGCGCAATGGTGTTTTTCGAGGGGGATTCCGAAGAAGGCGCACAAGGAGTCGAGGCTCTTCGAGGCAAGCATGCCGCGCGGGATGGCCTTGCGGGCGGCGGCAAGCGTATCGGCCCAGCGTGCGGGCGCTTCAAGGCCGTATATGCGGCATGCTTCAATGATGCACCGGCTGTCGAAGCGGGCGTTGTGGGCCACCATCACGGGTTCCTCACCCGCGGGGAGCCCTTCGTGAAGCCATGGCTCCCATTCCTTCCAGAGACTTCCGAAGGAGGGTGCGTTCCAAGTGTCGTCGTCTGTCAGGCCATGCACCATCGAACAGCGGCGAGTATAGTAGTTGGGCTCGGGGCATACCAGGGAATAGCGGCGGTCGATGATGAGGCCGTCGCGCACCTTCACGGCCCCGATGGCGCAAATGCTCGAGGCTTCGAAATTAGCCGTCTCTACATCGATGGCGATGAATGTATTCATTTCAGGCGTGCGGCCACTTCTTCCATGAGCCAGCGGGGTGTGGAGGTGGCGCCGCAGATGCCCACGCTGGCGGCTCCTTCAAGCCACTCGGGCTGCAGCTCAGTGGCGTTGGCTATAAGGTGAGTGCGCGGGTTCTCGCTAAGGCAGTGGTTGAAAAGTACCTTGCCGTTGCTGCTCTTGGTGCCTGCCACGAATAGCACCACATCGTGCGCGCGTGCAAATTCGCGCAGATGGTCGGCGCGGTTGCTCACCTGACGGCATATCGTGTCGTAGTGGTTGAATTCAACTCCGGGGGCCAGGCGCTTTTCAATTTCGGCAATGATGCTGCGGAAGCCCTCGAGGCTTTTTGTGGTCTGGGAAAATAGTGCGATGGGCCGCGTGAAGTCCAGTGCTTCGAGCCCTTCGGGCCCTTCAACGACTATGGCTTTGCCCTCGGTCTGTCCCACGAGACCGTTCACCTCTGCATGCCCGTTTTTTCCATAGATCACTATCTGCGGGCACTCGGCCGAGTGATAGGCGGCTTTCACGCGCTGCTGCAGGCGCAGGACTACGGGGCAGGTAGCGTCTATCAGCCGGATGCCGCGGGATTCGGCGCGGCGGTATGTCTCGGGAGGCTCGCCGTGGGCTCGCAGAAGCACGCTCGCTCCGCGGGGGAGGCGGTCGAGGTCCTGATGCGTTATGGTGCGCAGCCCTTTGCGGCGTAGGCGCTCCACTTCATCGGAATTGTGCACGATGTCGCCCAGACAGCACAGAGTATCCTTGCCGCCGTTCGCGCCGAGATGTTCCTCGGCCTTGCGGATGGCCGTAACGACGCCGAAGCAGAATCCCGATTCCGGGTCGATTTCCACGCGATACATCTGTTCAGGCTTTCCTTTCTGCGGCTTTGAATGCGCTGAGGAGCCATGCGTCCTGCTCCTCGATGCTCATGGCGGAGTTGTCGAGGTCGAGGGCATCGTCGGCGCGGCGAAGCGGACTTTCCTCACGCGTCTCGTCGATATGGTCGCGGCGCACGACGTTGGCCAGCACATCGGCATAGCTCACCTGCGAGCCCTTGTCGAGCATCTCCTTGAAGCGGCGCTGCGCGCGGGTCTCGGCCGATGCGTTCACAAACACTTTCAGTTCGGCGTCGGGGAATACGGTCGTGCCTATGTCGCGGCCGTCCATCACGATGCCTCCTTCGCCTCCCATGGCCTGCTGCAGTCTCACCAGCGCGCGGCGCACGGACGGAATGGCCGCCACGGGCGACACGGCATTGCTCACGCGCAGACGGCGGATTTCAGTCTCCACGTCCTCGCCGTTGAGCAGCGTGTGCTGTTCGGCGCCCGGAGCGGAGGCAGGCGCGAAGTCGATGTGTATTTCAGGGAGTGCGGCCACGAGTGCGGCCTCGTCCACGCTGCCGTCCTCGGCAACCATGCCGTGGTCGAGTGCGTAAAGCGTCACGGCGCGGTACATGGCGCCCGAGTCTATATATCTGTAGCCGGTGACGGCCGCCAGACGGCGTGCCATCGTGCTTTTGCCCGACGATGAGTAGCCGTCGATTGCAACACGTATCTTTTTCATTATCGTAGGAGTTCTTGGAGATTGCAGCTGAAATTCACCATCAGGCAGGTGCCTCCCGAGTGAGGCTGGGCAAAGGCAAGCCCCAGACCGAAGCTCTTCACGCGCAGTCCGGCCGCCAGCGAGAATCCCGAGAGGAAATTGCGCTTGTAGGTGCTCATGTCCGTACGGGTCTTGTAGTTGTAGCCGAGGCCTATGTAGAAGTTCTCGCTGCTCACGAGGTCAGCGCTGAACACGAGGTGGCGGAATAGATTGCTCATGAAGCTGTCCACGAGCTCCGGCTCCGAGTCGGCCGAGCCGTCGCCGGTCTTGTAGTAGGGGAGCTTCCATTTCGTAAGGTTCCACGCCGTTATGGAGAAGCGAACGGGAAATGTGCCGAAACTCTGCGACCAGCCCAGGCGGATGTCGAAGGGAAGGCGCGAGTAGGCATCGGTGAATCGTTTTATCTGGCCGCCGGCATTGGCCACGACAGCCGAGAGCGAGAGGTCCTTGTCAGGGTCGTAGTAGTTGATGCCCAGATCAGTGCTGAGGGCGAAAGCCGTGTAGTCGGCATAGCCGCTGTAGATCATCTTCAGGTCTATGCCGCCGCGGAGACGGTCATTGAAGTCGTAGCTATATGTGCCTCCGAAGGCCACATCCTGAGGAGAAAAGCTACCGATGAGGTCGCCGAACTCGTTGCGCTCGTCCATAGCGCCGTAGCCGAAATAGCGTATCTGCGCACTCCATGTGCCGTGTTCGCCCTGCGAGTGGGCGTAGCGCACGCCCGCGAAGTTCGACCCTCCCATATAGTGCATGTAGTTGATGACCACCTGGCCGCTCGACTCCTGACCCAGAAGGCCGGGATTCTGGTCGGAACTCATAAGCTCGTCGTCCACAAGCGAGATATTCATGCCTCCCAGACCGTAGATCTTCGACGAGGACGTAATGTCCAGAAAGTTGTATGCCGCGCCGCCTCCCTGCGCCTGCGCTCCCGGAGGACACACAAGCGCGAGCAGCACTCCGGCAAGGAGTGCGACGGTCGTATGCGGTGCTTTCAGTATCTTCATATTCATACAAACGTATGCCTCGGCGTTTTATTGCCTCGCCCCGCGGTCTATGTCAGCAGAAGCGCCAGCCGGTAGACGGCAAAGCCCACGAGCCACGCCACGGCCGTATTGTATAGAATGCTGAAAAGAGCATAGCGCCAGCGCCCTGTCTCGCGTGCAATGGCCGTCACGGTGGCCGTGCACGGACAGTAGAGCAGTATGAAAATCATGAATGCCAGGGCCGAGGCGGCTGTGAAGTCGGGCTTGTGTTGCGGGCCGCGTGGCGCGGTCAGGCGTGAGGCCAGGCGGCCGTTTTCCACGGCTTCGTCGTTGGTGTACAGCACGCCTAAGGTAGACACTACGATTTCCTTGGCAGGCACGCCCGCAAGAGCGGCCACCGTGGCGCGCCAGCTGAAGCCTAAGGGCTCCATAAGCGGGTTCAGGGCCTTGCCGCCCATCTCGAGATAGGAGTCGCGCGAGGTGTCGATGGCACTGTCGTCCTTCAGTTCGGTCGTGGTATTCTCAGATGCTGCGGCCGTAGCCTTGTCATGCATGGGAAAGTAGTTCAGCGCCCACACGATGATGCTCGCCACCAGGATGATGCCGCCCATCTTCTTGAGATACTGACGCCCTTTTTCCCACGTATGGCTCACGGAGGCGCGCAGGGTCGGGAGGCGGTAGGGCGGAAGCTCCATCACAAAAGGCGTCTCATCCTTCTTGAAGAAGAATCTCCGCAGCATACGCGCCGTGATCACCGCCACGAGAATGCCCGTAAGATATACCCCGGCGAAGACCAGGGCCGCATGTGCCGGGAAGAACGCCCCGATGATCAGCACATACACCGGCAGACGCGCCGAGCAGCTCATGAACGGATTGATCAGTATGGTTATCAGGCGGCTCGAATGGCTCTCGATAGAACGTGTGGCCAGCACGGCCGGCACGTTGCAGCCGAAGCCCATCACCAGTGGAATGAAGCTCTTGCCGTGAAGACCGATCTTGTGCATCAGCTTGTCCATGATGAAGGCTGCGCGGGCCATGTAGCCCGAGTCCTCCATGAACGAGATCATGAAGTACAATATCAGGATATTGGGCAGAAAAACTATTACGCCGCCCACGCCGCCGATGATGCCGTCGGCAATCAGATCCTTGAGCGGCCCGGTGGGCATCGTCTTCTCCACAACACCACTCAAGAAGCTCACGGCCGTCTCGATCCACTCCATCGGATACTGGCCCACGAAAAAGGTGGCCCAGAAGATGAAGAGCATGATCAGGAAGAATATCGGGAAGCCCAGATAGCGGTTCGTGGCCAGACGGTCCAGTACGCGTGTAGCGTGGCTTTTCTGCTCGCGCCCGGGAGTGTAGGTTTCGGCCAGCGCGCCGGCTATGAAGCCGTATTTCGCGCTTGCGATCATGCCCGTTATGTCCTCGTCGTGCAGCGCCTCGATGCGCCCGCGGAGCTTGTCGCGCAGCAGCATCAGCCGATGGCGCTGATGCCCCTTGCCGGGCACCGGTGGCCCGTCGCTGGCGCTCTTACGTTCGGTCAGACGGTCTTCGATCTCATGGTCGCCTTCCAGCAGCTTGATAGCCGTGTAGCGGGGCGAGAAGTGGGTGCTAAGCCCCGGCTCGCTCTTTATCATGTCCACCATCTGCCGCAGCGCCGCTTCCGTGTCGCCACCCAGGTTCACGTGCACGTGGCGCACGTCCTCGTTGCGCCCCTCGAACACTGAGATCACCGTATCGAAAAGTTCTGGAATGCCTTCGCCCGTCTTGCTCACCACCGGCACCATCGGCACACCTATCATCTTGCCTAAAGTGCGGTAGTCCAGCTCTGCGCCGCGCGCACGCACCTCATCGTACATGTTCAGCGCTATCACCATCGAACGGTCCATATCTATCAGCTCGGTGCTCAGATACAGGTTCCGCTCAAGGTTCGACGCGTCCACCACGTTGATTATCACGTCCGGAGTGTTGTCGCGCAGATATCGGCGCACATACATCTCTTCGGGCGAATAGGATGTCAGCGAATAGGTGCCCGGCAGGTCCACGATGTTGAACGTGTAGCCCTTGTAGTCGAAGCGGCCGCTCTTGGCGTCGACCGTCACACCCGAGTAATTCCCCACATGCTCCTTGGCGCCGGACGCGATGTTGAACAGCGAGGTCTTCCCGCAGTTGGGATTTCCGATCAGAGCCACGTTCACGATGTGCGACTGGCTCGATATGATGCGTCTCATCGCCTCCTGCTGCGTGTCGCAGCCCGGACGCTGGTCCTCGCTGCGGTCGTCCCCGTGGGCTATGTCCGCCACCGGGCAGTGGGCGCACCTTTCATCGAGGTGCTCGCATTGGCGGCAGTCCTCCCCCTCCAGGGCCACGACCTCGATCATGGACGCCTCCGAGCGCCGCAGGCTCACCTCGTAGCCCATGATGCGGTAGTTTATCGGGTCGTTCAGCGGTGCCTGAAGCAATACGTGCACCACGTGGCCGCGGATAAACCCCATCTCCAGGACGCGTTTTCTGAACGCCCCGTGTCCGAGGGTTTTCACGACCACGCCTGACTGCCCGGGCTTGAGTTCCGACAAGCGCATGATTCCTCCGGTTTGTCCCCTTAAAGCATCAGGCCGGCAGAAGCGCCTTCATTTCTTCGGCCAGCTTGCGCGCAGCCTCGCCCGCAGCGGCGGCGTAGTCCTCGCCCGAGGAGGCGTAGATGATGCCGCGCGACGAGTTCACCAGCAGCCCGCATTCGTCTATCATGCCGTAGCGGGCCACTTCCTCCAGGCTTCCGCCCTGAGCGCCCACACCGGGCACGAGCAGGAAATGCCGCGGAACGATTTCGCGTACCTTGGCCAGATGGTCGGCCTGTGTCGCGCCCACGACATACATCGTATCCACGGGCGAGCCCCAGTGGCGCGAGCGGCGAAGCACACGCTCATACAGCCTTACGCCGTTGTGATCCTCCACCGTCTCGAAGTCCGTGGCGCTTTTGTTGGATGTCAGCGCAAGTATAATCGACCACTTGTCCTTATACTCGAGGAAGGGGCGCACCGAATCCTCGCCCATGTAAGGCGCCAGCGTCACGGCGTCGAAATCCATCGTCTCGAAGAAGCACCGCGCATACATCGCCGCCGTGTTGCCTATGTCGCCGCGCTTGGCATCGGCGATGATGAACTGGTCGGGATACTTCTCGCGGATATATTTCACAGTATCTTCCAGCACCTTCACGCCCTCCGTCCCGAGGCACTCGTAGAAGGCCAGGTTAGGTTTGTAGGCCACGCAGTAGTCGGCCGTCGCGTCGATTATTGCCTTGTTGAAGGTCAGCACCGGATGCTCCTCGCCCTTGCCTTCAAGAAGGTGCGTCGGGAGCTTCTTCATGTCCGGATCCAGCCCCACGCAAAGGAAACTGCCTTTGCGAAAAATATTGTCTACAAGTACGTTGCGTTTCATATTGCGTTGTATGTCTGTTTTGGCCTCCTACATCTCGGCGGCCTTGAGCTTCTCGGCGTTTTCAGCTATGATCAGATGGTCTATCACATCCTGGATGTCGCCGTCCACGAAGGCCTGGAGATTGTAGATGGTATAGTTGATGCGATGATCGGTAATGCGGCCCTGCGGATAGTTGTAGGTGCGGATTTTCGCCGAACGGTCGCCCGTGCTCACGAGCGTCTTGCGCCGCCATTCCCTGTTCCTTGCATAGCTCCGTCAGATATTCCCTCTCCCGTTCCTGCCATG
>CAZBNM010000044.1:0-338 GCA_964493495.1 uncultured Bacteroides sp.
GTGGATTGCCTTCGTGGGTCTGAAGGATGGACGTCCCTATGAGATCTTCACAGGTCTGGCCGATGACGAAGAAGGCATTTTCTGCCCCAAGTCAGTCACGCGCGGCAAGATTATAAAGAGCGTGGCTGCCGACGGCTCGAAGCGCTATGACTTCCAGTTTATCAACAAGCGCGGATATAAGACCACAATCGAAGGCCTTTCCGACAAGTTCAATCCTGAATTTTGGAACTACGCCAAGCTTATCTCCGGCGTGCTCCGCTACGGCATGCCCATGGATCAGGTGCTCAAGCTTATCGGCGGTCTCGAACTGGATTCCCAGAGCATCAACACCTGGAAGA
>CAZBNM010000044.1:348-20060 GCA_964493495.1 uncultured Bacteroides sp.
AGCGTGCGCTCAAAAAGTATCTCCCGAACGGCACGGCTGCCAAGGGGCAGACCTGTCCTAACTGCGGGCACGAGACGCTTGTGTATCAGGAGGGCTGCCTGATTTGTACCAACTGCGGCACTTCAAAGTGCGGGTGATTCGGCCATCTTCTTCCTTGAACTGCGATATAATAGAGAAGAGCCGCTCGGTAGATGGAATCTACTTAGCGGCTCTTCGCATTATAAGGTTTATATTACTGGCGCTTTTCGCCGGGCTTCTGGTCGAGCTTGCGGGCAGGGCGGTTATGATTGCCGCTCTTGTCGCCGCGGTGCATGTCCGCGCGGCCCTCGATGCGTGTGCTCTTCTGGCGTCCGGGCTGTGCATTGAGATAGGAGTTCTCAAGGAACTGTACGTACTGCTCGGGAGTAAGGATAGCCTTTACCTTGGCCAGGTAGTCCTTGCGGGAATCTTGGGCGTATTTCTTGCCTTCCTCGCGGGCCTTGTCGCGGTTGCTCTTAAGCTCCTCGCGCTTGGCCTGCTTCTGCTGCTGGACTTCGGTCTGGAGGGCCTGGAGCTTAGTCTGCTGCTCGGCGGTCATATTCAGGTCTGCAAAGGGGCAGGGAGCCTGGAGGCAGCCCTTTTTGTCGCACTGGGTGTCTGCCTTGCACTCTTTCTTCGTGCAGTCGGGCGTGGAGCACTTCTTGTCGTCCTTGGAGGCAGCGAAAGCGCTGCTTGCGGAGAGGGTTGCTACTGCCATTACGGCGATTGCGATGATGTTCTTCTTCATTGTTCTATTAGTTTTAGAGAGAGTTATTAAATTCTTGTTTTTATTCGATACACTTCTAAGACCCGCTAATGGATAGATGGTTTAAAGTCGCACTTCGATTTTGACTTATTTTTTGAAATTCGCGCCGAAAATGTTATTTTTGTGAACAAAAACGTAAATAGATGTATAAGATAGTATTCCGCATGCTGGTGGGCGCCGTCCTTTGTGCCTCCTTATGGAACTGCGGGGCGAAGTCCGTGCGCCGTCCGCAAGTCGCTGCTCCAGAGTTCGTTGAGGTTGTGCAGCTATACCGCATGTTTGCTGACAGGGATAGTGCGGCTCTATTGGCTCACCCCGATTTGCTCCGCAGTTTTCTCGAAGTGGTGGAGTATCCTGCCGACTCGCTTTCGCGTGGCGCATCGCTTTGGGCAAACTCCTTGCCCGTGAGCGTGTTCACTCCGGTTGTCGACAGTATCTACGGCCCCGAAGGAGCCCCCCTGGACAAGTATCTGGGCTATACTCTCGCCGCCGGAAAATTGGAGGGTCTTGAGTTTCCCTCACGGCGATACGCCGCGGTGGTCTACGGGCGCCGATTCCCGATGGGCTTTGCGGACAGCACCATGTTCATTGCCCTGAACCATTATCTCTGGCCCGACTATGAAGGCTATCAGGGTTTCCCGGTGTATGAGCGCGTGCTCAAGGAGCCGGGGCAGATTCCTTACGACATTGCTGAAGCGCTCACAGGCACTGAGCGCCCCTACCGGCAGCCGGCGGACGGCGCAACGGCGCTCAGCCGCATGTTATATGGTGGTGCGCTGGTCTATGCCCGCTATGCCTTGGTCGAGAACTCATCCGAAGCCGCAGCCGCCGGATACAGCGACGCGCAGTGGCAATGGCTTCTCGAGCATGAAGGTGAGCTCTGGCGCGAGCTGCTTGCACGTAAGCTCTTGTTCGATACGGATCCGCAGACCTCGCAGAAGCTCGTTGATCCTACGCCCGCAACAACGCTCCTAAGCATATATTCTCCCGGACGCGCAGGCCGTTTCTTGGGATATAGAATGGTGTGCCGCTATCTGGAATCCCATCCCGAGGCAACACTCTCCTCTCTCCTCTCGCCGGAATTTTATAATAATCCCGACGTGCTGGCTGAGATTGGATATAGCCCCTCCAATTGAACCCCCGCACTTCCGCAGGCGTTCTATTAAAAACCACAGAACGCCATGATAAAGAAATTTATACTAATACTCGCTCTTTTTATAGGCGTTGTCGTTGCAATGACTATGACTTCGGAGAGCGACTTTCTCACGGGAGTCGGGCGCAAAGCTCCGGCTCTCAATATCTCAGACGCCGACAGAGAATTATCTCTCGAAGGAATGCGTGGAGAATACGTGCTGCTGAATTTCTGGAACAGCACGGACGCAGCCTCACGCGTGGCTGCTAATCGATATGATACGTGGGTCGCCCGGCATCCCGAGGCTGATGTGAATCTTTTGAGCGTGAACTTCGATCGCTCCGAGGCTTTCTTTCACGAAATCGTTCGCCGCGACGGAATGAATGAGCAGCTCCAGTTTCATGCCGATGCCGCGCAGGCGAGCTTGATTCGAAAGAACTATGCCCTCAAGGACGGATACGGTACCCTGCTCATAAACCCTGAAGGAAAGATCATAGCCCACAATCCCACAGCCGAAGATCTGGATAAAATATTCGCCTGAGGCTTCTCTCCCCGGGAGTTAACGAAGCTCCCAGAAGGCTACGGCTGAAGCCGCGGCCACGTTGAGCGAATCAACGCCGTGGGCCATCGGAATGCGAACGGTGTAGTCCGCCTCCTCTATTTCGCGTGACGGCAGTCCGTCGCCTTCTGTACCCATAATCAGTGCGAGGCGATTCTCTTTTTTCAGAATAGGATCGTCAAGCGAAATAGATTTATTGGTCAGGGCCATCGCCACGGTCCTGTAGCCGCACTTTCGCAGCTCGGTCTGGTAGTCCTCGGTCGTATATGCCCATGGCACAAGAAACACTGAACCCATCGACACGCGCACGCTTCGACGGTTGAGTGGATCGCAGGAGGTGGGAGAAAGAAGCACGGCATCTATTCCCAGCGCGGCAGCCGAGCGGAAAATCGCACCGATGTTAGTCGTATCCGTCACACCGTCTATCACCACTACACGGCTGCGCCGGTCGGACGGAGGACACACTTCGGAAGGAGTTCGTTCCGCGGGTCTGCGCATGGCGCAAAGCACACCGCGAGTCAGTGTATATCCCGTGAGCCGGGCAAGAAGCTCGCGCGACGCGGTATAAACCGGCATATCGGGACAACGGTCTATTATTCCCGCGGCATCGCCGGCTATGTGCTTGTCCTCGCAAAGCAGTGCCACCGGCTCCATTCCGGCGTCGAGCGCCACATGAATCACCTTGGGGCTCTCCGCGATGAACATTGCCTCCGAGGGATTGAGCCGCGAGCGCAGCTGAGCCTCCGTAAGGCCCGCAAAAGGCGCTACACGCGGGTCGGAGAGCTCGCACACGGTGATTATCTTCCCCTTCATTTACTCTTCTCAGGCGCGAAGCGGTTGGGATATTTTAGCGGAACCCGAGGCCGCATATAAGCGCGGATAATCAGGAATATCCCCAGCAGCGTGAAGGGGATGCTCAGTATCTGGCCCATGTTCATGGCCATGTCGGCCTCGAACGCAACCTGATCGTTTTTCAGCAGCTCCCAGAGTATGCGTGTGCCGAAGGTGCCCGTAAGGAACGTGCCGAAAAGAAGCCCCGGACGTTCGCCGTCGTTGCGCTTCCAGTACATCCACATCATTAGTCCGAACAGGGCAAAATAGGTGAATGCCTCGTAGAGCTGCGTAGGGTGGCAGGCCAAAGGCGCGAACAGAGTCTGCCATTCCGCCGAACGCAGGAAGCGGAAACCCCAGGGCATCGTTGTGGGATGGCCGAAGATTTCGGAGTTCATCAGGTTGCCGATACGGATCATGCCTCCCACAAGGGCGATTGCGATCGTAAGACGGTCGAAGGTCCACAGAGGCGACCGCTTGGTGGTGAATATGGAAAAGAGGATCACCGCGATGATGATGCCGATGGCTCCGCCGTGACTGGCCAGGCCGCCCTCCCACGTGGCAAGTATCTTCCATGGGTGCTGGCTGTAATAATCCCACTGATAGAAGAATACATGACCCAGGCGGGCTCCGACTATTGTCGCCACACCGACATAGATGAGCAGGATGGCAAGCCAGCTTTCAGGGGCGCCCTCGCGTTTGAACATCTTGGCCACAAGGTTATAGCCAATCCAGAATCCCACGGCGAACATCATTCCGTACCAGCGCACGGTAATGGGCCCGAGGGTGAAAATGTCGGGACTGACGTCCCAGTTGATGAAGCCGAACATTATTTTTTCTTGAAATATTCACGTGTGGCCCGTCGCACCTTGGGGCTGAGATACAGGATGGCTATCATCGTCGGGATGGCCATCAGGGCATAGAAAAGATCGCAGGCGCCAACGGCAGCCTCGATGGGTACAACGGCAAAGACGATGAGAGTCAGCAGGAAAAACCAGCGGTAAAAACGTCCGATGCGTGTCCCGAATAGATAGGTGGCGCAGCTTGTGCCGTAAAAACTGTAGCTGAACATCGACGACAGCGCGAAACACACCACCACCAGCATCAGAAGCAAGTCGCCCATCGGGATGCCTTTTGAGAAAGCGTCCATCGCGATTGCGAGGCCCTGGATGCCGGGAACATCGATGTTGCCGCAAACCAGGATGGCGATGGCCGTGAGCGTGCACACCAGACCCGAGTCGATACTCGGCCCTAACATGGCTATAAGTCCTTCGCGGACAGCATTTTTATTGGCCGAGGCGCCATGCATGATCGAGGCTGTGCCTATGCCCGCGTCGTTCACAAGCGCCGCGCGCCGGGCACCGATTATCGCTATTCCGGCAAGCGCTCCGATTCCGGCCCGGAGATTGAAGGCTTCGCGGAAGATGCTTGCCACAGCTGCCGGGACGGCGTGGAGATTGGTGAGTATAATGTACACAACCATAAGGAAATACATTCCCACCATGAAAGGCACAAGCACGGATGCGACGTTGGCGATACGCTTGATGCCCCCCAGAATCACAAGTCCGACAACAACCGCAATGGCGCAGCCGAAAAGCAATCGGTAGACCTGATAGTTTTCAAGGCTGAGATATGCGCCGATGCTGCTGAGCGTATGGCTTGCAGCGATGTCGTCGGGGTTCGTGAAGGCCGTCATGAAGGCCTCGGTAAGCTGATTGGCGTTCATGATACACATTGTGCCGAAAAGGCCCGCGATGGCAAAGAATTTGGCAAGCGGCTTCCATTTTCCTCCCATGCCTTTCTCGATTATATGCATCGGACCACCCTGCGGATTGCCCTGATCGTCAGAGCCTTTATACATTATGGCCAGTACACCCTCGTGATACTTGGTGGCCATGCCCACAATTGCGCTTACCCACATCCAGAAGATAGCGCCGGGGCCGCCCATGACCAACGCTATCGCCACACCCGCTATATTGCCCATGCCCACAGTGGCGCCAATAACCGACGTAAGAGCCTGTGCCGAGGAAATTTGGCCCGCTCCCGCATCCTTGTCGTTGCGCTTGCGCAGCTCCGCCAGCGACGCCGGAAGGCGCCGAAGCGACACGGCCCCGGAAGATATGAAGAGATATAGTCCGCCGCCGATCAGCAGAAAAAAGAGCGGATAGCCCGAAAGCAGATCGGCAGCAGCTATAATGAATTGTCCTATCTGGTGAATCATAACTCCGCAAAGATACGACATTTTTTGCGCCGGGTCAAGCGCCGCGATGCTTAAAGTGGGGTCAATCTATAAAATGCGTTAAGAAACACTTGTGTACGGACTTTTTTTCTTACCTTTGCGTCCATAAGTGTTCAAGGAAATATGAAAAAACTCCTAATCATCCTCTTTGCCTTCATGCTCTCCGGGGTTACCGGTATGAATGCACAGTTCAGATACGGTCCTGTCGCAGGCGTGAATATCAGCAAACTTTCTTTCAATCAGGATCTGTTTGATGTCAGTCAGGCGGTCGGATTCCAGGCCGGTGTGCAGGCCGAGCTCATGTTCCCGGGAATTGGTTTCGGCATCGATTTCGGACTGCTGTACAATCAGGCCACGAGCTTTGCCAATATCGGACAGCGCGAGGTCTGGGCCTCCCAGGGTTTCGGACGGCAGCGGATGATGCTTCACCAGATCGACATTCCGGTGCACCTGCGCTTCAAGTGGACCCGCATGAACGGTCTTGAGGAAAAAATCGCACCATTTGTTTACGGCGGTCCCGAATTCCTGCTTAACTGCGGCCACAGCAAGGTCAAGGGCAATCCGGGCGTCGAGAATCCTTTCACCTATTCTGGCGGCGGACTGGGACTCACTGCCGGCCTCGGCTTCGAATTGTGGCGCAGCTGGCAGATCTCGGCTTCGTACACCTGGGGTATGTCCTACATGGTAAAGACCAAGCTGCTTGATGATTTCAGCGGACGTTCGAGCCAATGGACCGTCCGTGTGGCTTATCTTTTCTGATAGTACGGCCTGCTATTCGCTCCAGTTTTTTATCTCATCATAATCGGGCACCTCGCGCAGAAACGTGTAGGTGCCCTTTGTTTTGTCGAAGCGACAGCAGTAGTGGTGCAGTCCGTTGCTGACAATAAGGCAAGGGGCTTGCATGATGATGTTGTATCGCGCTATCTGGTCGAAAACCTTCTGTGTGATCGCGACAGCCGGAGCCTTGTATTCCACCACGGCAAGCGGGCGGAGAGTTCTCGAGAAGACAACAGTGTCGCACCGGCGCGATGTTCCGTTGAGTTTCAGAGATATTTCGTTAGCTGTCAGCTCCCTTGGATAGCCTTTCTCCTTGAAAAGATAGTTCACGAAATGCTGGCGTACCCACTCCTCGGGCGTCACCACGAGCCATTTGCGGCGCAGGGGGTCGTAGAGCTGCTGTTCTCCCGAGCCGTCAGGAGCCTCGCGAAACTCTATTTCCGGACATGGGGGAAGATTTAGGAGCGGGTACTGCATGATTCTGAAAATTATTGTGTAAATTTACGGAAAAATTCCGGCATTGGCAAAAACAAATGGCAAGCGCACCCTCCACACTCACTTTCGATTCCCTCCGCCGCTCAATTGAGAGCGGAAAGACGGCTCAGGTCTACGCTCTCTACGGGCTGGAAGGCTATTATATCGACGTGCTCGTTAAGGATTTTGAACGTCTTATTCCCGATGAGGACAAGCAGTTTGCTCAATTTGTGTTCTATGCTCCTGAGACTGAGCCGGCCCGGATTGTGGATCAGTGCCGGCAGGTTCCGATGCTCACAGATAGACAGTTAGTGATTGTCAAGGAGTGTCAGAGCGCAAGAGCTGATCAGTTGGACAAACTCAGGAGTTATGTCGCTTCACCGACGGAATCAACCGTGCTGGTGCTTTGCTGGCGCGGTGGCGACATCAAAGGTGCCGAGTTGAAAGCCGCCATACGAAAGAGCCCGGCAGCAGTGGTGTTCGAAAGCAAGAAAGTGTATGAGAACAATATTCCGGCATTGGTGGCTTCTTATCTGAAAACAAAGGGATTGGGAGCCGATGCCAAGGCTATGGAAATGTTGCGTGACTTTATCGGAACGGATCTAAGCCGTCTCTACAACGAGCTCGACAAGCTGGCAACTATCCTTCCTCCGCGTGCCACGGTGACACCTGAGGCTGTCGAGCGGCATGTGGGTGTGAGCCGTGAGTACAATTCCTACGAGATTGTCGATGCCATCGCGGCCCGGGATGCTGCAAAGGTGTTCCGTATTGCCGAATATTTCAGGGCTAATCCGAAAGTGGCCCCTCCCGTGATGGTGGCGGCTTCGATATTTGCTTATTTTGCAGACCTGATGGTTGCATGGTATTCGCCGGACCGTTCTGACAAGGGCTTGCAGGAAGCACTGGGGCTTAAATCGTCTTTTCAGGTAAAGCGTTTCCGCCTGGGGCTAAGCAATTACCCGCCCTTTGCCGTGGTGGAGATAATCGATGCCGTGCGTCGTTTTGACGTCCGCAGCAAGGGCGTGGGCTCGCGGCAGGATGCAGCCGATCTGTTTCGGGATCTGTTGTATCTGATATTGACTACCGATGGCTCGAACGCCCGCAGGCTCTAATACAGTAACTGTTTGCCTTCGCAGCGCAGTGTGCGCCCGGGAAAGGTGTCGAGCATTGTCATGTTGTGCGTGGCCATTATCACAGCTGTATCGGTATTGCGTGTCACCTCGTAGAGGTGTGTCATGATTTGCTCCGATGTCGTGGGGTCGAGATTACCTGTGGGCTCGTCGGCCAGAATAAGGCTCGGCTCGTTAAGAAGGGCGCGGGCGATGACAATACGTTGTTGCTCGCCGCCCGAAAGTTCGTGCGGCATCTTGTGGGCCTTGGTAGCCATGCCCACTTCCTTGAGTACCTTGTCGATACGTTCTTCGCGTGCCTCACGGTCCTTCCATCCGGTTGCTTCAAGCACAAACTCGAGATTGGCATAG
This sequence comes from uncultured Bacteroides sp., assembly GCA_964493495.1. GTDB lineage: Bacteria > Bacteroidota > Bacteroidia > Bacteroidales > Muribaculaceae > CAG-873. The sequence continues at coordinate 8,626 of CAZBNM010000044.1, forward strand.
GCCGTGCGGTCCATGAGGAGCTGGAAGTCCTGGAAGACAATGCCTATGCGACGGCGCAGATAAGGGATGTCGCGACGGCGGAGATTGCATAGGTCGTAGTCGAAAATCCGGGCTTCGCCAGTGCGCACGGGCACCTCGCCGTAGAGTGTCTTGAGCAGGGATGATTTACCGGAGCCAACGCGTCCGACGAGATACACCATTTCGCCGGGCATGATGTTGAAAGTCACGTCCTTGAGCACCACGTGTTCGTGGCGTAGAATGTCCACTCCTTTGTAGTCGATAATTGGAGCGGACGCTGTGTCAGTGCCGGGGGTGTTTTTGTCTTCCATACGTCGGCAAATTTACGCAAAATTTCGCATTGAAAGAAAATTAATCGTAACTTTGTGCCCGAAATTACGCTTCAGTCATGACATGTCGGCTTTGCAAGTGAACGTTTTAGGCACGATGTTTGTATAATTGCTGAAAAGCTATTAATTTTGCAGAGTGAAATGCCGCGCCCGGCGGCAAAAGACGTCAGAAACAATTACAATAATCACCATAAACTTCATATAAAATGCAAGTTAATTACGAAAAGACAGGCGAAAACGAAGGTAAGCTTACCATCAATGTCGTTGAAGCCGACTACGCCGATAAGGTTACGGCGCAGCTCAAGGAAATCGGCAAGAAGAAGGATATCCCCGGCTTCCGCAAAGGCCATATCGACATGGCGCAACTCAAAAAGCGCTTCGGCAAAGCCGTGAAGAGCGATGTTCTCAACGATGTGGTTTATCGCGCCGCTATCGAATATCTTCGCGACAACAATATGGACATTCTCGGTCATCCCATACCCGTGAATGTAGAGGAAATTAAGCTCGATGACAAGGATTATACCTTCACATACGAGCTGGCTCTCGCCCCCGAACTGAACATCAAGTTTGACAAGGACGTGCATCTGCCCTTCTACAACATTGAAATCAGCGAGCAGATGATGGCCGATCAGGACAAGGAGCTGCGCGAACGCAACGGCAAGCGCACCAATGTCGAGGACTATGAGGACCGTGCGCTCGTCAAGGGCAAGCTCCAGGAACTCAATTCGGATGGTACTGTCAAGGATGGCGGTATTGTCGTAGAGGATGCCATCGTTGGTCCTTTCGTGTTCAAGAGCCAGGAAGAGGCCAAGAAGTTCGAAGGTTCCAAGGTAGGCGGTACGGTCACTTTCAATCCGTGGGCAAGCTGTGAGGGCAATGAGGCCGAGCTCAGCTCGATGCTCCACATCGATCGCGACAAGACAGCCGACATGCGTTCTGATTTCGCCATGACCATCTCCGAAATCATCGTCAACCGTCCCGCCGAGCACGATCAGGAGTTCTACGATGCCGTATTCGGCAAGGACACCGTGCACAACGAGGAAGAGTACAAGGAAAAACTGCGTGGTGCGATCGCACAGGCTCTTCAGCCCAACAGCGCAAATCTCTTCCAGCGTCAGACCGAGGAATACCTCATGGAGACCTATGGCAAGATGGACCTTCCCGGAGATCTGATCAAGAAGCTTATCGCGGGTTCGGAAGAAAAGAAGCTCACCGAGGAAGATATCGACAAGGCTTATGCCGACTCCGTCGAGAGCATCAAGTGGGATATCATCGAGAATCAGGCTGCCCGCGCCCTCAAGGTTGAGGTGAACAAGGAGCAGGTTGAAGAGCTTGCAAAGAGCATCGCTGCCCAGCAGCTGCGCCAGTATGGCATGTTCGAACTCAACGATGAGATCCTGAAGATGTATGTCGACAACATGATGGGCGATGAGAACACACGCCGGCGTCTGGCCCGTCAGGCCTTCATCCAGCAGCTTTTCGGCGCTATCCACGCCGCAGTGTCGCTTGATGAAAAGACCGTGACGCTTGACGAGTTCCGCAACCTTGCCGAGGAACTCAATAAAAAGAATGCTCCCGCCGAGGATGCTGCCGCCGAATAAGGCGCGCCTTTAGATCGAACAAGGCCGGTGGAATTGAAGCCGGCAAAAAAAAATATCCGTCGCCCCGAGAAATTTTTTCATGGGTGACGGATTTTTTTGCATTTTGCGAAAAAATTTCGTAACTTTGGAAATAAGTTGCCGCCAAGACGCTCCGGCATTGAAAGGCGACTTTGAAATGCATAATTGTAAATAAATAAGCGACCAATAGATACTGAAAATGAACAACAGCAATGATTTCCGCAACTATGCCGTTCATCATCTTGGAATGAACGGGCTGAGTCTCGATCAATATGCATCGGCTCAGAGCAAAATGGCTTCTGCGATTGCTTCGGCTTCCTATATCTCCCCCACCATCATCGAGGAGCGTCAGCTCAACGTGGCTCAGATGGACGTGTTCTCGCGTCTGATGATGGACCGCATTATTTTCCTCGGCACGGATGTCAATGACTATACCGCCAATGTGATTCAAGCACAGCTGCTTTATCTCGATTCTTCCGATCCCGGCAAGGATGTGAGCATCTATATCAATTCTCCCGGCGGATCGGTATATGCCGGCCTCGGAATCTACGACACCATGCAGTATATTTCGAGCGATGTGGCAACCATCTGCACCGGCATGGCTGCATCGATGGCTGCCGTACTGCTTGTGGCAGGCGAGAAGGGCAAGCGTTTCGCGCTGCGTCATTCGCGAGTGATGATTCATCAGCCCATGGGTGGCGCGCAGGGTCAGGCCTCGGATATCGAGATCACGGCACGCGAAATCCGTAAGCTTAAGGATGAGCTCTATCACATTATCTCCGACCACTCGGGACAGCCATTCGACAAGGTGGAGCGCGATTCCGATCGCGATTACTGGATGACGGCCGAAGAGGCCCGCGAGTACGGCATGATAGATCAGGTTCTAGTTAAGGCCAAGCACTGATATGCAGTCAGATTGAGTAAGAATGGCAAAGAAGAAAAACGAACCTAAATGCAGCTTCTGCGGCCGCGGGCCGTCCGACGGCGTGCAGCTGCTGAATTCTCCCATAAGTGATGCCTACATCTGCACGGATTGTGTGCAGATGGTGGCATCTGCTTTAAAGGAATATGACGAGCCCGGAGACAGCCGCAAGTCGGAGTTCACCGGAGAAATTCCCACACCTCAGAAAATCAAGGAGTATCTGGACCAGTACGTCATCGGGCAAGATCAGGCCAAGAAGTATCTTGCAGTGGCTGTATTCAATCACTACAAACGTCTTCGCCAGCAGAAAAGCACCGATACGGACGACGTTGAAATAGAAAAAAGCAATATCGTGATGGTAGGTCCTACGGGCACGGGCAAGACTTTGATAGCAAAAACGATAGCAAAGCTCCTGGATGTTCCGTTTACTATTGTCGACGCAACTGTGCTGACCCAGGCCGGTTATGTGGGCGAGGATATTGAGAGTCTGCTCACCCGTCTGCTCCAGGCCGCCGATTATGACGTAGAGAAGGCCGAGCGCGGAATTGTCTTCATTGATGAAATCGATAAGATTGCCCGCAAGGGCGATAATCCTTCGATCACCCGCGACGTGAGCGGCGAAGGCGTCCAGCAAGGACTTCTGAAGCTTCTGGAGGGCTCGATCGTGAATGTTCCGCCACAGGGCGGCCGCAAGCATCCGGAGCAGCGCATGATTCCTGTGGACACGAAGAACATACTTTTCATATGCGGCGGCGCATTCGACGGCATCGAAAATGCTATTGCCAAGCGTCTGAACTCGCGCTTCGTGGGCTTCACTACCGATGGCAAGCAGACCAGACGCGTGGATCGGGATGATCTGATGAGCTATGTCTCTCCTCAGGACCTGAAGAAATTCGGTCTCATTCCCGAGATCATAGGTCGTCTTCCGATACTGACACATTTGCTGCCTCTTGACCGTGAGGCTCTTCGCCGAATCCTGACGGAACCACGGAACGCCATTACACGCCAGTATGAAAAGCTCTTTGCGATGGATGGCGTGAAGCTTAGCTTTGAAGACGATGCTCTGGACTATATCGTGGACAAGGCCATAGAGTTCAAGCTCGGAGCCCGCGGGCTTCGCTCGATAGTCGAGACCATCATGATGGAGCCTATGTTCACGCTGCCGGGAACGAAGAAAAAGAGCTTTACAGTGACCCGCGACTATGCCAGGGAGGCCCTTACGAAGGCAAACTTCGAGGCCGCCATGGTGTAACGAATAAACCTCTCTCCTCAATCACATTATTTGCCATGGTAAAAAATCCAAGCATCAGCGAGGCGCTCAAGCGTCATTTCGGCTTCGATACCTTCAAGGGTAATCAGGAGGCGATCATCGAAAGTCTTCTCGCGGGTAATGACACGTTCGTGATCATGCCCACGGGTGGAGGAAAATCGCTGTGCTATCAGCTTCCGGCGCTGATGAGTGAGGGAACGGCCATAGTTATCTCGCCTCTGATAGCGCTGATGAAGAATCAGGTTGATGCCATGCGCAACTACAGCGAGACGGACCATGTGGCGCACTTCCTGAACTCATCGCTCACACGCGGTGCAATCGAGCAGGTGAAGCATGACATCCTCTCGGGTTATACGAAGCTGCTGTATGTGGCTCCGGAATCGCTGACAAAAGAAGAAAACATAGAATTTCTCAAAACGGTTTCCATATCCTTCTACGCCGTGGACGAGGCCCACTGTATCTCCGAGTGGGGCCATGATTTCCGACCGGAATACCGGCGTATAAGGCCGATCATCAATGAAATAGGTTCTCGCCCGGTGATAGCGCTCACGGCCACGGCTACGCCTAAGGTTCAGCATGACATACAGAAGAATCTGGGAATGTCAGAGGCAAGCGTATTCAAATCGTCCTTCAACCGTCCGAATCTTTATTATGAAGTGCGTCTGAAGACGCCTAATATCGATCGCGACATCATCCGCTTCATCAAGCAGCGCCGGGGCAAGAGCGGTATCGTCTACTGCCTCTCGCGCAAGAAGGTCGAAGAACTTACGGAGCTTTTACTGGTGAATGACATAAAGGCGCTGGCATACCATGCAGGTATGGACAGCCCTACGCGCAATGCCAATCAGGATGCCTTCCTGCTGGAGCAGGTGGACGTGATTGTGGCGACGATAGCATTCGGAATGGGTATTGACAAGCCCGATGTGCGTTATGTGATTCATTACGACATACCCAAGAGCCTGGAGGGCTACTATCAGGAGACCGGTCGAGCCGGTCGCGACGGCGGCGAAGGCTATTGCCTGTGCTTCTATGCCAGGAAAGATCTCCAGAAGATGGAGAAATTTATCCAGGCGAAGCCCGTGAACGAGCAGGAGATAGGCCGTCAGCTGCTTGCGGAAACGGCGGCCTACGCCGAGGGTGCAGTGTGCCGGCGGCGTGCTCTCCTGCATTATTTCGGAGAAGACTTCACTGACGATAACTGTGGAAACTGCGACAATTGTCTCAACACAAAAAAGAAAGTGGAAGCAAAAGAGGAGTTACTTGCGGCATTGGAAACAATAGCCGCTGTAAAAGAAAAATTCAAGGCAGATCATATTGTAGACATCATGCTGGGGCGAGCCACCCAGGATGTCCGTTCATACAGGCACGAGGAACTTGAGGTGTTCGGAAGCTGCGAGGGTTCGGACATGAAGTTTCTTGCGACTGTTGTCCGCCAGGGAATGCTTGACGGATATATAGAGCGAGGAGTCGAGAATTTCGGGATTCTGCGCCTGAGTGAAAAGGGGCGTGAGTTCCTGCGTCATCCGCGGAGCTTCAAGGTCATTGAGGACAGCGATTTTTCCGATGATGAAGATGAATCACCGGTGAAGGGTGGGGCAGGTTGTGCGGCCGATCCGCAGCTCTACGCCATTCTCTGCGCCTTGCGCAAGAATATGGCGCGCAACCTGAAGTTGCCTCCCTACATTATCTTCCAGGATCCCTCTGTGGAGGCCATGGCCACGACCTATCCAATAACCATAGATGAGCTTCAGAGCATCCCCGGCGTTGGTGCGGGTAAGGCCCGCCGTTATGGCGAGGAGTTTGTGAAGGTGATCCGTACTTATGTGGAAGACAATGAGATAGAGCGTCCCGAGGATCTGCGCGTACGTTCGGTCACATCGAAGAGCAAGCCTAAGGTTTCCATCATTCAGGCAATAGACAGGAAAATCGATCTTACGGAGATTGCACAGAGCAACGGTCTGGATTTTGAGCAACTGCTCGATGAGATTGAAGCTATCGTGATGAGCGGAACGCGCATCAATATCTCATATTATATCAATGACATAATGGATACCGAAGATCAGGACGAGGTATTCGAATATTTCAAGACCAGCGAGAGCGACAAGCTCTCCACGGCCTACGACGAGCTGTGTCCGGCATTTTCGGAGGAGGAGGTGCGTCTGATGCGTATCAAGTTCCTTTCGGAGGTCGGCAACTAAGGATTCTTTGGCGAGCAATCACATAAGAAATAAAAATGGAGACAGATATACTGAAGCAGCTCTATCTCGGATATACGGGAGTTGAGGCAGAAGATGTTACGGAGCTTTCGTCATCGGGTTCCAACCGTCGCTATTTCCGACTGTCGGCGCCGGAGCAAGAGAGCGTGATAGGGGTTCTGGGCACATGCCGGGAGGAGAATGAAGCCTTCCTGTATATGGATGAGCATTTTGCAGAGAAGGGCCTTCCCGTTCCGCATGTACTCGGGGTAAGCGAGGACCACATGGCCTATATCCAGACAGATCTTGGCGACAAGCTTCTTTTCAACGAGATAGAGAAGGGGCGGCTCACCCGCTCATTCTCCACGGCCGAGAAAGAGTTGCTGGCCAAGACGATGCGTCTGCTGCCGGACGTGCAGTTCGGCGGGGCGGTTGGCATGGATTTTTCGCATTGCTATCCTACGCCTCAGTTCGATGCGCGCTCGATACTCTGGGATCTGAACTATTTCAAGTACTGTTTCCTCAAGGCCACGGGCCTTGAGTTTCAGGAGGACAAGCTGGAAGATGATTTCCAGAATCTTACGAATGTGCTTCTTCGTTCGCAGAGCGGCACTTTCATGTATCGCGACTTCCAGAGCCGCAATGTGATGATTAAGGACGGGAATCCGTGGCTGATAGATTTCCAGGGCGGTCGTCGAGGTCCGTTCTACTATGACGTGGCGTCATTTCTCTGGCAGGCCAAGGCTAATTTTCCGGGAAGTCTGCGCCGCGAGCTTATCGGCGAGTATCTGACGAGCCTGCGTAAGTATCAGCCAATAGACGAGGGCTACTTCATGGAGCAGCTTCGTCATTTCGTACTTTTCCGCACCCTGCAGGTTCTTGGCGCCTACGGTTTCCGGGGCTATTTCGAAAAGAAACCCCACTTCATGCAGAGCGTTCCGTTTGCTATCGCCAATCTGCGTGAGCTTCTTGACCGTCCGTATCCGGAGTATCCGTATCTGAACGAGGTCCTGACCAATCTGGTGAACATGAAGCAATTCTCGGATACGCCCGGGAAGCGGACCCTCACGGTGAAGGTGATGAGTTTTGCCTACAAGAAAGGGATACCTGACGATCCGACGGGCAACGGAGGAGGATATGTGTTTGACTGCCGCGCCATCAACAATCCGGGCAAGTACGAGCACTACAAGCAGTTCACAGGGCTTGATGCGAATGTGATAGAGTTTCTGGAGAACGACGGCGAGGTGCTCGATTTTCTCGAGCACGTCTACAAGCTTGTGGATTCGAGCGTGGACCGTTATGTCGAACGCGGGTTTTCGAATCTGATGGTTTGCTTCGGCTGTACGGGCGGACGCCACCGGTCAGTCTACTGCGCACAGCATACGGCGGAACATATCGCACAGGCTTTCCCGACGGTGAAGGTGGAGCTTGTGCATCGCGAACAGAATATTGAACAGACATTCAAGGCAAGATGAACGCGCTTGTATTCGCTGCCGGACTTGGTACACGGCTTAAGCCCTGGACCCTCGAGCATCCCAAGGCTCTCGTGCCGGTGGGAGGCGAAGCGATGCTCGGGCGAGTATTGCATCGCCTGGCTGCAAGCGGGCTGACGGGCCGGGTTGTCGTGAACGTGCATCATTTCGCACAACAGGTCAAGGACTACCTGAGCAGCGGAGATTTCGGGCTTGATATAGTCGTGAGCGACGAGAGCGAGCAACTGCTTGACACAGGTGGAGGAATGGCACGCGCCGTAGAGCTTTTAGGCGGTCCGGGCGAGCCACTGCTTGTGCATAATGCGGACATCCTCACTGATTTCCCGATCGAGGAAATGGTGGCGCAGCATATCGACACAGAGGCAGACGTAACTCTACTGGGGGCCCGTCGCGCCAGTTCGCGCCAGTTGCTTTTCGACGCATCGGGTGCAATGCAGGGCTGGGAAAATCTCAAGGACGGAAGCGTGCTTCCCGCGGGGCTTGACGCACATGGGCTGCGTCCGCTGGCATTCGGCGGCGTTCACATACTTGGTCTCCGCGCGCAGAAGGCGCTCGAAGAATATGCAGGCCGTCAACCCGGGCCTGTGTTCGGCATCATGCCGTTCTACATAGCAAGTTGCGGGGCGCTGAACATCCGGGCATACGAGCCTTCCGCTCCCTACATGTGGCACGACACGGGCACGCCTGAGAAACTCGCGGCCGCAGAAAAAGAATTTGATAAATAATCCAACAGCAAAACAAATGCTGACCTACACCAATCACCTGAAGAAACTGACGCTTCCTGAATACGGGCGCAATGTCCAGAAAATGATAGACCACTGTCTGAGCCTCGAAGACCGTGCGGAACGCACGCAATGCGCTCAGACAATTATCCGCGCGATGATGTCGCTCTTCCCGAATACGACTTCCGATCGGGATGCATACATGCGCAAGCTATGGGACCATCTTTACATCATGAGTGATTTCCGTCTGGACGTGGATGCTCCATACGAGCTTGTGCGTCCAGAGACCCTGGACGGACGTCCGGATCCGCTGCCTCTTCCGGGACATGCGAAGATGGCGTTCCGTCATTACGGAACCATTATAGAAGAGATGATAGGCAAGGCCACGGAGCTTTCGGAGGGTCCGGAAAGGGCGGAACTGGTTTATCTTATAGCCTGTCAGATGAAGAAGCAGCGGAGCGTGATAGACAGGGAGACGGACGACGAGCGGATATTCAACGACCTCCACTATCTGTCGAAGGGTGCGATAAACGTGCCACGAGGAGCCATGACGCTGCCCGAATACAAGGCCATAGCTCCACAGCCGACAGGCAAGAAGAAAAAGAGAAAATGATCCGCGACAATGATCTGACGCTTGCCGGGAAATTCGGCAAGCCACATGGCGTGAACGGTGAGATTGCGGCCTCGTTGATGTACGGGAGTCTCGACCCCGCCGCGCTACGTTGCATCGTGGTGAAGGTGGACGGAATCAACGTGCCATTCTTTATTGACTCCGTGCGCCCCAAGGGGCATGAGACTGTGCTTCTTGGCATCGACGGCTTTGATAGTGATTCTGCCGTGGCGCAGCTCTCCAACAAGGATTTCTACGCGTTGAGCTGCGAGCTTCCTTCCGCTCTCGCAGATGAGGACGAGCTTGGGGCTGACGGTCTTTATGCGGCCGATCTTGTGGGCTACAGGATGCTTGACGGCACGGGCTCGGAAATAGGTATGATAAGCGGCATCGAGGATGCTACAGCCAATGTGCTTTTCGTGGTTGAGCGAGCCGGTGGGGGCGAGCTGATGGTGCCTGTGGCGGATGATTTTATCAGTGATATAGACACGGAGGGCAGGACGATAACAATGGATTTACCCGAGGGGCTGCTAAGCCTCTGAAATAAACGGCTAAAAGCAAGAGAAATGAAAGAATTCAATGAGAATGAAGCCTTGGAGGCCATGCGTGCGGCGCTTGAGCCCGGAAAGGCGGCGAAATACACCGATGATGATCTTCTTGAGGTGCTGGACCTGATCTTTGACCACTATGAGGAGAACGGCGATCTGGAGCCTGACGGCGATGACAGCGATGTAGACGACGAGGCCGAGGTTGCGGCAACGGTTGCTTATGTGACCCGCTACATCAAAAAGGACAAGGCCTCGAAGATTGACCCGTCGGATGTGCCGGCGCTTGTGCGCGGTGAATACGGCTACGAACTTTCGCTGATCTGATGCGTGCGCTGTGGAAGGTGCTCCTTTCGCTGCTGATAACTTCAGCGGGAGCGCTTGCGGCAGCGGCCGCCGAACCGGGTGCACCGGACGAATACACCATGACACTGGAGGAGAATATATCCACTCCTGCGTGCTCCCCCAAGAAGGCGGAGCGCCTTCAGAATTCCATGAAGGAGCTGCAGCGACGTCTCCAGGCCAAGAAGTTCAAGACCGGACTGGAGCGAGATGACCAGGTAGTGTTCGTGACGATCCCGGCCTCGGAGCTTTTCCGCGCCAATGCATTGGAGCTTTCGTCTGAAGGGCGCACACGTCTTCAGGGACTGGCGCAGTATGTGGAGCATGACAGCCAGTTCAAGGTGCTTGTGGCTGTGCACAGCGACAACACGGGCGACGAGCAGTATAACTATGAACTTACGGATGCCCGTGCCAGGGCCGTTGAGGCTTTTTTTGAGCACGGTGCAGGGCGCGAGCTGAACATTATTCCCTACGGTCTGGGCCATGACGAGCCCTTGGGCTCTGATGCGACCAAGAAGGGCCGGGCCCAGAACCGGCGTGTGGAAATATATTTTGTGCCCACGGCGGCTTATATGCGGAGTCTTGGCGCTATGTAGGGTTGGAGATTTCGCTGAAAATTGTTACTTTTGCGCTTTAAAAGAGAAAATTCCCAAACATTTCCGAAACGACAATGGATATCAAGGAAGAAAAGCAGCCCGAGGAGAAGAAAGGGCTTAATTTTGTAGAAGAGATTGTGGCCGGCGATCTTGCGGCCGGAAAGAACGGCGGGCGCCTGAGCACGCGTTTTCCGCCGGAACCGAACGGCTACCTGCACATAGGCCATGCGAAGGCAATATGCATGGATTTCGGTGTGGCTGAGAAATTCGGGGGTACGTGCAATCTGCGTTTCGACGACACGAATCCGGTGAAGGAGGATGTGGAATATGTAGATTCGATCCGCGAGGATATCCATTGGCTCGGATTCGACTGGGGGAATCGCGAATACTATGCTTCGGACTATTTTCCGCAGCTGTTCGATCTGGCCGTTCGCCTGATCAAGGAGGGGAAGGCATATGTGGACGATCAGAGCTCGGAGGAAATAGCCGCCCAGAAAGGGACGCCTACGCAGCCGGGCACGCACAGCCCCTACCGCGACCGCACGCCGGAGGAGAACCTGGATCTTTTCATGCGCATGAATGCAGGCGAGTTTGACGAAGGCTCGCGTGTGCTCCGCGCCAAGATCGACATGGCATCGCCGAACATGCATTTCCGCGACCCGATCATGTATCGCATAATCAAGACTCCCCACCACCGTACGGGCACGACCTGGAAGGTTTATCCGATGTATGACTTCGCCCACGGCCAGAGCGACTATTTCGAGGGTGTGACCC